>QWPN01000127.1 GCA_003671185.1 Planctomycetota bacterium
CGGCGCCGGCCGCCCAGTCGGCGGCTCCGGCCAGCCATGGGGCCGTGATCGACGTGGGCTACATCTTCAAGAACCACACCCGCTTCAAGGCGGCCATGGAAAAGATGAAGGACGAGGTGCTGGCCGCTGAGAATCTCCTCAAGGCCGAGCGAGACCGGATCAACGGCCTGATGGAGCAACTCAAGGGCTTCAACGTGGGCACGCCCGAGTACCGCAAGCTGGAGGCCGAGATCGCCAAGGCGCAGGGCGACTTCGGCGTCAATGCCCAGTTGCAGAAGAAGGACTTCATGGATCGTGAGGCCAAGGTCTACCAGCAGGTGTACACGGAGGTCGAGCGGGCCGTCAGTCAGTTCGCCCGCGAGAACGGCATCGCCGTGGTGCATCGCTTCGATGGAGAGGTCGTCGACAACAGCGACCGCAATCGGATTCTCGGCAACATCACCAAGCCGATCGTGTACTACGATCCGCAGGTCGACATCACGCCGGACATCCTGCGGATGCTCAACGGTGCCGCCGTGGCCGGCGCGCCGGCCGCCCCGTCCAAGCCGCTGCGCTGAGCCGCGGCCTGGTGTCCGGTGTTGCGGTGCGCCGCGGGGCGGCTCGCGGCCTTCATTCTTTCCGGTTTCATTCATGCCATCACGCTCGCAGCAGACGATCCGGCGTCCGGCGTCGGTCACAGGTGCGGGCTACTGGAGTGGCCGGGAGTGCCGGGTCGAGTTTCTGCCCGCGCCGGCCGGCACGGGCGTCGTGTTCGTTCGTGTTGATCGCGACGTGCCGGTGCGGATCGCGGCGACGGTGGAGAATCGCGTCGACGCCGTGAATCGCACGAATCTTGCCGTGGCCGGCGTGCAGGTGCAGATGGTGGAGCACGCCTTGAGCGCGCTGGCCGGCCTGGGTGTCGACTGCTGCGTCGTGCGGGTCACGGCCGAGGAGTTGCCGGGGCTCGATGGCTCGTCGCAGGCCTACGTCGAGGCGATCGACGCCGCTGGCGTGGAGTGTCTCGGGGCGCCGGTCGAGCCTCTCCTGGCCGACGGCGTGTGGCGGGTGGGCGACGACTCGTCGTGGATCGAGGTGTCTCCGCCGCGATTCGCCGGGCTGTCGGTGGAGTATGAGCTCGACTATGGGCCGGGGCCGATCGGCCGGCAGTCACTCGCCGTGCGGATTTCGCCGGAATCGTATCGGGCCGACTTGGCCGCCGCCCGGACGTTCATCTCCGTGGAGGATGCCCGCCGGTTGCGGGCCTCCGGGGTGGCGCTGGGCGTGACCACGCAGGATCTCGTGGTGTTCGATGCCCAGGGCCCCGTCGACAACGTGCTGCGCTGGCGCGACGAGTGCGTGCGGCACAAGGTGCTCGATCTGGTGGGTGACCTGGCGCTGGCGGGGCGGCCCGTCCATGCCCACGTTCGCGCCTGTCGCAGCGGTCATCGGCTCAATGCCGCAGTAGCCGCGCGGCTTCTGGCGGGGCAGCGGAGGCGGGCTTCGGCTTGAGGTGGCGGCATGGGTGGCGACGCTGGTGACGACGCTGGTGACGACGGCACGGTGCCCCTGGCTGGGCGTCCCGCGCAGGTGCATCCCAGCGCGGTCGTCGAGGCTGGTGCGTGCCTGGCGGCCGACGTTCGCGTGGGGCCCTACTGCGTGGTCTCGGCGGGAGCCGTCATCGGCCGGGGCACCGTGCTGGCGAATCATGTCACTGTGATGGGCAGCGTGCACATCGGCGAGCGCAACCGCATTTTTCCCAACTGCGTGATCGGCGGCGATCCGCAGGATGTCAGCTACCGGGGAAGCGACACCCGCGTGGAGATCGGCGACGACAACGTGGTCCGCGAGGGCGTGACGATCAATCGCGCCTCCGAGAAGGAGGAGGGTGTGACCGTCGTGGGGAGTCGCAACTTCCTCATGGCCTGCTGCCACGTGGCCCATGACTGCCGCATCGGTGACAACGTGCTGATCGCCAACGGCACGCTGCTCGGTGGGCACGTCCGCGTGCACTCGCGTGCCTCGCTGTCCGGTGTGGTGGCCGTGCATCACTGGGCCACGATCGGCGGCTGGTCGTTCGTGGCCGGCCTGTCGCGGGTGCTGCACGACGTGCCCCCCTTCATGCTCTGCGAGGGGTCGCCCGCACGGCCGCGCTGCATCAACGTGGTGGCGCTGAAGCGCGGCGGGTTCTCGCGCGAGGCGATCGAGGCCGTCTCCGAGGCCTACCGGCTCCTCTATCGGGCCAAGGTGGGCGTGGAGCAGGCCCGGGAAATTCTCCAGTCGCAGGCGGCGCTGCAGCCGCCCGTGGTGGAGTTGCTCGATTTCCTGGTGATGCAACAGCAGGGCCGGCACGGGCGGGCCCGCGAACGGAGGAAAGCGGCATGATGCGGACACGCATGGCGGTGGTCGGGTGCGGGCACCTGGGGGCGATTCACGCCCGGCTTTTGGCGGCACGCGAGGACGTGGAGTTGGTGGCCGTCTGTGATCCCGTGTCCGAGTCCCGCGATCGCGTGGCGGCCGCGCAGGGCTGCCGGGCGCTGGCGGAGCCGCTCGGCCTCCCCGGCCTCGTCGATGCCGCCGTCATCGCGGCGCCCACGGGCCTGCACGCCGCCGTCGCGCTGCCGCTCCTCGAAGCCGGCGTCGACCTGCTCGTGGAGAAGCCGATCGCGGCCACCGTGGAGGATGCGCGGGCGATTTCGGTGGCAGCCCGCCGTTGCGGCCGGGTGGTGGCCGTGGGGCACGTGGAGCGTTTCAATCCGGCCTGGCGCGCCGCCGTGGAGCGGGCTCCGGGAGCCACCGTGGTGGAGGCCGTGCGTGCCGCACCGTTCACGTTCCGGTCGCTGGACGTAGGCGTGATTCACGACCTCATGATCCACGACATCGATTTGGTGCTCTCGCTCGAGCCTGGCCGGTTGGATCGGGTGGAGGCGCAGGGCATCCTGGCCACGGGGGGCTTCGAGGATGCGGCGCGGGCCCGGCTCGTGTTCTCCTCCGGGCTGGTGGCCGACCTGTCGGCGTCACGGATCAGTCCGCAGTTGCGACGCACCATCTCGATGTGGTCGCCGCACGGCATCGTCCAGGCCGACCTGAACACCAAGACGGTGGAGGCCATCACGCCCTCCGCGGGCGTGTGCCAGGGTGCGTTCGTGGCCGCCGATGTGCCGTTGTCCGAACGCGGCGCGCTCAAGGACCGCTTTTTCACGGAGGTGCTGCCGTTGCAGTCCGTGACCGTCGCCGACGTGAACGCCATCGCCTGCGAGCATGATGACTTTCTGGCGGCGATCCGCACCGCGCGGCCGCCCCTCGTGACGGCGGCCGCCGGCGCGGCTGCCGTGGAGATCGCGGCCCGGGTGATCGAGGCCCTGGAATATGTCCGCCTGGGTGCTGCGAACCCACGGCGGCCGGCCACGATTCCCATCCCGCCCCGGCGGAAGACGGGTTGATCGTCCCAGTCGCCGCAATCCGCAGGGTCGGCCGACAGCCACCGGCCCCGCTGCGCCGATAACGTACGGTGCGGGGAGCGGGCCCGGGTCCGCCCGACTGCCGGGGAGGGATTCGTGGTGTCGCGCGTCGCCGTGATCGTGGTCGCTCTGCTCGTGGGGCCCGCGCGATTCGTCGCGGCGGCGGCCGGCGAATCGGTCGCGTTCGAGGGCCTGGGCCTCGGCGACTTCACCGGCGCCGAGTCGGTGGCCGCGGCCCTGCGCGGCCTGGAGGCCTCGGCCGCGCAGCAGTCGGCCCGGGCGCTGCGCGTGGCGGTGCAGGGGCCCGGCGGCCGCGATCAGCAACCCGCGCCGTTGGCGGCGGAAGTCCGCAGCCGCCTCGAAGGAATCGACGTGGCGGCGGGAATGCTTGCCAACCAGGACGTGGTCTGGGAGGGGCCGATGCGCTGGACCGGTCGGGTCGGTGTCTCGTCCGACCGGCCCACGGGCAGCGAGTCGCTCGAACTTCGCACGGTGCTGGGTCGCAACGGCGAGGCCGGCCTGCTCGGCCTGGAAGTGGGGCCGCGGCTCGAGCGCAGACTCGAGGATGGCATGATCATCTTCCTCGACGGCAAGGCCGAGGCACAGGCCATGCGGTCGGCGGAAACCGGCTGGTGGGCGCTGCCTGCACCCGGCGGCGCGGGGGGCGCCGTGGGTGTCGCCGCCCGCACGGGGCTCACGTGGTGAGGTGACTCAGGCCAGGTCGCGGTCCTGGAACAGCACCAGTGCCACGAGGATCGCCACCGTCGAGTAGAGGGCGGCATAGGCGGTCACCGGGACGAGGTAGCCCCAGGGCACCGGGCTGCCGCCGATCACCGCCGCCTCGATCGTGAAGTGGTCGAGCACCGGCAGCAGCGTGGCCGTCAGTTTCCCCACAAAGCGCACGATGGCGAACTTGCCCACGCTCGATTGCACGATCAGCGGGACCAGGTGCCCCAGCGTGTAGACCGTGAAGCAGACGATGAGGTTGGGCAGCATGCCCAGCCGCGTCGACACCGCCAGGCTCACGGCCGCCATCACGATCGTCTCCAGCAGCGAGAGCGCCAGCCCCGGCACGACGGTGATCACCTCGTCGGCGCAGTCCCGCCACAGCGGCACCTCCTTGGCCGATTCCCTGGCGTCGTACACGACCTTCAGGCTGGTGGTGGCCAGCAGCACACCCCCCAGGATCAGGCACACGAGCAGGGCCACCAGCACGAGACCGGCGAACTTCCCCAGCACGAACTGCCAGCGGGTGAGCGGCTTGGAGAGCACCGTGAGGGCGGTGCGTCCCTCGATCTCGTCGGCCACCGAAACGCTCGCCGTCCACACCACCACCAGTAGCGCCAGCACCTTGATGAGCGTGAGGCCGCTGTCCTTGAGCATCTTTACGTCCTCGCCGAACGTGTTGTAGGGGATGACGATGAAGGCCACGAGCAGGGCGGTCCCGGCGATCAGCGCCACGGAGAACACCGGCTGGCCGATCGCTTCCTTGGTGGTGGCCGATGCGATGGCCGCCACGCGGCCCGCGCCCAGCCGGAACACGGCGTAGATGGCGATGATTCCCGTCAGCACGAGGAACGTCCAGGGGAGGATGGCCGCCTGCGGGTATTCGGGCACGAGCCGCCAGCGGATCGTGAGCCGCCCCGGTTGATCGCCCTGGTTGGTGGCTTCGAGTTCCGCCTGCTGGCCCAGGAACGGGTTCGTGGCGCCCTCCGCACGCGTCCATGTCCAGGGGGCCGCGGCTGCCAGGGCCACGTTCGCATCCTTGACGAGGGCGAAGCCCTCGACGGGCTGCTGCGTGCGCACGATCAGCGAAGCATCGCTCTTCATTTCCAGCGTGGCGAGTTCCTGCGGCCGCAGGCCGAGCGGCACCTTCATGCCGGCCGTGCCCGCGGGGATCGTCACGGTCGTGCTGAAGTCATTGGCCGACGTCATGCGGGCGAGCGAGCGGGTCACCTGGTCGATCTGTGCCCACCATGTGCCCGGCGCCCCCACCGCGGCTGCGGCCAGACAGGCCACAGCGACAGCTGCGTAGGTCAGTCCCAGCCAGGTGGCCGGCCCGAGGAAACCATCGCCCAGGCTGGCCCGGGCTTCGGCGGCGAGCCGTGGCGCTATGACCTTCATCAGGCCATACGCCGCCACGGCGGCGGTCATGGTCCCGGCCGCTGCGATGCCTACCATCCAGATCGGCGGCAGGGCGGTGAGCCAACGGGAGGAATCGGCGAACAGAGGCGTCATCGGCTGCGATCAGGGCTGGTGTGAAGGACGACCGGGATTATGGCACGGCATCCGTGTGGGCGGAAGGATCGGCGTTCCGGGCGCGAACCGGCTCGGCGGCGACGCCAGTCCGGCGGCACGTCCTGCCCAGTCCGGCCAACCGACAGGGCCGCCGGCCTACGGCACGACGAGATGCACGGGCCGCCCTTGTGGATTCCGTGCGCTGGCCGACAATGTGGAGGGTGCTGGTGTCTGGTCGAGTCGCAGACGGAGGGCGTTTCTTGTCCGAGCCTTTGATCATCGGACGAGCACCCGGCCGGGCCGTGCACTGGGAATATCTGCTGCCCATCGCCGGCGTGCACGTGCTGGCCTGCCTGGCCGTGCTGCCCTGGTGCTTCAGTTGGTCGGGGGTGGTGCTGACGCTCGTGGGCACGAACGTGTTCGGCACGCTGGGCATCAACCTCTGCTATCACCGGCTGCTCGCCCACCGCAGCCTCAAGGTGCCGCGCTGGCTGGAACGCTGCCTGACGACGATCGCGCTCTGTTCCCTGGAAGACACGCCCTCGCGCTGGGTGGCCAACCATCGCCTCCACCATCGCCATTCCGACGAGCCGGCCGATCCTCACTCGCCGCGCGACGGCATCGCCTGGTCGCACGCGGGCTGGCTGTTCCGGCGTGTCCCTGCCCGCCGCTCCTACTCCTTCTTCGACCGCTATGCGCGGGACATCCTCTCCGACGGCTACTACCGCTACCTGGAGCGGCACCCGACTTCCATCTTATGGATCTATATGGCCCATGCAGCGGTCTTCGCCCTGGCGGGGCTGGCCGTGGGCCGGATCAGCGGCGGCGACTGGCCGCACGGCCTGCGCCTGGCTGCCAGTTGGCTTGTGTGGGGCGTGTTCGTGCGCACCGTGCTGGTCTGGCACATCACCTGGAGTGTGAATTCGCTGACGCACCTGTTCGGATACCGCACCTACGCGACCGACGAGGACAGCCGCAACAACTGGCTGGTGGCGGTGCTGGCCATGGGCGAGGGCTGGCACAACAACCACCACCACGATCCGGCCAGCGCCAGCGTGCAGCACCGCTGGTGGGAGTTCGACGCCACCTACTACGTGATCCTGGCGCTGGAGCGGCTGGGTCTGGCCACGGACGTGATCCGTCCGCGCCACCTGCGCCGGGCCGCGGCCGGGCCGCGCGGTCGATGAAGCACGCGGCGTTCATCGCGATCATCGGCGCATCGCTTCTGGCCACACCAGCTGCGGATGCCGTGACCGGCCCGGTGCGGGTGTTTCTCCTTGCCGGGCAGTCAAACATGGAGGGGCATGCCCAGATTCGGACCATCGATTTTCTCGGCGAGGACGAAGACGGTGAGCGGGCGGCCCTGCTCCGCGTCTTCAAGCCCGACGGCCAGACGCTGGTCACACGGGACGACGTGTGTGTGGTCAGCAACGGGGCTTTCTTCGCCGCGTTGCAGCCCGGCCTGGGGGCCAGGAAGGTCGCGGAGACGCCCGGCAGCAAGATCGGCCCCGAATACGCGTTCGGCTACTTCATGGGCCAGGCCCTGCAGGAGCAGGTGCTGCTCATCAAGGTGGCCGAGGGGGGCACGAGCCTGTACCAGAACTGGCGGCCGCCGAGCGCGGGACTGCCCCCCGATGCCAGGCCGGAGGAGTTCGGCGGCATGTACAGGGCATTGCTCGCCAACACCCGCGACACCCTGCGGAATCTGAAGACGTTGATTCCCGGCTACGACGAGCGGGCGGGGTATGAGATCTCCGGGTTCGTATGGTTTCAGGGATTCAACGACATGTTCGATCCGCTCATGCGCCGCGAGTACAGCCGGAACCTCGTCTGCCTGATCAAGGACCTGCGCCGTGATCTCGACGCCCCGGACATGAAGGTCGTGGTGGGCGTGATGGGAATCAACGGGCCGCGAAACGAGATCGGCAAGCAGAAGGAGATTCGCGACAGCCAGCGGTTCGTGAACACGGTTCCGGAATTCGCCGGCACCGTCAGGGCGATCGAGACCGCGCCGCTCCTGCACCCGAAGGTGCTGGAGTTGAACTGCCCCGGCAGTCCCCCCGACAACATCCCGCAGCCCGGCCGCTGGCTGTATCCGGAACGCGACATCGACAAGGAGCCGATCACGCCCGAGGAGCAGGCTCTGCTCGGCCGGGCCACCTCGGATTTGGGCTACCACTACTTCGGCGAGGGACGGTTCTTCATCCTGCTGGGCAAGAGCATGGCCGAGGCGATGCTGGGGCTGATGAAGGCCGGACGCTGACGGGGCTGGACGCCGGTCAGGCGGACGTCTCACCCTCGGCACCGGGGCCGGCCAGCACCGTGGCCGCCGGCCCGTCCGGGGCCCATGCGGACAGCACCCGCTGCACGTCGTCGAGCGTCAGCGATTCGACGATTCGCAGGGTGTCGGCCACCGAGCGGTAGGTGCGGGAGTGTGACCACTCCAGGCCCACGTCGAAGAGCCGGCGCCGGGGCCGCTCGCCGCCCAGCACCACCCGGCCCGCGAGTTTGTTGCGGGCCTGCGTGACCTCGCGGGTGTCGATGCCCTGGTTGCGGGCCTCCGCGTAGATGCCGAGCATCCGTTCCAGCAGCGACTCGGCATCGGCCGCGTCGCAGGAGAGTTGCGTGACGAACAGCCCGGCGTCGAGGAAGTCCTGGTGGTGGAGGGAGGCCTGCTCGGCGTCGCCCGGGTCGACGAGCGCCCAATAAAGCCGGCTGCCCGAGGAGTCGCCCAGCACCACCGCCAGCAGTTTCGCCGCGTAACGGTCGGGGTCGGGCTCCGCCGGGCCGGCCGCCATGCGCACCGCGTAGGCCAGCGCGGCGGCCGGACGCACGATCCGTTCCACGCCGCCGACCGCGGGGGCTCGCGGCACGCCGGGCACGCGGCGGTCGCCGGCGGGCACGGGCTCCCAGTCGCCACACAGCCGCCGCGCCGACTCGACGAGCGCCGGAAAATCGACGGCGCCGCTGGCGGCCAGCACGACGGTGCCCGGGGCGTAGCGCCGCCGGTGGTAGTCGCGCATCGCCTCCACCGGCAGGGCCTGGATCGACTCGGTCGATCCCAGCACGCTGCGGCCCAGCGGATGCCGTCCGAAGAACGAGGCCCGGCAGCGGTCGTCGGCCCCGAAGGGCGGCTGGTCGTCGTACATCCTGATCTCTTCCAGGATGACGAGCTTCTCGGTCGCGAAATCCTCCTCGCGCAGCGCCGGCCGCATCATCCGTGCCAGCAGGTCGACCGCCTCGTGCTGCTGCCGGGGCAGGACGGCGGCGTAGTAGACGGTGTCCTCCTCCCCGGTGAAAGCATTGACGCTGGCGCCCATGGCATCGAAGCGCCGGTTGATGTCGTCGCCCGACAGGTCGGCGGTGCCCTTGAAGACCATGTGTTCGAGGAAGTGGCTCACTCCCCAGAGGTCGTCGCGCTCATCGCGGGCGCCGGTCATCGCGAAGAAGCCGACGCTCGTCGACAACGCCGACTCCGTGGTCTCGGCGATCACTTCCAGGCCGTTGTCGAGCCGCTCATGCAGGAACGCCACCGGGCACCTCCAGGGGTTCGCGGCCCAGTGACACGACCGACAGGTCCCGCGGCGGCAGCGCCGCCAGGGCGGCCTCGACGGTGGCCACGTCGAGACGGTCGTAACGATCCAGTTCGGACGCCAGTGTGCGCACGTGGCCCACGTGGTACCACTGCCGGGCGATGGCACCGGCCCGGGCGGCACTCGATTCCTGCTGCATCACCAGCCCGCTGCGGGCCCGCGCCTTGACCCGCTCCAATTCGTCGACCGAGATCGATCCCGGCAGGCGGTCGATTTCCGCCAGCATCACGTCGAGCGTCTCCTGGGCCCGCTCGGCGGTCGTGCCGGAGTAGCACAGCGCCATGGCGAAGTCGCGGTGGGTCTGATAGCCGGCTGACACGCTGTAGCAGAGCCCGCGTCTTTCGCGGACCTCGGTAAAGAGCCGCGAGCTCGGCCCACCGCCGAGGATCGACAGGGCCGCCGTCACGTCGTAGGAGGCATCATCGCGGTAGGGGGGCACCGACCAGCCCAGGGCGATGTGCGTCTGCTGGGCGTCGTGCGGCACGTGCCGCATGGCTGGGCCGCGCGGGCCGGTGGCGACGGCCGGCGCCGTCGTTCCCTGCCAGTCCCCCAGCAGCCGCTCGATCCGATCGAGAAAATCCTGCCAGTCGATGCGGCCGGCGATGGCGATGATCATGCCCCGTGGCTGCAGGTGCCGACCCAGGAAGCCGCGCACGTTTGCGCAGGTGAGTTGCTCGACGTCGGCCGACAGGCCCTCGGTGGGCATGCCCCACGGGGACGGGTAATGGATGCGCCGCAGGGCCGCCATCGTGCGGTGCCCGGGGTCGTCCTCGATTGCCGCCAGATTCTGCAGCACCATCTGCCGGGCACCCTCGAACTCGTCGTCGGGGAGGCGGGGGCGGCGCAGGATGTCGGCGTAGACGGGGAGCACGTCCGGCAACTGCCGGGCCACCATGGCACCCGAGAAGCTGGTGTGGGTGGTCGACACGGCCTGCGACCATTGCACGCCGGCTCCCTCGAGTTCCTCGACGACCTGACGGCTGTCGCGGTCGCCCGCCCCGCGCAGACAGAGTTCACCCGCCAGTGTGGCCAGCCCGCAGCGGCCCTGCGGATCGTGGATCGCCCCGGCAGGGGCATGAAAGGCGACTGCCACCGACTCCAGGCCGGACAACTCCTCACCCAGCACGGTGATGCCGTTGTCGAGAGTCGCGGAGAACAGCGTCTGCTTCAAGTGCGAACCGTCACAGAAGGGCCGGCGTGCCGAAACCGGCGGCCTCGATGGCCTGCTCGGTGACGCCGCCGTCCACCACTTTGTACACGGTTCGCGTGCGGCGGAAACCGAGCCGCTGGTACAGCTGCACCGCCCGACGGTTGTCGGCGGTCACTTCGAGGGACACCCGCAGCAGCCCATGCACGCGGAAGCCCGCCAGGGCCCGCTCGATGAGGCAGGTGCCCAAGCCCAGGCCACGGTGGCCGGGGACGATGCCGATATTCTGGATCATGCCCGTGCCGCCGCGTTCGGCGATCCCCTGGATGGTGCCGCACCACTGCAGCGACTCCGGGTTCGCCCCGTGGGCGATGAGCCAGGTGGCGTTGGGGAGGAAGCCTGGTTTGCCGCGGATTTCCCGCATCAGCCGCCGGCAGCCCTCCAGATCGCCCAGGCAGGGAAAAACGGCGGCGTCGATCTCGTCGCGGAACGACCGGAATTTCGTGCGGCCGTGGATGTCGACGAGGGCCTCGTTCCAGGGCACGAACCGGTAGCCGGGCGGCAGGGCTGGGGGCAACCGCGTGGCCGCCAGGTCAACCTCCATGCGAAACCGCTTGAAATAGGTCGATTGCACGGCTACCGCTCCATCGTGTTCCTCGGTCATCCCTTCCGAACGTAAGGATGCCCTGCGGTTCGGTCAACGCGCCGGCGGGTCGGTTTTTTTCGTTTGGTCGCCGACCGGCCGGGTTGCCGACAAGGGGGCCGGGGAACTATGATTTTTTGAACCTTCAAAAAATGTTTTTTGATTCCCCAAAAACCGGTGCTGGCGGGTGGAGGGGCCGTGCGTCCCGGTTCCAGGCCGCGGCCTTCACCGTGGCACTGGCGTCCGCGGGCTGTGCCGCGCCGGATGCGGGCACGAGCACCGCCCCGCGGCCCGTGCTGGCCACGACCACCGTCGTTGCCGACCTTGTGCGGCAGGTGGCGGGCGACCGCATCCCCGTCGACTGCCTGATGGGGCCGGGCATCGATCCGCATTCCTACAAGGCGACGCCGCGGGACGCGGACCGCCTCGCTCGCGCTCCCCTGGTCATCGCCTCCGGCCTGCACCTCGAAGGCCGGTTGGCCACGCTCTTGGAGCGACTTGGCGACCGCGTCCCGGTGGTGATGGTCGCCGACCGGCTTCCCGGGGATCGCCTGCTCGAGGTTGGCGCCGGCCGCCACGACCCGCATGTCTGGTTCGACGCCGCGCTGTGGGCACGCTGCGCCCCCGTGGTGGCCGAAGCACTGGCGGCGATCGATGCCGCCGGTGCGGCCGGGTACCGTGCGCGGGCCGAGGCCTTTGCCGCCCGGCTCGAGGCGCTCGATGCCGCGGCGCGGGAACGGATCTCCTCGATCCCGGCCGAGCGCCGCGTGCTGGTCACGGCACACGATGCGTTTCGCTATTTCGGCCGTGCCTACGGGATCGAGGTCGTGGGCGTGCAGGGCACGAGCACGGAGAGCGAGGCGGGGCTCGGGGACTTAAACCGGCTCGTCGACATGGTGGTCACGCGGGGCATCCCCGCGGTGTTCGTGGAGACGAGCGTCTCGGATCGCAACGTCGAGGCCCTCCGCGAGGGGGCGCAGGCCCGGGGCCACGCCCTGTCCCTTGGCGGGCGGTTGTACTCCGATTCACTCGGCGCGCCCGGCGGCGACGCCGACACGCTGGAGAAGGCGCTCCGCGCCAACGTGGAAACCATCGTCGCCGGCCTGCGGGGGGCGTCGCCATGACGGCTTCACGCCAGCCCGACCCTGGGTCGGCTCCGCTCGTCGAATTCCACGATGTGACGGTGGCCTACGGCCGTCGGCCGGTGGTCTGGAACATCGACCTCACGATCGACGAGGCCTGCCTGTACGGCATCATCGGCCCCAACGGCGCCGGCAAGAGCACGCTCCTCAAGGCGGCGCTGGGGCTGGTGCCGTTGGTGGGGGGCACGGTGCGATTCTTCGGCCTGCCGCTCGCCGAGGTGCGGGCCCGGATCGGGTACGTGCCGCAGCGTGAGACCGTCGACTGGGACTTCCCGGTGACCGCCATGGACGTGGTGCTGATGGGCACCTACGGCCGGGTGGGCTGGTTTCGCCGCCCCGGCGCCCGCGAGCGGCGCACGGCCCTGGAGAGCCTCGACCGCGTGGGATTGGCTGCTGTCGCCGGGCGGCAGATCGGCCGGCTCTCGGGTGGCCAGCAGCAGCGGGTGTTCCTGGCCCGAGCCCTGGCCCAGCAGGCCGACATCTACCTGTTCGACGAACCGATGGCCGGCGTCGACGTGCGTTCGCAGCAACAGATCTTCGCCGTGCTCGCCGAACTCCGTGCCGAGGGCCGGCTGGTGATCGCGGTGCATCACGACCTGCGGACCGCGGCGGAATGGTTCGACCGCGTGGCGCTCGTCGACATGCGCCTGGTCGCGTCCGGGACCACGGAGGCCGTGCTCACGCCCGAAAACCTGCGCCGTACCTACTCCGGACAGATCGAGGTGCTGGAGGAGCTGGGGTGGGCGGTGGCCCGCCGGGAACGCACGCCATGACGGCCCTGCAATTCCCGATGCCCGCCTACAACACGCTCATCGTGGCCGCCGGCGTGGCGGCGGTGGGCTTCGCGGCCGGCGTCGTGGGCAGCCTGGCGCTTCTGCGCAAGCGGCCGCTGGCGGGCGACGCCGCGGCGCACGCCACGCTCGTGGGCGTGGCGGCCGCCTTCCTGGCCACGGGTCGCCGCGACCTGCCCACGCTGCTGGCGGGGGCCCTGGTGTCCGCCGTGGCGGGACTGGCGGCGCTCGTGGCCGTGCGACGCTTGACCCGCACGCGGGACGATGCCGCCACGGCGCTCGTGATCGGCGTGTCA
The DNA here is from genome assembly GCA_003671185.1 of Planctomycetota bacterium. GTDB lineage: Bacteria > Planctomycetota > Planctomycetia > Pirellulales > UBA1268 > QWPN01. The sequence goes on from QWPN01000127.1 coordinate 13,288, forward strand.
TTCGGCGCGGGCGTGGCCCTGCTTTCTGGGAGCAGTGCCCGGGGGCTGCCCGGCAGCGCGGGGCTCGAACAGTTTCTCCTCGGACACACTGCGGCATTGGCGGCCCGGGACGCGCTGCTGCTGGCGGGGGTGTCGTGCCTGGCCGTGCTGCTCGTGGCGGCGGCGTTCAAGGAGGCGCTGGCCGTGGCCTTCGACGAGGCGTTCGCGGCCGCCACGGGCTGGCCGGTGGCATGGATCGACGTGGCCCTCGTGGCCCTGGTGGCGGTGATGGTCGTGGTGGGGTTGCCGGCAGCCGGGGCCGTGCTCGTCACGGCGCTGGTCGTGATCCCTCCGGTGGCGGCACGGCAGTGGACCGACCAGGCGGCGACGATGCTGCTGCTGGCGGGAATCGTGGGCCTGTTGGCGGCCCTGGCCGGCGTGGCCGTGAGCGCCGCCGTTCCCGGACTTCCCACGGGACCGCTGGTGGTGCTCGCGGCCGCCGCCCTCTGTGCGCTGTCGTTCGTGGTGGCTCCGCAGCGCGGATGGCTGGCCCGGCGAATGGCGGAGCGAGCCGTGCGGCGGCAGTGGCTGCGCGGGCTGGCGCTGGAGCTTTGCCTGCGGTCTGCGGAGGCCGGCCCGGGAGGCTGTGCGCCGGATGAGGTCGAGCGCCGGCTGACCGGTGATGCGGCGCGCGGCCGCCGTGCGGTCCGCGCTGCCTGGGATGAACTCGTGCGCAGCCGGACGGTCGTGCCGGCGCCCGGCGGTGGCGGCCGCTGGCAACTCTCCACGAGCGGTCATGCGGCGGCACTCGAGCGACGGCGGCGCATCGGCGACTGGCAGTCGATCATCGAGGCCGCGCCGGAGGCGGCGCGGGAGAGCCTGTCGATCGACCTGCCCGCACCGGAAGCGGTGCTCGACCCCGAACTGCTGAAGACGCTGCGGCGTGGGAAGGGGTGAGGAAGGTGACCGGCATGGGGGGCACATTCGGCGAACAGATCGCGATCCACGGCTGGGCGCTGGCCACCGCGGCCGTGGTCTCGGCCGCCTGCGCGGTGGTGGGCACGCTGCTTGTCGTGCGCCGCGTGAGCCTGCTCGGCGACGCCATCGGTCATGCCGTCCTGCCCGGCATCGCCGTCGCGGTGCTGGCCGGCGGCCGTCCTGGCGGGCCGCTCGTGTTCGCGGGGGCCGTGGCCGCGGCCCTGGCCACCGTCTGGCTCACCCGCACGCTGCACGAAGGTCTGGCCGTGGACGAAGACGCGGCCTCGGGCGTGGTGTTCACGAGCCTGTTCGCCGCCGGTGTCGTGATCATCAGTCTGGCCGGACCGCGGATCGACATCGACCCGTCGTGCGTGCTGTATGGAATCCTGGAATTGGTGCCGTTCGACACCGTGAGGGTGGCCGGTGCGGCAGTGCCGCGGGCCTTTCTCGGCGCTGCGATCGTGCTGGGCGGGCTCGTGGCGGCGGCGGCGTTGAGTTGGAAGTTCATCGTGTTCGCCGCCTTCGACCCGGCCGCAGCCCGGGCACTGGGCATTCCCGTGGGGGCGGTGGCGACGGGCACGCTGGCCGCCACCGCGCTGGCCACGGTGGCGGGGTTCGAAGCCGTGGGTGCCGTGCTCGTGGTGGCGATGCTGGTGGTGCCGGCGGCTGCGGCGGAGTTGCTCGTGCGTCGGCTGCATCACGTGGCCTTGCTGGCCGTCGCGATCGCGGTGGCGGGTGCGTGCGCGGGGTACATCGCCGCCTGGCACTGGAACACGAACGCGGCCGGCATGATCGCGGTGGTGCTGGGCATCGAATACGTGGCCGCCGCCGTACTCGCGCCCGAGGACGGGGCCGTGTCGCAGGCGGTGTCCCGGCTGCGGTTGGCGTGGCGGGTGGCGTGCGAGGACAGGCTAGCCGCGCTGTGGCGGGCCGAGGAGGGGGCGACCGCCGCCCAGTCGGTCACCGTGTCGCGAACCGGCATGCTCGACGTGCTGGCCGGCTGGTGGCTGCGGCGCGACGGCAGCATCGAGGCTGGCGCCGACGGCGAGCGGCTGTCAGGCCGGGGGCGCCGCGATGCGGAAATGGTGGTGCGGTCACATCGGCTCTGGGAGGCCTGGTTGGGGCGGCACGTCGCCCTGCCGCTCGATCACCTGCATCCGCCCGCGGAATGGATCGAGCACTATCTCGGGGCCGAGGTTCGCGGCCGTATCGAGGCGGAACTGGGACGGCGTGAGAGCGACCCTCACGGCCGTGACATTCCGCCCGAGGCCTGATCGTCAGAGGGCCGCGAACCGGCGCAGCACGGCCAGATTGCGCCGGTCAACGGCCGCCGAAGGCTTGCCATCGGGGCCCTCCTTGGGCGTCTCCAGGATGAGCGGAATTCCGGCGAGACTGGGGTGATTCACGATCAAGTCGAAGGCGCTGCGGCCGATCTTGCCCTTGCCGATCGCCTCGTGGCGATCGACACGCGAGCCGAATTCCCGCTTCGAGTCGTTGGCGTGGATCACCTTGAGCCTGCCCAGGCCGATGAGATCGTCGAACCGTTTCAGGGTGTCGTCGAGCGCGGCACGGGGGGCGAGCGGATAGCCGGCGGCGAACACATGGCAGGTGTCGAGGCATACGCCGGCCCGCTTCCGCAGGCCCGGCCGGGCGTCGATGACGTCGAGCATCGTGCCGATCTCCTCGAACGTGGCGCCCAGGCATGACCCCTGCCCGGCCGTCGTCTCGATGAGGATGCCCGCCCGCACGCCGGCCGTGCGCTCGAGGGCCTCGGCGATGCCCGCGGCCGCGCGGGCCACGGCCCGCGCCGGCGGCTGGTCGCCGGCGGCACCCGGATGGGCCACCACCCAGGGAATGCCGAGTTGCTCGGCGCGCCGCAGTTCCTCGGCCAGGCTGGCGATCGATTTCGTCCGCAGCGTGGCGTCCTGGGCAGCCGGGTTGATGAGGTAGGAGTCGTGGGCCACGACGAGACGCAGGCCCGCGGCACGGACGGCGGCCCGGAACCGTGAGGCATCGGCGGGATCGATCGCCGACACGTCCCAGCGGTTGATGTTCCGCGTGAAGATCTGCAGGCACTCGCAGCCCGTCTCCAGGGCGCGTTCCACCGCCCGGTGGAAGCCGCCGGCGATCGAGTGGTGGGCGCCGAGCACGGGGCCGGGCGGGGGAGTGCGGCGCGTGGGCATGGCATCCTGCGGCGGGGAAAGCCGGCAGTCTACGCCGTGGCTCGGATGTCGACCGCCTGCATCCAGGGCGGGGGCCGATGCGGCCGGTTTTGACTGTGGGGGCCGTGGCCGTAGACTTCGAGGCAGTGTTGATCGGCCGTCTGTGCCTCCCTGGGCACGTTTACCTGGGCAGGCCGCGGCCCCGAGATCTGGAGTCGATCGCCATGGCCTCTCTCCTCGTTCCCGCCATGGTGACCCTCGGGCTGGCGGCGCTGACGCTGGCCGCCGTAGGCACGCTGCTGGCGCTGCGGCCGATCCGGGCCGCCCGACAGGCCGAAAAACTGGCCCGCGCGCAGCGTGACTTCCACCGCCAACGCGAGCCCCTGGAGGCCAAGTTCATCGAGCGGGCCGCGTCCAGCGGCAAGCCGCGGGGTCTGCGCTGGTTGGACGTCGAATTCGACGACGACGTGGTCTACGCTCGCGACCGGCGCAGCCATCGCCTCAAGGCTCTGGTGGCGATCGAGGTCAGCTTCGAGGCCGTGGCCGGGGGCGGCATGGAGGAGGTCGAGGCGGTGTCGCGGGTGCGGGCCGCGACGGCGGAGTTCCTCCACGATGGCAACCGCTGGGGCACCGAAGGCCGCGTGTACTTCAACCTGGCGCCATCCGCGGCCGTGAAGTACCTGAGCAGCGATCTGGAACTGGTCGCCGAGGAGCACGCCGCCGGGCGGGCCTGACGACTATTGCCCGTCAGGGGGCCGCGGGCACCGCGATCCCCGGCGTCAGGGCCCGCGCCTTCTGCAGTTCGGCCTCGGCCTTGTCGGGCGTTCCCTGCCGCAAGAACACGAAGCTGCGCATGGCATGCACGCGGCCCAGGTCGGGTGCCCCTCCGGCGAGTTCATCGAGCAAGGCGTGCGCGGCTGCATGATCGCCCAGGCAGGCATGGCAGTAGGCCTGCTGCAGCCGTGCCTCGCAGTAGAGATCGACCTGCAGGCCGCCGGCCTCGGCCGCGGAGGCGAACGAATCTCGCGCCGCAGCAACGTCCTTGGCGGCGAGTTCCTTGCGGCCTTGTTCGAACTTCCCCAAGGAATTCTGCGTCACCTTGCCCTGACCGGTGTCACCGCCGCAGCCGGTCACGGCCAGGAGCAGGGCAACGCAACCCAGCGCCCAGCGCAGTGGCCGGAACGGCCGCCAGGCCGCGGATGCAAGCCATGAGGCGGGCGAATTTCCGGGGGCACGCGCGGTCACGGCAACCCCATCGGTGATTCACCCTTTTCGGCCGCCCGCGTGCCCATGGCCCGCCACACGGCCAGTTCGACCGAGTCGTTGATGGCGATCACAGCCGCGCCACCGAACAGCACGTTGACCACGCCCGGATGTGAACTCCGGGCGGAAACGATGGCGTGCTCCCCGGGGGTGTCGGGAATGGCACTCCAGTTGCCACAGTCCCAGCCGGCCCAATTCGGCGGCGCCACGTGGTTGTACTGCGTGGCGTCGTAGCCCGAGAAAGGCCAGCCGTTCGACCAGTCGTCGCCGTTTGGCCAGCGGCCCGCACCGCTGAAGTTGAACGAGGAAACCGTGGGTCTGGCGTTCAGGCAGTCGTTGAAGATCGTGTCGCGAGGCACGGCGGAGTTGGTGCGACCCGTCATGGTGATCATGTCCGCCTTGGTGGGCAGTTCGGCGGCCATGTTCCTGCCGCTGCCCATGATGCGCTCGGAGAAAAAGGCGGTCTTGCTGATGCCGTCGGTAAAGTTCTTCAAACTCAGCCGCTGGCCGGCCGCAAATGCACCGTTGCCGGCCACGGAGAATCCATCGCTGCTGGCGCCGGTGCGGATGTGCTGCTGGGATGTGGACGGGGCACCGCCATAGGGTGTGGAACCGCCGGTGTTCGCCCGGTAGTTGTTCTCGGTGATGAGCCGGCCCCGGTTTCCATCGCTGGGGCAGAGAAATAGGCCCATGGTCTGGGCGTAGGCGTCATAGTTGCTGTTGGTGGGATTCAGCATGCGCTTGGTCTGCGCCAACTTGAAGTTGATCTTGTTGATCGCCTGGGCTTCCTCCATGTACGGAAGAATCCAGATGTGGACCGAGTAGAACCCGCTCTTGTGGGTCGAGGCGACGCTGTTGTAATTCGTGTAGCTCGCGCCCCCCTGCTGCCAGTCGGGGTCATTTCGCGGCGCAGGAAACCGCCGGTTGCCGGTTTCGTAGACCGCCAGGGCCAGCCCGATCTGCTTGAGGTTGTTTTGGCACTGCAGGCGGCGGGCCGATTCCCGCGCCCCCTGGATGGCAGGCAGCAGGAGGCCGATCAGCAGGGCGATGACCGCTATGACGACGAGCAACTCGACCAGCGTGAAGCCCCGGCGCAGGCGGTATTGTTCGGGTTGCATGGCCGATCCCTGGGGAGCAACCGCTCGGAAGAAACCTGGTCGTCGGAAAGCGTACGCCCGGCATGTGAGATTTTCGTTTGGGCGATGTTGGGGGGTGACGAAGACGTCGTGATCCGAACGGCGGACACAGTGCGAAAAACACCCCGGGTCTGCGGGGTGTGGCTGGAATACAACGGAAAATGCTGGCGTCGGCCGATGAGGATCGTGCAGGCGGAGGGGCGGGCGACCCTGGGGGGCTGCGCGTGACGGGGTGCGATTGGGGAGTCCGCGGGGCCGTGCTGGCCGCCATCCTGGCCTGCTCGTCCGCGGCCTGCGCCGGCCTGCCCGACCCCAACGCCGATCCGCTGCTCGTGGCCCAGCGGCACCTGCGGCAGTCGCGGCAGTGGCTGGCCGCCGCGTGCGATCTGCTCGGCCGTGGCGACCGTCATGCCATCGACGGCTATTACGTGGCCTGCGAGGAGGCCTGGAACGCGGCCTGGACGTGTCCGGGGTCAGCGGAGATCTTTCCCGAGGCCGGCGAACTCTACGCCGACGCGCTGGCCGGCTTTCTCGAGGCGGCCCGGCAGCACGACCGGCTCACGTCCGCCGGCGTCTGGGTGGGCACCCGGTCGAAGCCGATCCTCGTGCCGCTCCAGCCGCGGGCCCTGCCCATCGACGCCTCGGGCATCGCGTCGGTCGAGCCGCAGGCACAGGTCGACGACCGACGCGTGTCGCGCCGGCACGTGCGCAGTGGATTCGGCCTGCCGGTGGTCGTGCGGGTGGTCGCCGCGGGTGACGAAACCGAGCGGCAGTCGCTGGCGGCCACTGCGGTGCTGCGCTTCCCGGTGCCCGGCAACGAGACACGTCTGCAGAAGTTCGTCGGTCCCGCGGCCCGCGACCATGCCGCGGCCGTGCTCGACCTCGCCAATCCGGTGGAGATCGCGGCCGTGCGCATCGGACCGGTGCGCAGCGACCTGGCGGCCGACCTCACGGCGCCGCTGCTCGACGTGCTGGCCGCGAAGCCCAGCACGACCAGCATCCAGGGCTTCATCCAGCCCTTCGGCCGCGGCGACACGCAGCCACGCCTCGAATTGCTGGAGCCCCACCAGCCGGGCCGCATCCCCGTCGTGTTCATCCATGGCCTGGCCAGCGACGAGGGCACGTGGTTCGACATGATCAACGAACTGCGGTCCTGGCCTGTGTTTCACAGCACGTTCGAGCCCTGGGTGTATCACTATCCGACCGGGGCCGGGTTCATGCAGGCGTCCGCGGCCCTGCGGCGGCAACTCAACGCCCGGGTGCGTGAGTTCGATCCCTCGGGAACCGACCCGGCCCTGCGGAACATGGTGCTCGTGGGCCACAGCATGGGCGGCCTGCACGCCAAGCTCCAGGTCGTCGATCCGGGCGACGCCCTCTGGAATGCGATCTGCACTGTGCCCTTCGACCAGTTGAGGCTGCGGCCGAAGGTGCGGACGTTCCTCCAGCAGGGTTATTTCTTCGAGCCCGTCCCGTTCGTGAACCGTGTGGTGTTCATTGCCACGCCGCACCAGGGTTCGATCCTGGCCTCGTTGGGCGTGGGCCGTCTGGCCTCGCTTGCGGTGCGGCCGCCGGCGACTAACAAGGCCGTCCACGACGAGGTCGTGCGGCTCAACCCGGGGGCCTTCCGGCCCGAGTACGAGCGGGCAACGCCCACGACGATCGACTTGCTCGAGCCCAAGTCGTCCCTGCTTCATGCGATCGAGGGCCTGCGGGTCCCCTGCTGGGTGACGTGCCACAGCATCGTGGGCAACGGCCACCACTCGCTGACGGGCGGCCGTGACGACTGCGTGGTCTCGGTGGCCAGCGCCCACACGCCGTTCGCCGTGAGCGAGATCCAGGTCCCCGCCACCCACACGAAGGTGCATCACCATCCGGCCGCGGTGCTGGAGCTGAAGCGCATTCTGGTGCAACACCTTGCCGAAATCCGCCGTTGAGGCCGGGCGGCCGTCGTCCGTGTCAGGCGGCCTGTTCGTCGCCGGCGAACAGGCCAGGGAGCAAGGGCTGGTCCCGCTGGAACGCGTGGAAATCGACCAGTTCGATCGTTCCGTCGCCGTGCTCGATGAGCGCCGAGCAGTGCTCCACCCAGTCGCCGCAGTTGTAGTAGTCGATGCCGCCGATGCGGCGCACGGCTGGCACGTGGATGTGGCCGCAGATCACGCCGTCGCAGCCCTGCTGCTCCGTGTAACGGGCCACGAAGCCCTCGAAGTCGTTGATGAAATTGACGGCCGTCTTCACCTTCTTCTTGAGTGCGGCGCTGAACGACCAGTGCGGATAGCCGAGGGCCCGGCGGGCGGTGTTCATCCAGGAATTGACGTGCAGGGCCGCCGTGTAGGCCCGGTCGCCGAGGTGGTAGACCCAGCGGGCGTGGCGGGTCACCTGGTCGAACCGGTCGCCGTGAATGACGAGCAGCCGCCGGCCGGAGGCGGTCTCGTGCACGAACTCGTCGGCCAACTCGATGTTGCCGAAGGCGTGCGGGGAAAAGCCGCGCAGGAACTCGTCGTGGTTGCCGGTGGCGTAAAACACCCGCGTGCCACGCTTGAGCATGCCCAAAATGCGGCGCACGACGAAACTCGCCGTGTCGCTCCACACGAAGTTCCGCTTCAGTTTCCAGCCATCGACGATGTCGCCAACCAGGTAGAGGTGGTCGGGTTCGAAACGGCCCAGAAACTCGAACAGCTCCCGGGAACGGGAGAAGCCGCAGCCCAGGTGCACGTCCGAGATGAAGAGTGAGCGCACCCGCATGCCCGGTTCCTCCGTAGGATGGCGGCACCCGCGCACGGGCAGTGTGAGCGCCGCCGCGGAGAGGCTAGCCGGTCGCGGGGCAGTACGGCAGCGCTGATTGGCGTGAGATTTTCGTGAAGCCGTGGTGCGGCTTGGGCGGCTGGCCAGGCGGGAACCCTCAGCGCGAGGTGAGTTCGAAATCGAACGTGTTCGCACCGGCTTTGACGTCGGCCGAGAGCGTGCTGCTGGCGTTATAGCGACCGGGAAGCAGTTCCTTGCCGCCGTTCTCCTCGTTGGCCGTGGTGATGCGCACGGCGTGCCTGCCGACTGCCGCACCTGCGAGGTCACGCAGGTAGACGAGCTCATAATGGCCCGCGGTGTCCGTCGTGGCCAGTGAGGACCGACCGGGCAGTTCAGGTGTGAACACCACGATCGCCGCCGCGAGCGGTTTTCCATCGAGGCTCACCGTTCCGGCGACCTTCCCCAACGCGGGCCGGTCGGATCGGGAGCAGCCTGCCGCCAACCCGCACAGGCAGGCCAGCAGCACGAGGCGACGGCCGCGGCTTCTCATCCACAGGTCCGGCCACATCAGTCGGCGGTCCCCAGGTTGGCACTGCGGCCATCGCGGATCGACCCCAGCAAGGCGAGGAGCGATACGTTTTGCGAGCAGTCGATCGACTCGCTCAGGAAGCGGACGGACCCATCGCCCATGCCCACGAAGGCCCCGCCGATGTGGCTGCTGCCGATCGATTCGAAGAAATTGTTGTTGATGCCGCCGGGATTGCCGCGGCCCACGTCGGTCGCCGTGCCGAACAGCGTGGCCACGCCACCCACGGCCCAGCCGTCCTGGCTGGTGCGGTTGGTGGTGTCAGCAGCTGCCGTGCCCCCGGGCCGCGGCCGCAGACGCTGCATTTCTCCGACCATGATCACGTTGGCCAGACCGTCGCTGACCGCGCCCGAAGACCTCATTTCGGTGGCGTGGAACAGGCCGTCGAGCAGGCCGCTGTCGGGTTTCGTGGCAGGGTCGGTTGCTGTGCCGCTGAGCGGGATCAATACCGAGCCCGACATGTCGCAGAAGCGATGGTTGTTGGTGCTACTCGAGTCATTATGAAACCCGTCGAGTCGGCCGTAGCAGCCGCCGTAGTCGGTGCCGCCACCGCGCCACGAGGAATCGACGAGGTTCAGATGGTCGTCAAGTGAGGTGCGGATGCCCGAACGGCGGCTCGGGCAATAAAAACCAGCCAAGTTGGTCTGGGCCAGATCGGCGTTGCCGAGCACGTTCGTCTGTCTGTTCCAGGCACTGAAAATCTGCTGCTGCTCGAGGAGAGGAAGAACCTCCAGCATCCAACTCGTGCCATGCTTTGTGCCCGGTGTGAAGCCGGACGCGAGTCGGGCCTCCCTCCACGGATCGAAGCACCCCCGGCATGGGGCCTTTTCACTCACCTTGGCAGCCGCAGGAAAGGCTCGTTCGTTGGCTTCGAATTCAAGCAGAGCCAGAGCGATTTGCTTGAGGTTATTGCTGCACTGGACGCGGCGGGCAGCCTCCCTGGCCCCGTTCACCGCCGGAAACAGCAGCGCCAGGAGCAGGCAGATGATGACGATGACGACCAGCAACTCCACCAGGGTGAAGCCCGGGCGGCAACGGATCGGCAACCGATTGACGACCTGTCCACGCATGACATGACTCCGGCCTTGGGGATGCCCTGCCCGTTTGAGTCTCCCGACACCCTGAATCATACCATTTTTGCCCCGTTTTTGTCGACGCTGGTCGCGGCCAAGGTGGCCCCCAGCGGTGATGCGTGGGGAGAAACTGCGCTCATCGCCGGCTAACACTGAGTCGTTATGGTTTTTTGGCTCAATCTACATCCCCTGCGTGCAGATCGGGAGGATCACCGTAATCATGCCTGCAACGGCGAATCGGCAGCATCAGGGTCGACAGAGTCACGCCATCGTCCGCGGCGACTCGACAGCCGGTGGCTTCACGCTCGTCGAGCTCCTCGTGGTGATCGCCATCATCGCCACGCTGGTGGGCCTGCTGTTGCCTGCGGTGCAGTCGGCGCGGGAGGCTGC
>QWPN01000150.1 GCA_003671185.1 Planctomycetota bacterium
CACCGACGCGGACTTCGACGCCAAGAATCCGGCGTACAAGTTCGGGGTCAAGTAGACCGCGGCAGATCAGCGGGCGGAGGGCGGCGTTCCCGCTCGCGTTGCCCATGACCCTGCGGCTTGGCCGCAGCGATCTGCAATGAATGCCGGTCGCCGTCTGGGCGGCGGCTTTGTCACGGGTTCCGGCGCGGGTTCCGGCGCGTCGGCCGCTGGTTCGGCCTTCAGTCGCGGGGCACGAGTGCGGGCCAGGCCACGCGAAGGCGGTCGGCCGGGGGCAGTTTCAGCGTCGTGCCCGGCACGAGCGAAACCCGCGGATCAATCGCCCGATTCCAGGCGAACAGCGCCCGGTAGAAGCGACCGTCGCCGTACACGCGTTCGGCCAGCGTCCACCAGGAGTCACCGGGCCGGGCCACGTAGTCGGGGGCCGCGGTCGGGAGTGCCGCGGCAACGCTGCCGGTAGCCTTGGGAAGCCTGTCGGCGGCGCTTGGAAGAGGCGACGCCGCTGCCAGAGGGGCTCCGGGAGATGCCGGCGCCTCTGGCTCGACCTCCGCGGGCGCGGCGTTGTACAGGGCGGGCGCCACGAACGGATCCGGCAGCGGAGCCGCGGCGACCGGGGCGTGGTCTTCGATTGACGCCGCAGAGAACCGGCTCCTGCGGCCATCCGTGGCGGGAGGCAGGGGCGCATCGGCCGCAGACTGGTCGGGCCCCACCATCAGTGGCGGCGGTTCGACCAGGTCGTGATCGGCAGTGTCGGCCAGATCCGCGTGGATGTCGGGACCTGTGCCAGTGGGCGGGCGGGGCACGAGCAGCTTCATCGACAGCACGCCGACGAACACGCCGGCGAGCAGCCCGAGGATGCCGAGGAGGAATTTGGCTTCGCGTCCCATCGATCGTTCCGGAAAGGGGGCGGGATTGTCGTGAAACCGTCCTGGTACCGCCAGATCGGCGGCGGCCCTGCAATGCCGCCCCGCAGGTTGCCTATTCTGCGCCCGCGCCGGCCGCCAGGGCCGCGGCGCGCAACTTGGCGGACCTGCTGCGCGGGTTGCGTAGCACCTCGTCGTCGCCGGCCTCGACGGGCGAGCGCGTCAGGTTGTCCCACGTCTGCCGGTTGCGAAACGCCTCCTTGACGAGCCTGTCCTCCAGGGAGTGAAAGGAGATCACGGCCAGCCTGCCGCCCGGCGCCAACCGCGTGGGGATCCGTTGCAGCGCGATGCGCAGCGACTTCAGCTCCTGGTTGACCGCGATCCGCAGGGCCTGGAACGTGCGCGTGGCGGGATGGATGCGCGGGGGCGGCGTCTGCCGGGGGATCGCGCCGACGATCACGCGGGCGAAGTCGCGGGCCGTGCGGATCGGCTGCCTCTCGCGCACGGCAGCGATGCGCCGGGCGATGCGCCGGCTGAAGCGCTCCTCGCCGAACTCGTGGATGATGTCGGCCAGGCTCTCCGGCCGCATGCGGTTCACCAGCCGCCAGGCTGGCTCGCCCTCGGTGGGATCGAAACGCAGGTCGAGCGGCCCGTCGGAGTCGAAGGAGAAGCCTCGCGTATCGTCGGCCAGTTGGTCGCTCGACAGGCCGACGTCGAGCAGCACGCGGTCCACGCGGTCGATCGACAGCGCGTCGAGGACCTCGGGGATGTCGCAGAAGTTGGCCTGGGCGAAACGCACGGGCAGGCCGGCCAGTTCGCGGGCACCGCGCTCGATCGCGGCTGGATCGCGGTCGATGCCGATCACGAGCCCCCCCGGCCCCACGGCCCCGGCGAGGAGCCGCGTGTGGCCGCCGCCGCCCAGGGTTCCGTCGACGACGCGCATGCCGGGCTCGATCGCCAGGTGGGAGAGCACCTCGGCGGGGAGCACGCTCGTGTGCAGGGAAGAGGGCTCGCGCATGACGACCACTCTAGCAGGTACGATTTCAACCATGGACGATGCCGACCTCTACGACTACGACCTGCCTCGCGATCTGATCGCCCAGGAGCCGCTCGCCGACCGGGCGGCGGCGCGGCTGTTGGTCGTGCGCCGGGGAGACGGTGACCTGTCGCACCGCCAGATCCGCGACCTGCCCGGATTGCTGCGGCCCGGTGATCTCGTCGTCGTCAATGACTCCCGGGTGGTTCCGGCTCGGCTCGTGGGCCGACGGGCGACCACCGGCGGCGCGTGGGAAGGGTTGTTCCTGCACACGGTGGCGGAGGGTGAAAGGGCCGGCGCCTGGGTGCTGCTCGCGCAGTCCCGTGGCCGGCCCGCGTGCGGCGAACGCGTCGTGCTCGCGGGCCGCGATGGTGGTGACGCACTGACGATCGAACTCGTGGGCCGGGCGCCGGGCGGCGGCTGGTTGGCGGTGCCCGATTCGGCCGCATCCCCCGCCCAGATCCTGGCCCGGGTGGGACGCGTGCCCCTGCCGGGCTACATCCGCGGCGGTGCCGAGCAGGCGGGCGACCTGGAGCGCTACCAGACGGTGTATGCCCGCGCGAGCGGGTCGGCGGCCGCCCCCACCGCGGGCCTGCACTTCACGACCGACCTGTTGGCCGACCTGGCGGCCCGCGGCGTGTCCCGGGCCCACGTCACGCTCCACGTCGGGATCGACACGTTCCGGCCGATCACGGCCCGGCGCCTCGACGAGCATCCGATGCACACGGAGTGGTGCGAATGTCCCGCGGAGACCGCGGCCGCCATCCGCGAGACGAGGGCCCGCGGGGGCCGCGTGGTCGCCGTGGGCACGACGGCGGTGCGCACCCTGGAGACGGCGGCGCGCGGCGGCGATATCGCCCCCTGGAGCGGGGCCACGGATCTCTTCATCCGGCCAGGTTTCCCGTTCCGCGCCGTCGACTGCCTGCTCACCAACTTCCACATGCCGCGCACGACGCTGATGGTGCTGGTGAGCTGTTTCGCCGGGCGGGACCTCGTGAAACGCGCCTATGCGGAGGCGATCCGGGAGCGGTACCGGTTTCTCAGCTACGGCGACGCCATGCTCATCGAGTGATCGGCGGGTGGGCCGGTCGGGACCGGCGCGAGTCCCGGCCCCTGGGCACGTGCCGCGCGGGTTTGTCTACAATCCGGGCCGCTTCCCAGGGAAAACCGTCGTCAGGGAGGATCATGCCGATGATGTTCGCCGTGCCGCAGGAGGACGTGCTCGTCGTGCCGCGGGCCCTCTTCGAACGGGCCGGGGCCTTCCAAGGCTTCCGCGCCGACGCGCAGGCCTATCTGCCGTTGCTGCTCGATCCGCAGCACACGTCGTGGCGGCCGCGCGCCAGCGTCGAGGACGACCCATCGTTCAAGCAGTTGATTCCCTACTGCCTGCTGGCCTGGCGGGACGGCGCCGGCGCCGCCCGCTATTTCGCCTACACGCGCGGAGGCGGCCAGAGCGAGGCCCGGCTCCGCGCCAAGCGGTCGGTGGGCATCGGAGGACACATCTCCAGCACCGACGGCGAGCATGGCGACGACACGTCGTACGACTCGGGCATGCGGCGCGAACTGGCCGAGGAGGTGGCGATCGGCGGCCGGTGGACGGCGCGGTGCGTGGGGCTCATCAACGACGACTCCAACGCCGTGGGCAGCGTGCACCTGGGCATTGTGCACGTCCTGGAACTGGAGCGGCCGGAGGTGACGTCGCGGGAGAGCGAACTCGTGGAGTGCGGTTTCCAGACGCTGCAGGAACTGCTCGCCGATCGCGAACGGTTCGAGACCTGGTCGCAGATCACGCTCGACGCCCTGGCCTCGGGCGAGCTGTGATCAGGAATACCCAGGCGTCGTGCCCCTGGTTTCCCTGGCTACCTGTCCATGGAAAAAGTCATCCTTGACCTTTTTCCACTTGGCCGACCGGTGGAAACGCCGAGGGTTTCCACCGGTCGGCTCTCGTCGCATCCTGCTCCGGCAGACTTGTTCCACAGTCTGCTAACGTCCGGTCGCCGGCGCTGAGCCCGGGCCTCCAGCCCGGGGGTCTGTTCAGCCCGGCGGTCTCTTCGTGGGCGGAGTAGGATCGGGGGGCCATGATCTACCTCGACAACCACGCCACGACCCGGCTCGATCCGCGGGTGCTGGAGGCGATGCTGCCCTGGCTCACCGACCGCTACGGCAACGCCGGCAGCGTGACCCACGAGATGGGCCGCGAGGCCCGCGCGGCGGTGGAGGATGCGCGGGAGGGGTTCGCCGCCGTGGTGGGGGCCGTGGCCCGGGAGATCGTGTTCACGAGCGGCGCCACCGAGAGCACGAACCTGGCGATCCTCGGCACGGCCTCGCGCCCCCGCAGCGGGGCCGGTCCGGGGCACGTGATCACCGTGGCCACCGAGCACCACGCGGTCCTCGACCCGGTCGCCCACCTGGAGCGGCAGGGCCTGGCGGTGACGCGACTGCCCGTCGTCGGTCAGGCGGATGACGGCGTGCCGGGGCGGGTCCGCATGGCGGACCTGGAGGCCGCCTTCCGGCCCGACACGTTTCTCGTCTCGGTGCTGCTCGCCAACAACGAGATCGGCGTCATCCAGGAGGTGACGGAGATCGCGGCCCGCGTGCATGCCCACGGCGCGGTGCTGCACGTCGACTGCGCCCAGGCAGTGGGCCGGATGCCCGTCGCGGTCGACGCGCTCGACGCCGACCTGGCCAGTTTCTCGGCGCACAAGTTTCACGGGCCCAAGGGGGCGGGCGCGGTTTATGTGCGCCGGCGCGGCCGGGCAATACGGCTCGATCCCCTCGTTCACGGCGGCGACCAGGAACGCGGCATGCGCAGCGGCACGCTCGACGTGCCCGGCATCGTGGGGCTGGCCGCGGCGGCGCGGCTGGCCGCGGAGGGCCTCGACGCCGAGGGGCCGCGGATGAGGATCCTGCGGGACCGGCTCTGGGCGGCGCTCTCCGCGCGGATCGCGGGCCTGGCGCTCAACGGTCCGGCGCTCGACGCCACGGACGGCAGCGGCGCGGCCGTGCGGCTCGTCAACAACCTCAATGTGGGCGTGCCCGGCGTCGACGGCCAGTCGCTGCTGGCGGCGCTGGCGGCCGACGGCCTGGCCGTGAGTTCGGGCAGCGCCTGCTCGGCGGAGAGCCCGCGGCCCAGCCACGTGCTCTTGGCCCTGGGCCTCGACGAGGATCAGGCGCGGGCCAGCCTGCGGTTCGGGCTGTCGCGGTTCACGACCGCCGATGAGATCGACGAGGCGGCGGCCCGGATCGCGGCGGGCGTGGCGCATCTGCGCAGCCTGTAGAATGCTGTCGCTGCGGCCGCGGCAGGCGGGGCTCGGCTTGGCCCACCGGGGGGTCGGGGCTACACTTGATCATGGTTCGTGGCAGGTTCCGGATCCACCCGGCTCCACGTTGATTCCCGCAGCAGGAGGTGTTCACGCCATGTCGGTCATGCTCACGGAAAAAGCCGCCCAGGAAGTCAAGAAGATCATCACGGAGCAGAAGCTCGACCCCGCCACCGTGCTCCGGGTCGGTGTCGCCGGCGGCGGCTGCAGCGGCTTCTCCTACTCGTTGGGCTTCGACACCGCGTTCGACCCGCGGGCCGACACGAAGACCGATCAGCACGGCGTGGCCGTCGTCGTCGACAAGAAGAGTGACCTGTTCCTCGACGGCACGACACTCGATTTCCACGAGGGGATCGACAAGCGCGGGTTCACGTTCAACAACCCCAACGCCAAGAAGAGCTGCGGCTGCGGCAGTTCGTTCCAGGCCTGACCGACGGCTCAACCGCCGGGGAGGCATCGTGGCCGCGGAGAAGGTGCACATCGTCGGCATCGGCGATGACGGCGTGGAGGGCATGACCGCCCAGGCCCGCCGCCTCGTCGAGTCAGCCGACATTCTCGTCGGCCCGCAGTCGTGCGGGCCGCTGCTGCCCGACGCGCTGCGGCCCCGGCTGCAGCCGGCGGGGAACCTCGAGGAACTCGTCGAACGGATCGAGGCCGGCGGGGCGAAGCGGATCGTCGTCCTCGCCTCCGGCGATCCCTTGTTCTACGGCACGGCACGCTACGTCTGTGCCAAGCTGGGCAAGGACCGGTTCGAGGTCGTGCCGCACGTGAGCAGCATGCAGTTGGCCTTCGCCCGCGTGAAGGAATCGTGGGAGGAGGCGTTCCTCGCCAACCTTTCCGGCCAGTCGATCGAGCGGGTCGTCGACCGCGTGCGCGGCAGCGACACCGTGGGCCTGTTCACCAGCGAACAGTGGCCCCCGGCGGCGGTGGCCCGCGCCCTGCTCGACGAGGGCGTCGATCAGTTCCAGGCTTACGTGTGCGAGAACCTGGGCTCGCCCGACGAGCGGGTCACGCAGGGCAGCCTGGCGGACATCGCCAAGGAATCGTTCGGCCCGCTCAACGTCATGATCCTGGTGCGCAAGGCCCGCGCGGCGGCGAAGCCGGGGCAGGCCGGGACGCGGCTGTTCGGCAATCCCGACGAGTGCTTCCTGCAGTCGCGGCCCAAGCGCGGTCTGCTCACGCCGGCCGAGGTGCGATCGATGGCGCTGGCCGAGATGAGCCTGACGCCGACAAGCGTGGTCTGGGACGTGGGCGCCGGCAGCGGCTCGGTGGGGCTGGAAGCCGCGCGGATCGCGCAGCAGGGTACGGTGCACGCCATCGAGATGGATCCCGACGACCACCAGCTGATCCGGGAGAACGCCCGCCTGTTTGGCGTGGCGAACCTGAATCCCGTGCTCGGCCGGGCGCCCGAGGCCTGGGAAGCGATTCCCGACCCGGACGCGATCTATGTCGGGGGCAGCGGCCGCGAGGCGTCCATGCTCGTGGAGCGGGCCTGGGAGCGGCTCAAGCCCGGCGGCCGGCTGGTGACGGCCTGCAACAGCATCGAGAATCTGGCGGCGGTGCACGCCCTGCTGCGGTCGCGTTCCGGCGATGCTGCCTACTGGATGGTGAACGTGGCCCGCGGCGTCGAGCAGCTCGACCGCATCCGCTTCGAGGCCATCAACCCCACCTTCCTCATCGCCGCCACGAAGCCGGGGTGACCGTGGAGCATCTGCCGGAACCCCTCGACGTGATCGCGGTGGGCGCCCATCCCGACGACGTCGAGATCGGCTGCGGTGGCACGCTGGCCCTGCTGGCCGCCCAGGGGCGGCGGGTGGGCATCGTCGATCTCACCGACGGCGAGCCCACGCCGCGGTCGAGCGGCCCGGAGGAGCGGCTGGCCGAGGCGGCGGCGGCGGCCCGCGTGCTGGGCGTCGTGCACCGCGAGAACCTCGGCTTTCCCAACCGCCGGCTGTTCGACTCCTTCGAGGTGCGGGTGGCGCTGGCGAAGGTGTTTCGCCGCTGGCGGCCGCGGGTCGTGATCGGACTCGGCGACGGCACGCCGCTGGCATCGCCAGACCATGCCCAGGCCGTGGCGATCACCGAGGCGGGCGTGTTCTACTCCCGGCTCACGAAGTGGGACGACATCTTCGCCGGGCTGCCTGTGCACGCGGTGCCACAACTCCTCACCTATTTCCTGGTTGCGGGCGTGCCCACCCTGCGGCACGGCCACTGGCCGCTGGTGATCGACATCGCCGGCCACCTGGAGACGAAGGTGGCGGCGATCGCCTGCTATGCCAGCCAGTTCCCTCCAGAAAAGGCGCACATCTATCCCCGCGTGCGCGCCATGGCCGAGACGGCGGGGATCATGGCAGGCTGCGCGGCCGGGGAGGTGCTGGCCTCGAGCCGCATGCCCTGCACGAGCGATCCGCTGGGCATGCTGTTTCCCTGAGGTGCGGGAAATCAGGCGTCCCGGCCGGCCGCGTGTGAGCGGGGAAGGTGGGCATCAGCCCTGCGGGCGAGCGGCCCGCAGCAGGAGCGACGTCTTGTAGCCACCGCCGAGGTTGGCCACGTCGAATCCCTTCTGCAGCAGGATTCTGGTGGCGATGTAGCCTCTCATTCCCACCTGGCAGTACGCGAGAATCCTCCGGTCGCGCGGCAGTTCGGCGAGCCGGTTCCGCAGGTCGTCCAGGGGAATGTTCTGGGCCCGCGGCAGGTGCCCCTCTGAGAACTCCTGAGGGGTGCGCACGTCGAGGAGGATCGTGCCGTCGTCGGGCGGGCCGTCGAGCGCGGTCGTCATGTCGGCCTGCGGATGGTCGCCGCGGACGAGTCCCGCGGCCACGAAGCCGGCCATGTTGACCGGATCCTTCGCGGAGCCGAACTGCGGCGCGTAGCAGAGTTCCATCTCCTCCAGGTCGAATACGGTCATGCCCGCCTGGATGGCGACCGCGATCACGTCGATCCGCTTGTCGACCCCCTTCCCGCCGACGGCCTGCACCCCGAGCACCCTGCCGGTGTCGGGAGCGAAGAGCAGTTTGAGCGACATCTGCTCCGCACCCGGGTAGTAACCGGCATGATCGGCCGGATGAACGTACACCTTGCGGTAGGGAGTGGCGGCCCGTGCGAGCACCTTCTCCGACGCACCGGTGATCGCGGCCACGCGGTCGAACACGCCCACGATCGCGGTGCCCTGCGTGCCCCGGTAGCGATTCGGCGTCCGCGCCGCGTTGCGGAGGATCGCAGCGGCGGCGATCCGGCCCTGGCGGTTGGCGGGGCCGGCCAGCGGCACCTGCGCCGCGGCCCCGGTCACCACGTCGCGGATCTCCACCGCGTCGCCGACGGCCCAGATCGCCGGATCACTCGTCTGCATGGTGTCGCTGACGCGGATGCCGCCCCGCGGCCCGACCTCCAGGCCGGCCGCGACGGCCAGTCCATTCTCGGGCCGCACGCCCACACCAAGGATCACGAGATCGGCCGCGAGCACGCCCCCCGACTTCAGCGTCACCGACACGCCGTCGTCGGCAGGGGCGAACGCGTCGGCCGAGTCATCGAGGATCACCCGCACGCCCCGCGACGTGAGCGCCTCCACGATCGGAACCGTCATCTCGGGGTCGAGCGGCGGGAGCACCTGTGTCTGCAACTCGACCACCGTGGTCTCCACGCCCCGCTTCACGAAGTTCTCGGCCAGTTCCAGGCCGATGAAGCCGGCGCCGACCACCACCACGCGTTTTGCTCCCGCGTCCACGTGGGACTTGATGCGGTCGACGTCGCCGAGGTTGCGGAGCGTGAGCACGTGAGGCGACTCGATGCCCGGAATCGGGGGCCGCAGCGGGGCGGCGCCCGGTGCCAGGATCAGGGCGTCGTACGTCTCCTCATACTCGCGGCCCGTGTCCAGTTCCTTGACGCGGACTTTCTTTCCCTGTCGGTCGATTGCCTCCACGCTCGACCGCGTGCGCACGTCGAGACGAAAGCGTTCCCGCAGCCGCTGCGGCGTGGTCACGAGCAGTTTGTCGCGCGGCGCGATCTCGCCACCGACGTAGTAGGGGAGTCCGCAGTTGGCGAACGACACATCGGGCCCCCGTTCGAGGACGACGATCTCCGCGTCCTCGGAGAGCCGTCGGGCCCGCGCCGCCGCCGATGCCCCACCCGCCACGCCGCCCACGATCACGAGTTTCATCGGTTGTCTCCCCGCACGCGTGGCCGGCGAATCACTCGTCCATCGGGATCCCGCCCTCGCTGATGCCCCGCTCCGCTTCCTCGATTACCGCCAGCAGGAACGTGTCGAGGACTGGAAAGATACCGGCCGTCGCGAGGGAGCGTCCATCGCCGGCCGGTTCGCGAACCGGCCGACCCTACCCTCGAAGAGTCAGACCCCCCCCGATGTCGCTATACTGATCTGCCGTCCTCGTTCGCGTCTCCCGTACACCCTTGGAGAACAGGTTCCATGCACAGCCTCCTGCGCTCCCTCGCGACACACCCGGCGTGGACGTTCCTGCTGGTGGTGTGCGTGGCAGGCCGTGTCAGCGCCGCCGAACCGACGCCGCCTCGGGCGGGCATGTCGCAATCGCGGAGCGGCACCACCAACACGTTCGGTTCGGGCACGATCACCCATCGCTCCGATGGCACGACCAGCCAGACCAGGCCTTTTGGCTCCGGTTCGCTCACGACCGAGCGGGGGCGGGACGGCAAGACTGTCACGGGCCACACGCAGAAGTTCGGTTCGGGGACGATCACCCGCTGGTCCGACGGCACGACCACCGAGACGCGGCCTTTTGGTTCTGGCACGATGACGACGGAGCGCGGCCGCAACGGCCAGACGGTGACCGGCCAGACGCAGAAGTTCGGGTCGGGCACGATGACGCACCGGTCGGACGGGTCCAGCAGCACGACCCAGCGGTTCGGCAGCGGCACGCTGCAGCGGGATCAGCCGGGAAGATCCCGGACCGGCAGCGGAAAATAGCCGATCCACGAGTTTGGCCACCCTCCGGCGCCTTCCTCATCGAAAAGTCACATTTTCGCAGGCCTGGGATCGGGCACACTGCCGTGGCGTCGCCGGCGTGTCATGACGCGCCGGTCGCGGAGATGGTGGAGTGTTGCGACGTGTGTGGAACGTGTTGTGGAGGTGTGCATGCGCGGCGCTGGCGTGCAGCCTTTCCCGCAGCGACGCGGCCGATCCGTTCCCAGCGGCAGCCCTGCCCGGTGTCTCCCTGAACCAGTCGATACGCAGATACGAGCCCAGCGGTCTCGTCTGGCACACCCGTCTGAATCGGCTCTACTCGGTCAGTGACGGGAGTGCGGCGGTCTCCGCCCGGGTGTTTTCGCTGGCCACGGATGGCACAGGAGTCGCGTACTGGCCGGTCGTGGGAGACCTGGAGGCGATCTGCATCGCCGATCCAACGTCCGATTTTCTCTATGTCGGCACCGAGCAGCCGAATCAGATCAAGGAGTTTCGCATCTCCACGGGGGTCGTGACGCGAACTTTTGACCTCGATCAGTGGATGTGGAGGACGTCGGGGCAGGGGCTGGAGGCCCTGACGTTCGTCCCTGACGCCAGCAGCGCGGAGGGGGGCCGCTTTTACGCCGGACTTCAGGACGACGGCACCGTGTTCTCGTTTTCGCTGCCGATCCTCACCAGCGAGACGAGCACGGCCGTGACGTTCCTCGGCAGTTTCAACCCTGTTCCCGGCCTCAGCGACCTCTCGGGGCTTGACTACGAACGCACCACCGGCGTTCTGTATGCGATCTATGACACGGCGAACCTGATGCGAGCGACGACGCTCGCGGGTGGGCTGCTCAAGGAATGGACGCTGCCGGGCAAAGACCAGGAGGGTATCGCCTTCGTGGGCGACGACCTGTTCATCGCCGAGGACTCCGGCGACATCGTCCGATACTCGCCCTTCCAGGCTGTGCCGGAGCCCGCTGGGCTCGTGACGGCGGCGGCCGCGGTGGCGGCGGCCTGGTTGCGGTTTGGGCGCCGGGCGGTGAGACGGCGGCCCACAGTCAGGTGGCGGTCGGCTCGTCCTGCAGGTGCGGGCGTCCCCGGAAGAACACCGCGATGGGGATGAAGGCCACGGCGGCCGCGGCCATGCAGGCGGTCCAGAACCAGTAATAGTCCGCCCCCTCCAGCGTCACGAGTCCGCCCACGGTGATCTCGCGGTCGATCTTCGTGCGCGGGGCCTGGCCGCGTCCGGCTTCGACCTCCCGCCGGCCGTCCTCGCCCTTGAGTTCGATGACCCGCTTCTCCCACCAGGTGAGCGGCTTTGATTTCAGCCGGGCGGCCTCGTCGGGGTCGGCCCTGACGACGGTGGCGGCGAGGATCACGTCGTCGGCCGTGAAGGCCGTGGCGTCTGGGCCGTCGGCGGCCAGCCGGAAGCGGTCGCGGGTGATCCGGTGATAGCGGAGCGGCCGGTCGCCGGAGTCGCGCAGATCGGCGACGAGCGTCGCGCCCGCCTCGTCGCCGGGGAGTTCCTTGGCGGTGTCGTCCGCACTCGAAGCGAAGAAGAAGGCGTCGATCTTCGCCGTGGCCGAGTCGAGCACGGCGTCCTCCCGGGTCTGCACGCCGAGCAGCGTGGCAAACCGGTTGAAGGACAGCAGCACGTCATCGGGCGTGTCGAACGCTCCGTCGTGCCCGGCCAGGCGGATCTCGCGGACCGGATCGGTTTCCTGCCGGCTGCCCCACACGTCGGGCCGCACGGTATCGCTGACCCGCAGTTTCCAGCCGGCCACGGTCGCTTCACCGCCCGCGGCCGTGGGCGTGAGGTCGGCGGCCCGGGCCACGACGGCGTTGATCCCCGGGACCTGAATCCAGTTGTTCACCAGCGCCGTCACGTAGTTGCCCAGCGACACGGAGAGCAGCCACACCGCCATGATCACCGACTTCATCGTCTTCGGGGCCTGCGCGTAGGAGAACTCCAGGCCGGTGATCGAGACCATGATCTCGGCGGCCGTGATGATCACGTAGGCCAGGAACTGCCAGGCCACGCTGGGGCGCGTGCCGCCGTCGATCCAGCCCTGCACCACGGCCGAGAGGCCGAAGCCGGCTGCCATCACGAACAGGCCCAGCCCGATCTTTCGCAGCGGCGTGAGCCGGAACACGCGGTCGATCGCCGGGTAGACCAGGAACTGAAAGAGGGGGATCATCGCCATCACGAGGACCGGATTGAGCACCTGGATCTGCGCTGGCAGCCAGTCGATGCCCAGCCAGCGCAGGTTCATGTCCTCGGCCTGGAGCACCCAGGCGGAACTCGTCTGGTCGAAGAGTGCCCAGAACACGGCGATGCACAGGTAGACGAGCGAAAGCCGGAGGATCGTCAGGACGCCGTCGCGGCTGAAGACCTCGCGGAGGAACGCCGTGCCGCCCGGGGGCACGTGGATGTACGTGTTGCGGCCCAGCCAGAACATCAGCGTGGCGATCGCCATCAGCACGCCCGGCACGCCGAAGGCGATGTGCGGTCCGTACCACTCGAGCAGCCAGGGCGTGAGCAGCGTGGAGAACGTGGAGCCGAAGTTGATGGAAAAATAAAACCACTGGTAGACCTTCTCCATCAGGTGCTCGTTGCGGCGGCCGAACTGGTCGCCCACGTGCGCCGAGACGCAGGGCTTGATGCCGCCCGAGCCCAGGGCGATGAGGAACAGCCCCAGCCACATCCAGTGCTCTGCCGAGAGCCCGCTGCCACCCATCAGGGCCAGCGCCAGGTGGCCGAGGCAATAGAGCACCGACACCCAGATGATGATCCGGTACTTGCCGGTGAAGGCATCCGCGACGATGGCGCCGAGGATGGGAAAGAAGTACACCCACGAGGAGAAGGTGTGGTAGTGCTCCTGGGCCTCGGCCCGGCTCATGGCAACCGCCGCCGGATTCGACATCAGGTGCAGGTAGCGGAACATGAACACCGTGAGGATCGTCCGCATCCCGTAATAGCTGAAACGTTCGGCCGCCTCGTTGCCGATGATGTAGGGAATCCCCGGCGGCAGGTGTTCGGTGTCGGCGGGCGTGGTGCGATACGCGGCCATGGCGGATCCGTGGTGGCGGCAGCGGGATGAACGGGCGTCGCGACGGCGACGTGGGCGGACATCGTAGCAGGGGCGCGGGTGGACGGGCGGCCCGGAAGCCGGCTCCGGGTATCCTGCTCCGACGCCGGTCCATGACGGGTGGTCCGGGGCACGTGGTGGAAGGAAGGCACGAGGTGGGCGCGGGCGTGGCAGATCAATCCTGGGACGTGATCGTGGTGGGTGCGGGCGTGGCCGGGCTCTGTGCGGCGACGGAGCTCGTCCGCGCGGGCCGCCGCGTGCTCGTGGTCGACAAGGGGCGCGGCAGCGGCGGGCGCATGGCCACGCGCCGGCTCGGTGCGGCCGTGTTCGATCACGGAGCTCAGTTCTTCACGGTGCGCAGCCGGGAGTTCGGCGATCTGGTCGGCGCCGCCGAGGAGGCAGGTGCCGTGACGACGTGGAGCGACGGGTTCGCGCACGTCGCGGCCGACGGAGCGATCGCTCCCGCCGGCGACGGCCATCCACGCTGGCGCGGCGTGCGCGGCATGACCGATCTGCCCAAGCATCTTCTTGCAACGCTCGAGTCGGCCATGACCGCGGGTCGGGCGGCGGTGCGCACGGCCGCCCGCGTCACCGCGCTCGACTCGGAGGGAGCGTGCGCCCGGGTGACGATCGACGCCGGCACGAACAGCGCGGAAATACTCGACGCGGGTGGCTTGATCCTCACGCCGCCCGTACCGCAGTCGCTGGACCTGCTGGCAGCCGCGGGTACCGTGCTCGAACCCGAGACGCGGCGGCTGCTGGAGAGCATGCGCTACGATCCCTGCTTCGCGCTGATGCTCGTCCTCGACCGGCCCAGCCTCGTGCCCGCACCGGGGGCGATCCAGTTCGACGCCGCTGCCGCAGGACCGGTCGCCTGGCTGGCCGACAATCAGCAGAAAGGAATTTCCGTCCTGCCGGCGCTGACGGTGCATGCCGGCGGCCGCTTCAGCCGCGACTACTTCGAGGCCCCGCCGGACGAGGTCATGGACCTGCTCGTGGCGGCCGTACGTCCCTGGATCGACGGCGATCCGGCCACGGCCGTGGTGGAGCGGTCGCTGCACCGCTGGAAGTTTGCCCTGCCGACGACGGTGATTCCGGCGCCGTTCGTGGCCGTGGGCACCGCGCCCCCCATCGTCTGCTGCGGCGACGCCTTCGCCGGCCCGCGCGTGGAGGGGGCGGCGTCGAGCGGGCTGGCCGCGGGCCGGTGGATGGCGGGCGCGCTTTCACCGTAGGCTGCCACCATGGAACGACCGGACTGCATCGTGGTGGGCGCCGGACTCGCGGGGCTGGCCTGCGCGCGGGAACTCGTCCGGGCGGGCCGCCGCGTGCTGGTCGTCGAGGCCGCCGACCGGGTGGGTGGCAGGGTGGCCACCGACACGGTGGACGGGTTCCGCATCGACCGCGGGTTTCAGGTCTACAACGACGCCTACCCGGAGGGCCGGCGGCAGCTCGATCTCACGGCGCTCGAACTGGGCCGCTTCGAGGCCGGCGCCGTCGTCGTCGAGGCGGGACGGCTGCGGCGGGTGGCCGATCCGTGGCGGCAGCCGGTGGCGGCGTTGGGCGCCGTGCTGGGCGGCACGGTGGGGATCGCCGACGGCCTGCGCACGGCCCGGCTGCGGCACGATGCGATTCGCGCCGTGCAGCATGACGGCCTCGATCCGGATGCGCCGATGCGGGCCGCCGAGCGCACGACCGGTGAAGAACTCCGGTCGCGGGGTTTTTCGGCGGCCTTCATCGACCGCTTCTTTCGCCCCTTCTTCGGCGGTGTGTTTCTCGAACGCGGCCTCGACACCTCGGCGGCCGTGTTCCTCTTCGACTTCGCCATGTTCGCGCTGGGCCGGGCCTGCCTGCCGCGCGGCGGCATGGATGCGATCCCGCGGCAACTGGCAGCGGGCCTGCCGGCGGACGCGGTCTGGACCGGCTGTCCCGTGCGGCGGGTGGAGCCAGGCCGCGTGGTCCTGATCGATGGTCGCCAACTCGATGCCCGGCGGGTGGTCGTGGCCACCGAGTCGCCCGCCGCCGCAGCGATCGTCCCGGAGTCATGTCTGGGGGCGTGGTCATCGCGGGGCATGAAATCGACCGCGATGCTCGCCTTCGCTGCGGACAGGTCGCCGCTCGAGCAACCGACGCTGGTGGTCAGCGCCGAGGAACGCGGCCCGATCGACAACCTCACGGTGCCGTCCGACGTGGCCGGAGGCTACGCCCCTCCCGGCGCGTCGATTGTCTGCGTGTCGCTGCGCTCGGACTGGCATGGCGATGACGCAGCGGTGTCGAACGCGGTGCGGGATCAGGCGGCCGGCTGGTTCGGTGCCGGCTGTCGCGGCTGGCGGCATCTGGCCACGGTGCGTGTGGCCCGCGCGCTGCCGGACGAAACCCCGGCGGCACGAGCGCTGCGGCCGGCGGAATCGCAGCTGGCCCCGGGGCTATTCCTGTGCGGCGACCACTGCACGAGCGGATCGATCAACGGGGCCCTCGCCAGCGGCCGAAAGTGTGCGTTGACCGTGCTGGACGCGGATTGAAGCCGGTCCGATCTTCGCCCGGTTCGTCGCACTCGTAGCAGACTGTGGAACAAGTCTGCCGGAGCAGGATGCGACGAGAGCCGACCGTGGAAACCTTCGGCGTTTCCACTGGTCGGCCAAGGGGAAAAGGTCAAGGATGACTTTTTCTACGGACAGTTAAGGGGAGCAGGTCAGTTGCCTGAGTCATCCCCGTTTTTCCGAGGCCCGGAAAAAATTGACTGGGCGGTTCACGGGATCTGTATACAATCGCTTCAAACAGACGTTTGCCACGATTTTCCAGGTTCTTCATGGTCCTCGCTGAATCAGCCGCCTCCGCCCGGCCAACGGGCGATGAGCCGCGCAGCCGCATCCTCATGGCCGCGGGGAAGGAATTCGCGGAGCGGGGTTTCGAGGCGGCCACCGTCCGCGAAATCTGCCTCGCGGCCGGCGTCAACGTGGCCGCCGTCAACTACTACTTCGGCGACAAGCAGCGGCTCTACATCGAAAGCGTCAAGCACGCACATCAGGCACGGGTCCGTCAGGTGCCGCTGCCGGAATGGCCGCAGGGCACGGCCCCGGCCCGTAAACTCCACGACTACGTCGCTACCATGCTCGAACGCATGCTCGGGCTCGGGCAGTCGCCCTGGCAGATGCGGCTCATGATGCGCGAGGTTTTGCAGCCCACGGCCGCCTGCCGGGAACTGGCCCAGGACTACATGCGGCCGCAGTTCGCCGTGCTCGTCGGCATCCTCGGCGAACTTTCCGCAGGCCGGCTCTCCGAGGCCGAACTGCGGCGGGTGGCGATCAGTGTCATCGGCCAGTGCTTCTTTTACCGGGCTGCGGGCGGCGTGGTGGGCATGCTCGTGCCCAGCGAGGAGATCGAAGTGCTGCACACGCCGCAGGAACTGGCGGATCACGTGACGCGGTATGCCCTGGCCGCGCTTGGTGCGGCGCCTCCGCTTGGTACAGCGACCCCTGCTCACGCCCGTCCGAGAGTGAAAAGGTGACCTCATGGGAGCTCTGAAGACCGCGGTGCGCTGGATACTGCCCCTGCTGATCCTCGGGCTCGGCATCGGCGGCTTCATGGCGCTGGGGGGACCCAAGCCGCCGCCGCGCAAGGTGGCCGAGCCACCCCGGGCGGTGCCGGTCCGCACCGTGCCCGTTGAGCGGGAGAGCGGACGCATCGAGATCGAAGCCGACGGCGTGGTCGTGCCGCTGCGCGAGGTGACCCTCGCCGCCGAGGTGTCGGGCCGCGTGCTGCGCAAGTCGGACTCCTGCAATGAAGGGCAGTTCGTGCGCAAGGGCGACGTGCTGTTCGAGATCGACCCCCGGGATTACGAACTCGACGTGGCCCGCCTGGAGCGGGAACTCGCCCAGGCGGCCGTCGCCATCGAGGAGGCGGACGCGGAGATCGACCAAAACGCCACGTCCATCGACCTGTCGCGGCGCCAGGTGGAACTGGCCCACCGCGAGGCGACCCGGATCGAGGGCTTGAAGGCCGGCAAGATCGTCACCGAATCGGAGCACGACCGGGCGCTGCGTGAGGAACTCACGGCCACCAACGCGCTGACGATGCTGGAGGGGCAGAAGCGGGTGCTGGCCAAGCGGCGCAACCGGCTGCAGGAGGCGCATGCCCTGGCGTCGTCACTGCTCGACAGGGCGAAACTCGATCTGTCGCGGACACGGGTCGTGGCCCCCGGCGACGGCGTGGTGGTCGAGGACAAGGTGGAACAGGACTCCTTCGTTTCCAAGGGGGCTGCCCTGGTGACCATCGAGGACACCAGCGCCGCCGAGGTGCGGACGAACCTGCGTATGGACGAGGTGGCCCGCGTGTGGAGCGGCCGCCGTGCCGCGGCCGGCGTCAACGGGCACGGCCACGAGATTCCGGAGGTGCCGGCCAAGGTGGTGTTCTCGATCGGCGAAAAACGCTACGAATGGGACGGCATGCTCTCCCGGCAGGAAGGCCGCGGGCTGGACGAGAAGACACGCACGCTCACCTGCCGCGTCCGCGTGGCGGAGCCCGGGAAGGTGCGGGCCCTCGACCGCTACGGCGCCGAATTGCAGGACCTGCCCGCCGACGCCCCGCGGTCGCTGCTCCGCGGGATGTTTGTCGAGGTCTGGCTGCGTGTGGACGTGCCGGAGCCGCTCGTGTCGCTGCCCCAGGATGCACTGCGGCCCTCCGGCGAGGTGTTCTTGATGCGCGACGGCAAGCTTTCCATCGTCCACCCCCGGCAGTTCCACGCCGCCGCCGGCCGGGTCCTCTTCGACGAGCGGGACAGCGGTCTGACGCCGGACGACCGGGTCGTGGTGGGCCAGGTGTCGAATCCGCGGGACGGCATGGACATCACGGAAGCGGCCCCATGAAGTCGATCATCGGCTGGACTGTCCGCAACACGCCCGCCATGAACGTTCTGGTGGTGGCGGTGATGGTGGTGGGCTGGATCAGTTTCTCGTCGATGCGCCGGGAGGTGTTTCCGGAATTTGACCTGGAGATGGCCCTCGTCACGGTGCCCTATCCGGGGGCCACGCCCGAGGAGGTCGAAGAGGGCATCTGCCAGAAGATCGAGGAGGCCTGCCGCAGCGTCGTGGGCATCAAGAAGATCACGAGCGTGGCCCGCGAAGGCTCGGGCTACTGCGTCTTCGAGATGAACGACAACGTGGCCGACCCGCAGCGGGTGGTGGGCGAGATCCGGTCGGAGGTGGAACGCATCCCCAGCTTTCCCGAGCTGGCCGAGGACCCCAAGATTGAGCAGATCACGCTCCGGTCGCCGGCCATCAAGGTGGGTGTCTTGGCGCCGCCCACGGCCGACGGCGGCGAGCGTTCGGAACTGGAGCTGCGGGAGGTGACGGAGCGGATTCGCGACGACCTACTCGCCCTGCCCAGCGTGTCGGCTGTGAACATCTCGGGCGGCAAGGACTACGAGATCACGATCGAGATCTCCGAGGACACGCTGCGCAAGTATGGGCTCACCCTCAAGGCCGTGGCCGATATCGTCCGGCGTGAGAACCTCGAACTGCCCGGCGGCACGATCCGCAGCGAGGGGGGCGAGGTGCTGCTGCGCGGCAAGAACAAGAGATACGTGGGGGACGAGATCGCCAAGCTGCCGCTGGTGACGCTGCCGGACGGACTGGTGCTCACGGTGGGCGACCTGAGCACCGTGCGTGACGGATTCACCGACGTCGCCGGTCGCAACAAGATCAACGGCCGCCAGGGGCTCGTGGTGTCGGTCGACCGCAGCTCGGGGGAGGACCTGCTGGCGATGGTGGCGGCGGTCAAGCAGTACGTGGCGGACGCCAGCCTGCCGGAGGGCTACGCACTCGTCACCGCGTCCGACGCCTCCGTCGATGTCCGCGAGCGGCTCGACATGCTGCTCTCGAACGGCACGCAGGGGCTGCTCATCGTGTTCGTGATCCTGGCCCTGTTCTTCGACCTGAGGATCGGCTTCTGGGTGGCCATGGGCGTGCCGGTGTCGATGCTGGGCACGGGGGCGCTGATGTTCGCCGGCGACCAGACGCTCAACATGCTGTCGATGTTCGCCTTCCTGATGGCGGTGGGCATCGACGTCGACGACGCGATCGTGGTCAGCGACAACGTGGAACGGCACCGCAAGATGGGCAAGGGGCCGATCCAGGCGGCGATCGATGGCACGGCGGAGGTGGTGCCCTCGGTGGTGTCGGGAGTGATGACGACGGTGATCACTTTCATGCCCCTGCTCTTCGTGTCGGGCGTGATGGGCAAGTTCATCGCCGTCATGCCCTTCGCCTTCATCGCCACACTGCTCGTCTCGCTGTCGGAGGCGATCTTCATCCTGCCGGGGCATCTGGCCCACGAGGAGAGTTTCCTGCTGCGGGCGTGCCACGTGCTGCTCTGGCCGTTCAGCCCCTTGCTGCCGGCGCTCAAGTTTCTGCAGAAGTCGTGCGACGAAGGGCTGAAGTGGTTCGTGAAAAACGCCTATGCGCCGGCCCTGGAATGGTCGATCCGCAACCGCTACGCCGTGCTGGCCGGGGCGGCATCGATCCTCATTCTGGCGGTGGGGCTGATCCGCAGCGGCGTGACACCCTTCAAGCTGTTCCCCAAGATCGACGCCAAGCGCATCCAGGCCCAGCTCGTCTACCCCGACGGCACTCCGGCGAGCGTCACGGAGCAGGGCGTGGCCCGCATCGAGAAGGCACTCAACGACACCGCGGCCCGGCTGGCGGTCGGCGGCCCGCCGATCCTGACGTTCGTCTACACCTCCGTGGGCTCGATGGAGACGCAGGGCAAGCCCGGCGTGGAGCAGAAGATGGGCGGCAGCCACATGGGCGCCGTGAGCGTCGAACTCGAGGACGCGGTGAACCGCACGGTCGACAGCGAGCGGTTTTTGAGCGAGTGGCGCAAGACCACGGGCGACCTCCCCGGGGCCGACAGCTTGGTGTTCGTCAGCGAGAACATCGGGCCGGCGGGTAAGGCCATCGAGTTCAAGCTGCTGGCGGCCTCGGATGCAGATGCGGTGCGGCAACTGGAATCGGCCGTGGAGAAAGCGAAGGCCTGGCTGGCCGACTACCCGGGCGTGATCGACATCGACGATGACTCTCGGCCGGGCAAGTGGGAATACCAGATGAAGGTCAAGCCGCGGGCCGAGACCCTGGGCGTGTCCTTGGCCGACGTGGCCTCCACGATTCGCGCCAGTTTCTACGGTGAGGAGGTGATGCGGCTGCAGCGGGGCCGCCACGAGGTGAAGCTGATGGTGGCCTATCCGCGGGACGAACGACGCACGTTCGCGGCCCTCGACGAGGTGAACGTCCGCGGCGCCGACGGGATCGACCGGCCGCTGGGCGAACTGGCGCACGTGGACGCGGCGCGGGGCTACTCGGAGATCAACCGGCTCGGGCAGAAGCGGGCGATCACGGTGTCGGCCGACGTGGATACCAATGCCGGAGTGACGTCGGGGCAGATCATCGCCGACCTGCAGCAGCGGCTGATGCCCGAACTGCTGGCCAGGCATCCGGCGGTCCGCATCCGCTGGGAAGGGGAGCAAGAGCAGACGAACGACTCGCTGCAGAGCCTGGGGCTGGGATTCCTGGTGTCGGTGTTCGCGATGTTCGTGCTGCTCACGATCGAGTTTCGCTCCTACCTGCAGCCGCTGCTGATCCTCACCGCCATTCCCTTCGGTGCGGCCGGAGCGGTGTTCGGCCACGCGCTCCTGGGCATGCCGCTGTCGCTGTTCACCATGTTCGGCGTGGTGGCCCTGGCCGGTATCGTCGTCAACGACTCGATCGTGCTCATCGACTTCATCAACGCCCGCGTCCGCGAGGGACGGCCGCTGCATCTGGCCATCCGCGAGGCGGGGTGCGTGCGCTTCCGCCCGGTGTTCCTCACCAGCATCACCACCGTGGGCGGACTCCTGCCGCTGCTCTTCGACCGCAGTTTCCAGGCGCAGTTCCTCATCCCTATGGCGGCGGCGATGACGTTCGGTGAGATGGTGACGACGGTGCTGATCCTGATCATGATCCCGGTCGCCTACTCGTTCATCGGCGGATCGGCTCCGGAGGAGCACGACGAGGATGAGCACGCGGGCGACGGTGCGTCCGGCGTCGATGCCGACCAGGCCGATGACGACTGGCTGCCCGATTCGCTGCGGTCGCAGCCGTCGCGGACGACGACCGCCTAGCCGGCGGCCAATGTGGTCATCGTGGACTGACGGCGCGGCCCAGCCCGGGGGCGGAGCCCCGGCGGACGAGGGACTGGAGCACCTCGGCCAGGAAGTCGATCTCGGCCGCTGTGTTGTAGAAGGCCAGCGACGGTCGCACCGTGGCCTCCAGGCCAAAGTGCCGCAGCGACGGCTGGGCACAGTGGTGGCCGGCCCGGACCGCGATCCCCTCGCGGTCGAGTGCCTTGCCAATCTCGATCGGGTCGAGGCCCGGCACCACGAACGACAGCACTCCCACCTTCTCGCGGGCGGTGCCCACCAGGCGCAGCCCGTCGATGGCGGCCAGGCGGCTGGTGGCGTGTTCGAGGAGGGCGTGCTCGTGGACGGCGATCCGCTCCCGTCCTAGTCGCGTCACGTAGTCGAGCGCGGCACCGAGGCCGATGGCGTCGGCGATGTTGGGCGTGCCGGCCTCGAACTTGGCCGGCGGGTCCGAGTAGGTGGTGTGGGCGAACGTCACGTCGCGGATCATGTTGCCGCCCCCCTGCCAGGGCGGCAGCGTGCGCTGGGCGTCGGCGGTCGCGAACACCGCGCCGATGCCCGTGGGGCCGAAGATCTTGTGACCGGAGAACACGTAGAAGTCGCAGCCGATCCGGCGCACGTCGACCGGGAAGTGCGACACGCTCTGGGCGCCGTCGACGAGCACCCGGGCCCCGTGGGCCTTGGCCATGCCGGTCATCAGTTCGACCGGCAGGATCGTGCCCAGGCTGTTGGAGGCATGGGACATGGACACGATCTTCGTGCGCGGCCCGAGCAGCCGCTCGTAGGCCTCCAGGATCACCTCGCCGCGGTCGTCGATCGGCGCCACGCGGATCACGGCGCCCGTGCGCTCGGCCACCATCTGCCAGGGCACGATGTTGGCGTGGTGCTCGAGTTCGGGCAGCACGATCTCGTCGCCGCGCTGCAGCGACGGGGCGAGGATGTTGGCCACCAGGTTGACGCCCTCGGTGCAGCCGCGGACGAAGATGATCTCGTCCGGCGAGTTGGCCCCCAGGAAGTCGGCCACCGTGCGCCGGGCCTGCTCGTAGGCGTCGCTGGCCCGGGCCGCGAGGGCGTGGGCGGCACGGTGGATGTTGGAGTTGTCGTGCGCGTAGAAGTGGGACAGGGCGTCGATCACCGCCTGTGGCTTCTGCGTGGTGGCCGCGTTGTCGAGCCAGATGAGCGGCTTGCCGTGGACCCGCTCCTGGAGGATGGGGAAGTCGCGGCGCACGGCGTCGGCATCGAGGAATCCAGGCGCGGCGAAGCCGGTGTGGGCGGGGGGCGACTGCCGGCCCATGCCGAACGCCGGGCCCGTGGCGGCGCGGTCGAACACGGAGGGCAGTTGCCGGTGCTCGACACCGCGAATCCGACTCACGAAGGCCCGCAGGCCGGAAAGGTCCGACTGCGGCGCTGCCGGGGACGCCACGACCGGAGCCGGCATCTCGGCCACCGGCATGGTCGGCAGCGGCGGCATGCCAGGCAACTCGGCCGGTGCGGTGGGCAGCGCGGGCGGCACCGACGTCGGGCCGACGGGCATCACCGGCGGTCGCATGCCGGGAAGGCTGCCGGCGCCGGCGTCGGCAACGGCCGACACGGCCTCCTGCATGAACCGCTCGGCGATCCGCGACACCACGTCCGGAGACGCATCGTGAAGCGACGGCGCTGCCGGCGAGGGCAGGGGAGACGGCACGGTGGAGAGGGGATCCATGGGCGGCATGCTCGCGGGGAGGACTCGTCAGCGGCGGCTCACTTGGGCGTCGACTGGCGGTGCTCGTAGTCGTGGTAGTAGCCGACCTCGACGTTTTCGAGGACGCCGAGGGCGTCGTCGGTGAGGACGGCGAGTGAGAAGTAGTTGGTGAGCAGGTAGGAGGCGACGCCGAGGCTGTCGAGTCCCATGAGCCTGGCGGAGAGGCTGGGCATGA
>QWPN01000139.1 GCA_003671185.1 Planctomycetota bacterium
GGGTCACGGCCACGAAGCAATCCGAGGATGTTCCGCATGCCGCCGAACTGCTGGCCGTAGCCGCCGCCGTCGCCAACAGGCTCGAGCCCCGTCTTGGCCAGCGCGTCCATGATGTACGCACCCGCCGCACGGCCGCCGCGGCTGCCGCCTTCGCGGCCCTCGAATGCGTCGTCGGCGAGTGCCGCCACGTGCCGGCCGGCGGCGTCGGCCTCGATGCTGGCGTGTGCCGCGGAGAGGAGTTCGGCACCCCGGGCGGGGAGCGGCAGTGCCAGAAGGAGCACGGCGGCGGCAGCGGCACTCCGGCCCAGCCGCGACGGATCGTGCGTCGGGTTCTGCACGTGGTTCACCATCATGGGAGGGCCTGCTTGCGGGACGGCGCGAGCCGGTCCAGAATGGTCGAGGAAATCCTCCCCATGACCAAGGGGAGTTTTCCGGGGAGAGGTGGCAGAGCGGTCGAATGCGCGTCTTTGCTAAAGACGTGTCCGGTCAAAAGCTGGACCGCGGGTTCGAATCCCGCCCTCTCCGTTTGGTTCACGATCGTCGCTCAGCACGGCCCCCGCCGCCGGCTCCGCTGGATTCAGCCGTCGACTGCCGCCAGCGACGGCGTGGCCAGCCGGGAACGATCGACCAACCGCTGCAGGACGGCGCGAACCGCCGGTTGATCGGCGGCGTCGCTCTCGATCACCAGCCCGGCTGAACGCTCGGCGGTATCGAACGTCAGCTGCCCGTCGAGTACTGCCGCCAACACCGGGGCGGCGATCCGCACCGTGGGACGCACCGCCGGCGGCAGGCCCACGTGCAGCGACGCCGGTATTCCGTCGGCGACAGCCACGGTCCACTGGCCGCCGCCGACGCCGGTCGCAACCAGCCCGAGGGTCGAGGGCTGATGGGGCACCGACCATTCCGCGTGGCCGAACGACCGCTCCAGGCAGCGTCGCGCCGCGCTTGGCAGCGGCTGCCTTCCCACCGGCGGCCAGCGAAACTGATTCGTGATCGCGAACCGGCAGAGCCGGCGGAGGGTCGCCTCGTCGAGGGCAGGTGCGGGCAGATCGGGCAGGGCCTGCCGGGTGTTGCCGGCATCGAATCGCGGGTCGTCCCGCCAATAGGCCCGGTAGACGTGCATCTGATCGAGAAACACCTTCCCGAGCAGTGCCGGATCGAAGGCGGGCGGCCGCACCGTACCGCCCTGCGCTTCGCGTTGCCGGCGGCTCGCCGCCGCCATCTCCAACGCCAGTTCCTCGAACACCCGGCACAGGGTGCCCACGGGCGTCGCCACCTCGGCGGTGAGGTGGTACGTGCGGCCGTGCAGTGTCCGGTCGAGGATGATCCGCGTCATTGCAGCCGACACCCAGTCCACCGGCACGAGGTTCTTGCCTTCACGGCCGCTCATGCCCAGCACCTCGAGGAGTGAACCGGGCTCGAGGTCGGCGCCTGCGAAAGCCTCCACGAACGGCTGCACGATCCGGAGCGGTTTGTAAAAGCCGTGAAACGTGTTCGTGAAGCCGTGCACGAGGTCGCCGACGATGATGCTCGGCCTGTGAACCGTGCACACGTCGAGGAACTCCGCCCCTGCCGCCTCCCCTTCGGAAACGATCTTGCTCCGTTCGTAGTCGTTGCCCGGGGTCTGGCCGACGTCGAGTTCGCTCTCCAGGATCGTTCCCTCGCGCAGGCCGCAGACGTAGGCGCTGGAGACGTGGTGCAGCCGGCGGATCCCCGCGGCCCGACACAGGGCGAGCACGTTGCGGGTGCCGGTGACGTTGCTGGTATAGGGCTCGCCGTCGGCATCGCGTCGCTGGAACGACAGGCTCGCGGCCGAATGGATCACCTCCCGCACGTTCCTCGCGATCCAGTCGCGCTGTTCCGGCTGCAGTCCCAGTCCTTCGTCGGCGAGGTCGCCCTCCAGGACCACGGGGCAGTCGACCTCCACGCCGGCAACCTCCCGCCAGTCCCGCAGCAACTCATCGACACGGTCGGTGGCCGCGGCTGTTTTCGAGCCCCGCACCACCACTGCCAGGCGGCGGCCGGCCGCCGCCAGATCACGAAGCAACGAGCGGCCGAGCAGTCCGGTGGCACCGGTGAGCAGCAGATAGGAATGGTCTTCGCCGGCGCGTGACATGGTGTCGACTCCGGAGCGTTCGTCGTGCCGCTCCCGTAGGGCTGGAGAACCTTCAGACGTGGATCGCGGCGCCACCGTCGACCACGAGCGTCTGCCCCTGGACGAGGTCGGAGAGCGGGCTGGCGAGAAACAACACGGCATCGGCCACGTCGCAGGCCTCCAGCATCCGTTCACCCATCATCGTCTTGTGCTTACGGCCGGCGAACATCTCGGCCGCACCGGGCAGCCGCCTGGTGGAATCGGTCTCCACGAGTCCGGCCTCGACCACGTTGACGTTCACGCCGCGGTCACCGAGTTCCAACGCCCAGTGGCGGGCCAGCGCCGTGAGCGCCGCCTTCGAACCGCCGATCAGACCGTACATCGGCAGGGCCATGTGTGTGCCGTGGCTGGAGAGCACGACCACCTTGCCGCGAGCCGTGGCCGATTCCAGCAGCGGCGCCGCCGCCTTGAGCAGGTGCACGAGCGACAGGACGTTCGTGTGCATGGCGGCGTCGAAGTGACGCTGCGTCGTGGCGGCCAGCGGCCGAAACCCACCCGTGGCGGCATTGTGCACGAGCACGTCGAGTCGGCCGAACTCCTGCCGTACGAAGCCGACCATGTCCTCGACGTCCTCCTCCTGGCCCACGTCCGCCCGCACGCAGGCCACATTCCGCCCCAGGGCCGCGATCTGCGCGGCCAGCTCGTCGGCCTCGCGGCCGCTGGTCACATAGTTGATGACGACGTCGGCGCCCGCCTCGGCGAGCCGCAGCGCACAGGCCCGGCCGATGCCGCGGCTGGAACCGGTGACGAGGGCGACTTTTCCACTCAGGTCGATCATGGCTGGCACTCCCGGGGATGACGTGTTGATGCGGCTCAGGCTGCGGGCGTGGGCGCGACCAGCGTGCCGCGTGTCCCACTGCGGACCCCGGCGGTCGGCAGCGGGGCCGCCGCGATGGCCACGATGTGACGGCCTGCCCAGGCGAAACCGCCCGCCCCGGACACCAGCCGATGGGGGCCGTTGACCGTCCAGCCAAAACCGTTGCCTGCCAGCGACTCGATGGCCACGGCCCGCGGACTGAAGCCCACGTCGAGACGTGCCGCCTTGTACGCCGCTTCCTTGGCCGACCAGAGCAGGCCGCGCAGCAGACCATCCTCGTCGGGCGCGAGGGCCAATTCGTCGGGCGTGAAGAATGCGTCGAGCTGCCGGCCGGTCTCGGCCGGATCGACGATGTCGATGCCGATGCTTGCCTGTGCCGATGCCGCTGCC
The DNA here is from genome assembly GCA_003671185.1 of Planctomycetota bacterium. Taxonomy (GTDB): domain Bacteria; phylum Planctomycetota; class Planctomycetia; order Pirellulales; family UBA1268; genus QWPN01. The sequence continues at coordinate 3,363 of QWPN01000139.1, forward strand.
CCCACCACGCCGCGCACGTGCGAGAGCGACACCGAGATGCCGACGGCCTCACCGTGCACCATGGCCACCGGCCTGCCGGAGGGCGGCACGCCTGCCACCCGTACCACGTCCCGCGGCACGTCGAGGCCGGTGGCGACGAGTTCCTCGGCCAGCCGCGCCGCCAGTCCCGAATGCGACTCATGACGGTCGCTGAGCGCGGCGCACACGGCGTCGACGCTCCACGCTCCCACGCGCAGGCGACACGGGCTGCGGTTCAGTGGCAGGAATGTGCTGACGGGATGGCCGATCATGTGGTGCTTCTCCGCTCGGCCGCCATCACGGCCAGATGTAGCCCCTCGAGGCTGAGCAGTGTCCTGTCGTCGCTGCCAAAAAGGACGAAGTCGTAGACGCTTTCCCGTGCATCCTGCGAGCGGAAAAACAATCTCGCGGTGCACTTTTCACCGCTCGTCGGCGTGGTCGCCAGCCGCAGCCGTTCGAACCTCACCGGAATCTCGACCCGGCGCCCGCAGAGCACGTAGGAGTAGACCGCACAGGCCACGATGCAGCCGTCGAGCAGGGCCACCGGCATCGTCCAGCCAGCCGCACCACGGGGCTGGGCAACGACATCCGGATCGGGGGCCGTGAGCCGCGCCCAGCCGCCACTGCGGTCGAGGAACAGCCCCGCCAGGGTACGAAACGCCGGCCCGTGACGCAGCGGTGCGTCGTCCTGATAGACCATCGGGTTATAGGGGAACGGCGGTTCGTCGAGCTGCGCCGTGAACGGATCGGGGGTGGTGGATGACACGACACCCTGAAGGTGCACCCATTCCTCATCGGTCGCCAGCGTCGACCAGCCGCGGACCTGGCAAGCGCCTGCGGAAACCGCGGCTACTTCGACCCGCACCTCGCGGGGCTCATCGTCCCGGAAACCGATCGGCCGCTCCACGCTGAACTCGCGGATCTCGGCGACCTGCTTGCAGGCACCGGCAGCGATCGCCGCTTGAGCCAGGAGTTCGGCCCCCATCACGGCCGGCAGCAGGGGCCGTCCGTGTTGCGTGTGCTCGATGAGGAATCGGTCGTCGGTGGGGTCGAGCCGGAACGACACCCAGGTGCCGTCCTGCCGTCTCTCGACCCTTGACACCAGGCTGCCCGCCCCGGTCGGGTGCTGCGGTACGGCCGCCGTCGTCCCGGCCACCGCATCTGGGCACATGGCGGGCTCGGTGACGAGCACTTCGGCATCGGGTAGACCAGCCTCGATCTCGTCCATGAAGCGGCGTACGCCCTCGGCCAGCGGCATGAACGTGAGGCCGAACTGTTCGAGCACGAAACGGCTCTCCGGCCGGCTCGCCATGCCCACCTCGTCCCAGGCATGCCAGTGGAACACGGTGGCCCGCAGGCCCGGCCGCTGCCTCCGCAACCGTCCCAGCATCTTGGCGAGCATGTCGTTGGCCAGTGAATAGTCGGCCTGGCCGTGGCCGCCCAGCCGGCCGCTCGTCGATCCAAAACCGACGACCGCTTGCAGCGACCCCGGATCCACGGCCGCCAGCAGGTGTTCCAGGCCGATGCACTTGGGGGACAGCGTGGACTCCAGTCCCTCCGCTGTCTTCTTCTCGAACCGACACGCGGCCTCGAAGCCCGCACCGTGCACGATTCCCCGCACCGGCCCCAGATCACGGGTGATCCGTTCCATGGTGGCCCGAACCGCCGCTGCGTCGCCCAGGTCGCAAGCCTCGTAGCGGGCGTCGACGCCGGCGGCGCGAAACGCAGACAGCGAGCGGGAAATTTCCATCGACTTCTCGATGCCGCGCCAGGCGGCCCGCGGATCCGAGCCACGCCCCCGGGCTTCGAGCATCAGCCGACCCTTCAGGTCGCGCATGCCGGCATCATCCAACCGCAGCCACTCGGGGGCGACTTCGACCGGGCGGGTCGATCCCAGCAGCACGAGCGTGAGCCCGTGCCGGCGACCGAGTTCGAGGGCGCAAGCTGCCGTCACACCCCGCGCCCCTCCGGTCACCACCCACACGCTACCGCGTGCCAGAGCGTCGAGAGGTGGGGCGGCGTGCGGTGGTCGCTCACACGGCACCACCGTCACTCTCCGGCCCTCCACGAAGCCGATCTCCACGGGCCCGGCCCCGTCCTCCATCTCCGCCACGACGGCGTCGGCCACCTGGCCGGCCGCCACTGCCGCCGCCGTATCCACGACGCGCACGTGCAGGGAGGGAAACTCGCGGGCGATGCCCTTGCAGAGTCCGGCGAGGGCACCGCTTTCAACCGCACCGACCGCAGCGGAAACCCCGAAATCACCTCCCATGTCGGTGACGGCCGTGAGCGTGGCCATCGCGATATCGTGGGCTCTGCCGCGGTACGTCAGCCAGCGCTGACTGGCGAAAAACGGCGCTGTTACGTGCATCTCCCGTGTGGGCAGCCAGTCACCCGACTGCCGTGGCCCCACGACCACGAAGTGCCGCACGGCTCCAGCCTGTTCGGCCCGCTCCACAGCGGCGACCGCCTCAGCCGTCGACGACACGCCGGCGACGGTCGGTATGCCGCCGCGCACGGCGACGGTGCGTGCCAAGGCGTCGGCGATCCCGCCGGCGCCCAGGATCAGCACACGCTCGCCGCGCAGGCTGCGAGCGGGATGCGTAACGCCGATCTCGCTGACAGCCAGCGCGTACCGCCGGGTCACCGTGTCCACAGGCGGCACGGTCTCGCTCGGCACACGCCCCTGCTCCGCTGCAGCCGGCCACGCTCCACGGGCCGCCGCGACGTCCGACCCGAGCCAGTCGCCGCGCGGGCAGCCAGAGCGGACCGCCACTGTTCCATCGGCAACGCCCACGGCAAGCCAGGCACTCGACGCCGAGAGTGCGGCGGGCAGTGCGTGCTCGCCGCCCCGCACGACCGACGCCATGGCGTCGGCGGAGGCTGTCTCACCATCGGCCAGGGCCACGCGCGCCAGCGGTGCCCCAGGCTCGCAGAGGCGGAACGATTCGCCGGCCGATTCGAGCCCACCTTTGGGCCCTACGACGAACACGCCACCGCGCACGTCGGCCACGACCAAGCCACGCGGCGTTCGCCCCTGCCGGGCTATCAGCGCGGCCGCGTCGTCGATCGACCGGCATCCGGAAATGATTCGCTCGCAGGCGATCTGGGCCGACCAGTCGCGAACTCCTGCATCGTGACCGGCGAGCACCATCAGTCCCGAGTCATTCCAGCCACAGATGCCGCCCGGAAGTCCCTTCACACCCACAATCGTGCCGGCGATGCCGGCCACTTCACACCGCGTCACACCGGGGTGGGCATGACGTCCAAAGCAGACGAGCAGCCCGCGAACCGCGCCCGCAGCTCGCGGCGCCTGGAGGAGGACGTCGCAACCGCCCAGCGCTACCGCCGGGTCGGCGAAGGCCGCGCGCAGGATCGCGGGATCGAGGCCGGCCCCTGCCGCGACACCCTGCAGTTCCTGGTCGAGTTTGTCGTCGGCGATCGGTGCTGGGGCCGCGAGGGCTTGTGCCTTGGTGGCCACCCACTGCCGGGCCCAGGTGCGGATCACTTCCGCCTGGCTGCGACCGATCCGCACGCCTCGCTCGAAAAACTCGCCGACCGGAGGGCCATTTGATGCGTGGCCATTTGATGCGTGGCCGTTTGTCACGTGACCGTTCGATGCCGGGGCTGGTTCGGGTGCCCGCGTGCCCGCCGTGCCGCCCACACGCGGCACCATGTAGTCGAGCAGATGTCGCAGCGTCGGGAACGAGTCGAGGGACATGCTCTCGTCCGCCGCCA
>QWPN01000161.1 GCA_003671185.1 Planctomycetota bacterium
CAGCCAGGCGGTGCGCTCGCGGCGAACGACGGCCAGGGGACGCCGCGGTTCGACGGTGGCCAGCATCCGCTGCCGAAGCCGGTCCGGCAGAGGCTCGTAGCGGTCGAGAGCAGCCACGAGCGCCACGTCTCCCGCAGCGTGCTCCCACGCCACCGCTTCCTCCTGCGTGCGGGCCGCGGCCAGCGCGTCGAACATCTCGTCGCCAGGACCGACGAGTCCGGCCAGTTCGGCGGCCACACACTCGAGCATCCCGTCATCGTCCCGCCAACCCATCATGGCACACCTCCCGACTGCGTCTCCGCGGCTGCAGGCACGGCCCCGAGCAGTTCCCGCAGCCGCTTGAGTCCGCGCTGAATGTGTGACTTGACCGTGCCCAGGGGCTGCCCGGAGCGGGCCGCGATCTCGGCATGGCTCAGCCCCTCGCACACCGACCACTCCACGAAGCGCCGCTCGTCAGGCTTGAGGGACGCCAGCCGTTGCCGCGCGGAGGCCGCTTCGTCGGCGAGCTCCACCGGGCAGCCGCGCGACGCTGCCACGAGCGTGTCCGGACCGACGACAACGGCGTCGCGGCCGCGCCGGCGGCGCTCGTGCCGCAGCCTGTCGATGATTCGACGCCGGGCGATCATCGCCACGAACGTCGCCTCCGGAGCGATGGCCGAGTCAAAGCGCCCGGCCTGCCGCCAGACTTCGACGAACACGTCTTGCACAGCCTCCTCAGCATCCGCGGCATTGCGAATCGCCAGCCGCACCAGCGACCAGACGAGACCGCCGTACCGCGCCAGGAATTCCTCCGCGGCACCGGGCTCGCTGGCGGCCACGCGGGGCAGGATCGGTGCTGGCATGGGCGTGCATGGGCCATGGGAAAACGGCCCCGGGGCGGAGATCCGCCCCGGGACCGCGCACGTTACTTGGGCAGAATGACCGAGTCAATCACGTGGATTACTCCGTTGGAGCACACGATGTCGGTCTTCACGACGTTCGCGTTGTCGACCTTCACACCTCCGTCGGCGACCGTGATTTTTGCCGACGAGCCCTGCACGGTCTTGGCCTCCGTGAGCTTCACGACATCCGCGGCCATCACCTTGCCCGGCACCACGTGGTAGGTGAGCACGGCCACGAGCTTCGCCTTGTTTTCCGGCTTGAGCAGGCTTTCCACCGTGCCGGCCGGCAGCTTGGCGAACGCCTCGTCGGTGGGGGCGAAGACCGTGAACGGCCCCTTGCCCTTGAGGGTGTCGACAAGGCCCGCGGCCTGCAGCGCCGCCGCCAGCGTCTTGAAACTACCGGCGCCGACGGCTGTGTCGACGATGTCCTTCGTTTCCACGGCCGCATGAGCCACCAACCGCACCGGTGCGTGGGCCGCGGTGCGTCCGCCCCCCTTGCACTTCTCGCCGGCGACCGTGGCGGCGCCCGCCACCGCGATCGCACAGACCGCCACCCAACTGGCACCAGCATGTCTCATGGTCATCGTGCAGGCTCCTTCATGGTTCCTGGGATACGTCATTCTCGGATCGGCGGCTCGGGCCGGCCCGCGGCCACCGTGCCGGCAGCCGGAAGTGCATTCGTCGCGGCCGGGCGACTGGATGCAGCGTCCACGAAAATTTCCGGCGGCGGCGAAAACGGCCCTGCTCAGGCCGCCGCTCGCCACGCTGCGCCGGAACGGACGAGCCAAACGACCAGCCCGAGGCCGCAGGCGACCGGGAACCAGCCGGCGGCCACGTTGGCCACAGTTCGACCTTCCAGGAGCGGCACGTCCACGAGCAGCACATCCTCGACCGTGAGCGGCAACCGTTCGGTCACCGCACCCGTGGCCGCAATCACGCAGGTTTCACCGGTGGCGGCGCAGCGCACCAAACAGCGGCGGTTTTCCACGGCCCGCAACTGCGCCAGGAGCCTGTGTTGCACGAGCGTGAGCGGGTTTGTGAACGCGGATCCGTTGATGAGTGACACCAGCAGATTGGCGCCGCGTCCCACTAGCGACGCGGCCGCGGCCGGGATCATGTCCTCGTAGCACAGCATGGCGCCGAGCCGGGCTTTGCCGCAGTCGAGTACCGTGGCGTCACCGCCCACGGAGAACTCGTTCTCCATGGGAAAGTACAGTCGTAAGTCCGGGATCAGGTCTCCGCCCGGGACGTATTCGCCGAACGGCATGAGATGCCTCTTGTGGTACTGGCCCACGAGTCGTTCCGCCTGATCGACGAGCAGCGCGGACTGGAAAATCTGCCGCGGTCGCTCCGGGTAGCCGCGGTAGATCTTGCCGCCCAGCACGAGGTGGCAGACGGGGTCGGGCAGCGGCCGCAGCCCGCGCTGCGGCGGCCGCGAGCGGCGCACCACGGCATCAGGATCGGTGAACGACTCCAAGCCATCCTCGTACGAACCGCCGCTGCACTCGGGCCAGCAGACGAGGGCCGGCGGTCGCGGCCCGGCACAGACGGCCCGCGTCAGCCGGCGCAGGTCGTCGATGGCGTCGTGGCGCTCGGGGTTCACCTGCACGAGCGCCACCCGCAGTTTCGGTGCGGCGGCCGCCAGCGCCGCATGCCGCGACAGCGCTACGGAACCGTACACGATATTGGCGGCGCACACGGCCAAGGCCGCGTACCCGGCCACCGGGACGCGCCGTCCGGCCAGTCCCAAGAGCGGGGTGGCCAACGTGATGAGCGCACCGCCGGTCGCATAGAACAGGAACGTCGATCCTTCGGCGCCAGCCAGGTCCGCCGACTGCACGAGCACTGGCCAGGCCAGGTGCAGGTAGCCCATCTTCCAGGGAAACACGGCCGGCACGAAGGCCTCGGCCACGACGGCCACAAGTGCCGCCAGCAGCCACGAGGCCCGCGGATCGCCGCCGGCGCGGCACACGCACCAAAACGGCAGCGCCATCCGGCAGGCATCCCAGAGCACGATCGGTGCCGCGAATGCCCAGCCGACCCAGGCGTCCGACCGCATGCAGTGGGCCAGTGACTCGGGCGTCCACTGTGACGCGCTGGCGACGACCACGACCGCCGCAGCCAGCACGGACAACTCGCCGCGCCAGCCCCTGCGGCCCGTGGCCATGAACAGCCCCGCGGCCACGCCGAGCCACGCGCAGGGCAGGAGTTCCTGCGCGAACCATGGCGCCGCCAGGAGCGTGCCGATGCTGGCCACGGCCACGGCGGTCGCGAGCCAGCCGCCGACCCGGCTGCAGGGCGACGACGCGCTGCCGACGGCGGGCGGGGAAGAATGCAAGGGCATGACTGAGGTCTCACAGGCCCCGATCAAACACCTGCCATGGGACACCGAAACGCAGACGGCGGTCGGATCTCGGGCGATCCGACCGCCGCAGCATTATGACGCACGTGCCCGATCAGGGGCCACGATCAGAACTTCACGCCCGGGGGCGCTCCGACGATCGAGGCCGCCGTGTTGGTGGCCTGAGCCTGCAGGTAGTAGGTCTTGAAGTTGCCGGTGCTGAACCCGCGCACGCTGTTGACCCCGTTGTAGTTGCTGGGGTTGGCGGCCACGGCCGTGAAATTGCCCTTCCGCACGAGGAACTGTGCGACGCCATTGCGGGACACCGTCTTGGAGCCCGACTTGAGCGCCGCAGCCGACAAGCCTGCGCCGGAGGCTGCGTTCACCCTCACCGAGGACTGGCCGACGTTTTTGATGCGCACGGGAACGGTGGCCTTGGCGCCGCCGCCAGCTTGGGCGAAGGCCGAACCAACGACCGCCACACAGCAGGCGACTGCAACGGCGGCGAAAACATTGCGACGAATCATGGGAGAAACTCCTCAGAAGCACTATGGATTGCCGGAACGATCAGACCCCAGACTTTCGAAATAGTAACTAAACACATGCCGCGGCTCAAATCAAGCCTTTTTTGCAAAATAGGGGATTCGCGGCGAGATTGCGGGCCCTTCCAGCCCCCCGGGGGGGTGTCCTGCTGGACGGGAACAATGGCCTAGCAGACTGTGGAACGCGTCTGCCGGAGCAGGATGCGACGAGAGCCGACCGTGGAAACCCTCGGCGTTTCCACCGGTCGGCCACGTGGAAAAAGGTCAAGGATGACTTTTTCCACGGACAGCTAGGGAATCCGCCCCGCGGGCTCGCGGCCAGCCTTGGTGCAGATAGCCATGAGCACGGTTGGTTCCGTGTCGTCGACCATGAACACCACCCGGCCGTCCGCGAACAGACCCTGCACGCCACCTCGATGATGGCTGTTGAAGCCGTCGACGTCGGGCGTGTTGATGACCCGCGAACTGAGCAGGAAACAGTTCGTCCCGCAGGCCCAGCGTGCATTGCCGATCGGTGACTCGTTGTCCATGGCGGGCAACCCCCGGTCGACCCCTTCGGAGACAAGCACCGTGTTCGCCAGCCCATCCGTGATCTGCGCGGCCTTGACCCCAGAGCGGTGTTTCTCGTCGGTGGCGTAGAGCACCCCGCCGTGCTCCCAGTCGGGCGGCAATCGATCGTCGTCGCGGAGCACGACCCCCGACCCGAGAATGCCACCGTAATCCTGCTTGCCCGGGAACATCTGGATCCCCGAGGGACAGACGTATGTTGCCAGCACGACATCGGCCATCTCAGCGTTGCCGTCGGGTGCGTTCCATGGCCGGGCGTAGTTGATGCGCCGGGCCACGGTATCGCCGTCGAGAAAGGGGAGGATGAACGACGACCAGGCATGGCCGCGACCACTGAAGGCATCGTCCCCGGGCGGGAAACAGCGCCGTGCCGATTCGTAGGCCGTCAGGGCCACGCCCATGGCGTGGAGATTGGTGCCACACTGCGTGCGCCGGGCCGATTCACGAAAACTCTGCAGGGCCGGGAGCGTAAGTCCCACGAGCAACCCTATGATCCCGATCACGACCAACAGTTCGACGAGGCTGAACCCTGCCCGTGCGTGAACCGACCCAGGGGACAGTCTGGCTGCCTGCCTCAAGCAGCCTCGGCGCGGCCTGCGGGCGGCCTGGCTGGCCGCGGGCGGCGTTGCCCTCTGCACCACACGGTGTGACTTTGCCGACGACCGGATCACGGTGTTGTCGTCCTCGGGGTTCGCGTCCCAGGCGGCTCCTCCGCAGGGGAATCATTGAGCATACGGCGGGCCGTAGATCGGTCAATTTTCGGGTCCAGGGCCAGAGGAACCCGGCGGCCGGGCCGCTGACCGGCACTACGCCGCCCTGTATGATGCGTCCTCCGCGAGGCCGCCGGCCCCACCGTTTCCATCCCCAATGGCCATCCTGCGCCACCCCGATCCATGAAGGTGCTCGTCACGGGTGGCGCCGGGTTCATCGGCAGCCATGTGGTGGACGCCCTGCTCGCGGCGGGGCACATGGTCGCCGTGCTCGACGACCTGTCGAGTGGATCCCCAGCCAACCTGCCTGCCGCGGTGCCCCTGCACGTGGGCGATATCGTCGATGCGGCCACGGTGCGCCGGGTCTTCGACGCCGAACGGCCCGACGCCGTCTGCCACCAGGCAGCGCAGATGTCGGTGAGCCGCTCGGTTCGCGAGCCGCTGTTCGACGCCCAGGTGAACTGCATCGGTCTCATCAATGTGCTCGATGCCGCAGTGAGCCAGGGCTGCAAGCGATTCGTGTTTGCTTCCAGCGGCGGGGTGCTGTACGGCGATGTCACGGCGCCGGCGCCCGAGACCACGCCGGCCGACCCGATCAGCCCGTATGGGATCACGAAGTGGCTCGGCGAGCGCTACCTGCGGTTCTACGCGGCCGAACATGGGATCACGGCGCTGGCGCTGCGCTATTCCAACGTGTATGGGCCGCGGCAGAATCCACACGGCGAGGCGGGCGTGGTGGCGATCTTCTGCCGCCGCTTGCTGGCCGGCGAGCCGGCCTCGATCAACGGCGATGGCCGGTACCTGCGCGACTACGTGTATGGCCCCGACGTGGCCCGGGCCAACCTGCTGGCGCTGGCGTCCAGTGCCGCGACGCTGCGGCCGGGCACGCTCACGAGCCTGAACATCGGCACCGGAGTGGGCACCGACGTGGTGACGCTCGAGGCCGCGCTACGCGAGTCCGTGGCGGAACTTCTGGCCCGGCGCGGATCGCCGACGCGACCGCCCCTGCCGGTGCATGGCCCGGCGCGGCCCGGCGACCTGCGGTCGAGCCTGGTCGACGCCAGCCTAGCCGGTACGGTGCTGGGATGGCGCGCCGAAGTGCCGTTGCTGGCGGGGATCGCGCAGACGGCGGACTGGTTCGCTGATCGGGCTGCCAGAGGGGGCTGAAGACCGGTGGTTTTGCCGTTCCGGACCGGCCCGGGCGGTGCTACCTTCTCAGCCATGCCGCCCGCCTCCGCAACCGCTTCGCCGCCCCGCCAGCGCGCCGCGCTCATCTGTGGCATCGGCGGCCAGGATGGCGCCTACCTGGCGGCCCACCTGCTCGGCCTCGGCTATGCGGTGACGGGCACAAGTCGCAACGTGTCAGGTAACTCCTTCGCGGGCCTGTCACGGCTCGGCATCCGCGACCGCGTCTCGCTCCTGCCGATGCAGCCGACCGATTTCCGCTCCACGTTGGAGGCGGTCGCGCAGGCCGCCCCCGACGAGATCTACAACCTGGCCGGCCAATCGTCGGTGAGCCGCTCGCTGCAACTCCCCGTGGAGACCTTCCAGAGCATCGTCACCGCCACCACGCACCTGCTGGAAGCGGTGCGCACCGCCGGCCGACCGATCCGTCTGTGGAACGCCGGCAGCGCTGAAATCTTCGGCGACATCGGCGGCGCCCCGGCCGGAGAGCGCACGGCGCTGCGGCCCCGCAACCCGTACGGCGCGGCCAAGGCGGCGGCTTTTTTGCAGGTGGCACTGTACCGGGATGTGTACGGGATCCCGGCGGCGACCGGCATTCTGTTCAACCACGAAAGCCCGCTGCGGCCGGAGCAGTTCGTGACCCAGAAGATCGTGGCCGCGGCCTGCCGCATCGCCTGTGGGTCGCCGGAGACGCTGGCCCTGGGCGACCTCACGGTGCGGCGCGACTGGGGCTGGGCCCCGGAGTATGTGGTGCCGATGCACCGCATGCTCCAGGTCGACGCCCCTGAGGACTTCGTGATCGCCACCGGCCACACGCACAGCCTCGAGGAATTCGTGAGCGCCGCCTTCGCGGCGCTGGGGCTCGACTGGCGGCGGCACGTGGTCCGCGACACACGACTCCTGCGGCCGGGTGACGTCGCCTGCTCGCGGGCCGACACGGCCCGGGCCCGGGCCGGCCTGGGCTGGTCGGCTCAGTACACGATGGCCGACGTGGCTCGGCTGATGGTCGAAGCCCGACGGGCGGCGAACCCGCTGCCGGCCGCGGCCTGACGGGTTCGTCCGGGCATCCGCCGCCGCACGATGCGATCGCGGTCGATCCAGGAGGCCGCGGGCGGTTCCCGCCGTCGACTGCCCGCACAGGGTCGAAGACGGCTTTTCCCGCGACGGCCTCGACGTCCCTACTCGTCGGCCAATCCTTCCACCGCGCCCCGAGCGATGCGCCGCGTCAGCGCCGGTGATGCCAGGTAGAGCGGCAGGCCGTGGTTTCGGCCCACGATGCCCGCGGCGTCGGTAGCCGAGTAGTCGATACCGTCCCCCAGCCAGCGGCGCGGCATGCCCACGTATCCCAAGGCGTCGGCGCGCACGTCGCGATCGAGCAAGGGAAAGAACTTGAGCGCGTCGTCGCGGGAGTTGATCACGAGCGTGAGACGCTCCAGTCCCTCGAGCAATTCGCGGTAGGGTCCGCGCGGTGCCAGCGCGTCACAGCGCACGGCCGGAGCCACGAACACCACGTGCGTGCGGCCGGGCCGCGTGCTCCACGGTTGGATGTCGGGGCGGCCGCTCCGATGCGCTTCCGCGAGATCCTCGGTCGCCTCCGCCGCGATCAGCGCGCCAAAACTGTAGGCCACGATGGCCAGCGGTTGCTCCGGCGGCACCTGGCCGAGCAGCCAGGCCAGGTAGTGGGCGTCGACGAAGGCCCGGTCGTACTTGGCGCGGCCGTCCTTGAGCAGGATGCCCTGCTGTTCGCTGGGCCAGGAGAAGATCAGTGTGCGCGGGGACGGCCCAGCGGGGCAGCAGGCCGCCACGTGCCGTGCCAGGAGCAGCCCCTGCGACTTGGCCGAGCCGGCCTCGTAGCGGTTGCCGTGGATGAAGATCAGGAGGGGACGCGAATCATCACCGAGTAGGGCCGCCATGTCGGACCGCTCCCAGCAGCCGGCGATGCGCCGCTCCACGTGCAGGGCGGGGGCCGTCGGCAGGGCGCAGATGGCGGGCAGCCGCCTTGTGCTCACCAGCCACAAGTCCGGTTCGCAGCAGTCCTCGTTCCCGGACGCCGCGCGACCCAGAGCCCGCGACCCCGGCGACGGCATCTCGTGACCGAAGACGGCCCATGGAAAAAGCCCGGCCGCCAGCAGCACGAGCCGGCCGAGTCGGCGGGCGATCGGGGCGGTTCGGCGATCGGAGGCGAAGCGGCGGGCTGACATGCGGGTCTGGACTGGGGAACCTGCCCTGTTGATGGACGACATCTCGACCGAACTCTAGCACGCGGCCCGGTGGCCCGCGCTGCCGTTGGTCGGCCCGCACAACCGTCACCACCAGCGATGCCCGAACCACGACAGCAAAAAACGCCACCTTCTCCGCCTGCGCCTCAAACGTGAGGTAGGGTTCGCATGCGTCGTCACGAGACGACGCTGCACGTTCCGTTCGCGGCCCGCTCGGGCCCGTCCATCTGCGGTGGAGATGCCCATCATGTCGCGTACCCTGTGTCTGATGATCGCCCTGTCCGGCCTCGCGGCCGCTCCGGGGTGCAGCAGTTGCTTCGGCGGCGGCGGCAGCAGCTGCCGGCGGCCTTCGTTCATGGAGTTCCGGTCGCCCTGCCGCGGCGAGGCGGAGCCGTGCCACGCGGCACCGGCTTGTGAGCCGGCCTGCGGGCCCGCACCGTGCTGCCAGGAGGGTGGCGCGGTGATGACGGCACCGGTCTCCATGCCGGCCGGCGAACCCGGCACGTTCAGCTGAGTGGCTGAGCCGCGCGGCCCATGGGCGGCGCGGCAATCCTCCCCCCGGTGACGCGCCGCCCTGCCGGCCACGCGTCGGGCAAGCGGCACATTGTGTGACGCTCCCGATTCGGGCGGCTCGTCACCGGGGGGAGGAGGCCGTTTCGGTGGCGGTATACTCCGGGGTTCCCCCGCGCCCCGGAGCCGCCATGTTCGAGTCGCTCACCGCTTCGCTCTCCTCCGCCCTCAATTCGCTGCGCGGCCGCGGCAAGCTCAGCGACGCGAACATGCGCGACGGCCTGGCGGCCGTGCGCACGGCGCTCTTGGAGGCCGACGTCGCCTACGAGGTGGCCGACGGCTTCCTGTCTCGGGTGGCGGCCGACGCAGTGGGTGCCCGGGTGCTCGAGTCGCTCGACCCGGCCCAGCAACTCGTGGGCATCGTGCACCGCGAACTGGTGGACCTGATGGGACCGGTGGACCACTCGCTCCACCTGGAAGCGGGCCGCACCACGGTGCTCATGCTCTGCGGGCTGCAGGGATCCGGCAAGACGACCTCCTGCGCCAAGCTGGCCCGCCGCATCAAGGAACAGGGCCGCGGCGTGATGCTGGTGGCGGCCGACCTGCAGCGACCGGCGGCCATCGAACAATTGGCCGTGCTGGGCCGCCAACTGGACGTGCCGGTGCACCTGCCGGAGGGGTCGACCGACCCCGTGGCCGTGTGCAACGCCGGCGTGGCCCGGGCCCGTCGGGAAGGCGCCTCCGTCGTGATCCTCGACACCGCCGGCCGACTGGCGATCGACGCCGAGCTGATGCGCGAACTGGCCACCATCGATCGCTCCGTCGGACCCGACCAGGTGTACCTCGTCGTCGATGCCATGACCGGCCAGGACGCCGTCCGCAGTGCCAAGGCCTTCAACGACGCCCTCGAGATCGACGGCGTGATCATGACCAAGCTCGACGGCGACGCCCGCGGCGGCGCCGCGCTGTCGGTGAAGAGCGTGACGGGCGTGCCCGTCAAGTTCATCGGCACCGGCGAGCACATCGAGGCCCTGGAGGACTTCCATCCCGAACGCATGGCAGGCCGGATCCTCGGCATGGGCGACGTCGTGTCGCTCGTCGAAGAGGCGCAGCGCAAGTTCGACCAGGACGAGATGCAGCGCCAGGAGGAGCGGCTCAAGTCCGGCCAGTTCACGCTCGACGACTTCAAGCGGATGCTCGTGCAGACCCGTCGCCTCGGCCCGCTGGGCAAGGTGCTGGGCATGATCCCCGGCATGGGTGGCATGCAGGAGATGCTGGGCGGGGCCGACCTGGAAAAGGACATGAACCGCCTGTTCGGGATCATCGACTCGATGACGCCCGCGGAGCGTGGCGATCCTTCGCGGCTCATCGATCAGTCGCGACGCCGGCGGATCGCGACCGGAGCGGGCGTGGAAGCGCACGAGGTGGGGGATCTCGTCAAGCAATTCGACGGCATGAGCGCGATGATGAAAGGCATGGCCGGCCTGGGCATGCGCGAGCGGATGCAACAGGTGCAGCGGCTGCAGTCGCAACTCACGAACCCCTCCGCCCGGCTCGCCAAGCCGAAGGGCGACACGGGCAAGCGGCTCACGGCCGACGAACGGCGCAAGCTCAAGAAGCAGCGCGACAAGGAAGAACGTCGCAGGCGCCGCCAGGACAAGGGGTAGCCGAGGGCGGGGGAATTCAGGGCCTTCCACCGGCCCAAACCCGCGCCCGGGACGGAAAAAACGGCATCTCGGCGGCCCCCTTGGGTTCCGGCCCCGGTCGGATACGATAAGGGGCTCGACTCGAACACCACTCACCGGAGAGCATCGACCGTGGCCGTGGCACTGCGAATGAAGCGGATGGGGCGGAAAAACCGCGAGTATTATCGGATCTGTGCCACCGACCGGCGCAGCCCGCGGGACGGTCGCGTCATCGAGGAACTCGGCACCTACGACCCGCACGTACCCGACACAGACGCCCGTTGCACGCTCGATGGCGCACGGGTCGACTACTGGCTCTCCGTCGGCGCCCAGCCCAGCGACGCGGTTCGCGTGCTGATCAAGAAGTACGGCACCAACGGCACGCGACTCAAGGAGATGGAGCAGGCCCGAGCGCGGCTCTCGTTGCCGAAGGTCGTTCCCGATCCGGGCCCGCCGGCCTTCGTCCCCGAAGTCAAGGCCGAGCCGGCCGCCGAGGCCACGGTGGCAACCGCCACGGAGGCGGCGACCGCCGCGGAAGCACCCGCCGCCGAGGTGCCGGCCGACGCACCTGCCGAGCCTGCCGCCGAGCCTCAGCCGGAGTGATCCCACGGCCGCGTCCCCGGGGCGAAGTCGCCGCCGCGATGCGGCGCGGTGCCTGCTTCGAGAACGTGATCGAGTGTACGAGCCATGCGGATCGACATCCTTACCCTGTTCCCGGGCATGTTCACCGGCTTCCTCGAGGGTAGCCTGCTGGGGGCCGCTCGCGCGGCGGGGCTGGTCGATGTCCGCGTGCGCGACATCCGCGAGTTCGCCGAGGGTCCGCACCGCCAAGTCGATGACCGCCCCTACGGCGGCGGTCCAGGGATGCTGCTCATGCCGGGACCGGTGGTCGACTGCGTCGAGGCCGTGCAGGCGGAGGCCGATGCGGGACGCGTTGTCATGCTCACGCCCGGAGGCCGACGGCTCGACCAGGCGCTGGTGGAGCAACTCGCGAAGTTCGAGCGGATCGTGCTCGTCTGCGGCCGCTACGAGGGCTTCGACGCCCGGATCCGGGAGACGCTCGACGCCGACGAAATCTCGATTGGGGACTACGTCCTCTCCGGCGGCGAGGTGGCGGCGATGGTGATCGTCGACGCCGTGGCCCGCCTTCTGCCCGGCGTCCTCGGCCACGAAGCCAGCGCCGATCAGGACTCCTTCTCCGGAGCCGACCGGCTCGTCGAGGGACCCCAATACACGAGGCCGCGGGAGTTCCGCGGACTCGCCGTGCCCGAAGTGCTGCTCTCGGGCGACCACGGCCGGATCGCGAGATGGCGACGCGAGCAGTCGGTCGCCGCCACCAGCCGCCGGGAATCCGCCAGCCAAACCCCGTTCCAGAGGAGTACATCATGAGCCAGAAAATCCTTGCCGCTGTCGAGGCCGGGAGCCTCAAGGCCGAACTTCCCACCTTCGCCATCGGCGACACGGTCGACGTTCACACCCGGATCCTCGAAGGCGAGAAGGAGCGGGTGCAGATCTTCAACGGGGTGGTCATCGCCCGCAGCGGCGCGGGGAGCCGCGAGATGTTCACCGTGCGCCGGATCGTGGCCGGTGAGGGGGTGGAGCGAAAGTTCCCGCTGCACTCGCCGAAAATCGCCAAGATCGAGGTCAAGCGGTCGGGCATCTCGCGCCGCGCGAAGCTCTACTACCTCCGCGACCGTGCCGGCAAGTCGACGCGGCTGCGCGAGAAGCGGGACGACGTGGGTGGCGAGGCCGGGGCCGGCAAGACCGTCAAGGCAGCCAAGGCCAAGAAGCCGGCGGCCGCCAAGACCTGACGGCTCGCGGACATGCCCTCCGCCCGCGACGAACTGGGCCGGCGCGGCGAAGACGAGGCCGTGCGCTACCTGCGCGGCCTGGGGTATCGGATCGTAGGCCGACGCGAGCGGGTGCTGCGCGGCGACATCGACGTGGTGGCGCTCGACGGTCGCACGGTGGTGTTCGTCGAGGTCCGATCGCGGACTGAGACCGCCCACGGCCACCCGGCTGAAACGGTGGGGCCCGCCAAGCAGCGGCGCATCGCCGAACTGGCCAGCGCCTACATCCGCCGGCATCGCCTGGAGGACTGCAGCGTGCGGCTCGACGTGGTGGCCGTGACGTTTCCCGGTCCTGGGGCGCTGCCGACGGCCCGGCCGGCGGTCGAGCACTACCAGAATGCCTTCGACAGCCCGTGGTAGCAGCGCCGGTCAGGATGCGGGCAAGGCGGCAATTTCATCGGCAGCGCTGAACACCCGCAACATGCCCTCCGGGAGCCGGCGGGCCAACCGCTCCAGCCTCGTGCGGACCTTGCTGCGCGAAGCCTTCGCCTCGACCTGCCGGATGAGGATTCCCGACACCTGCGCGGGCCGGCGCCGGGCGATCGACACGTAGACCTCCGGGTCCCGTTCGCCCGAGTCACCCACCAGTAGGAAGCGGCGGGCGGGAAAGTCGCCCAGGATCTGCTCGATAGCTCGGCGTTTCGAACGTTTGCGGGACGGCAGCCGGCCCAGCGGCGTCGAGTCCTTGAGGCGGAAGAGCTTGAGGTGCATCGATCCGGCGGGCAGTCCCGCGGTGCCCAGGAACGCGCACAACGATTCCGACAGTTGCCACGGGCTCGCCGACACGTAATGGAAGGCCGCCCCTGCCTCCTGCCAGCGCCGGTATGCCTCCGGCATCCCGGGGACAGCCGCGAATTCCCGCAGCAGCGTGTTGCGCAGCAGTTCACGGCGGTTGGCGACGTTTGTGATCTTCACCGTGTCATCGATGTCGGAGATCACCGACGTGCCCGTGGCGTCGACCAGGTGCACGGCGCCGGCGGGCGGCGCCGGCAGCGCGTCCTCGTCGCCGTCGTCGAGAACGGCGGCATAGGCCAGGCGGCGATCGGGCCCGGCCGGAGCGAGGCCGGCCACGAACGCCTCGTCGAGTTCGAACTCGGCCCGAAAGTGACCGCTGCGGTCGGATTGGCCGGCGGCAAACCTCCGCCCGCCGAGTTCGATCGTCACCCGCCGGCCAGCCACCCGCTGGAACAGAAACGACTCGGCCCGGTGACGAAATACCTCCGACGCCAGCTGGGCGTCCTCCAGTTCCAGCAGCCGGCGCAGCACGGCCACGGCCAGCACCCGACGCCGGCTCCGTTCGGGCAGGGGCCGCACCACCATGCCGGCCACCGAGGCACACCAGCCTCCCGGCACCTGCCGCGCGTAGGTGGGGAAGAAGACGATCATGCGGGGCCGGACCTGTATGGGACGCTTGAAACGGACGGGCCTTCATCTTACAACCTCGTCTTTGTCCCCCGCCTCGACTGCGGCGGGCCGACCCGAGGAACCAGGCATGGGCGTCAAGAAAACCGGCAAGGGCCGTCGAAAACTCGGCCAGAAGAAGCGCCGCATGCGGGCCCGCATCCGCCACCGCAAGGGCTGAACAGCAACCGGGCCCTGCGTCCTCCGGCCGCCGTCGGCTCCTTGCCAACGGCACGACCGGCACATATTTCCACCGACCGTGGCACGGCGGCTGTCTGTCGCCGCGCCGGCGGTTGCCGCGCCTCTGGCATGGGGTAGTGTTGCGTGGCTTTCAGGCGACCCGACGGTCCGCGGGTGGCGGATGGAGGCCGACCACGGTCTGCCGTGCAGGAGACGGAGCGATGCGAAGAACGATCGGGAGCAGCCGGGCGCTGGTGTGTGCAGCGCTGGCTGCCATGGCGACGTTCACTGGATGCAAGACGTTGAACGAGCGCTACATCGCGCTCGAGGTTTGGAAGTACGAACGCTGCTTCGGGCACCTGCCCCCGGGGTTCACGCCACCGGGCGCCGCACCGGCCGCGGCCCCCGGCCGTGTCTGCGGGCAGCAGCAGCCATGCCAGCCGGCTTCGGGGTGCGACCAATGCGCCGGCGGCGTGGTCGAGGGTGGGATGCCAGCGGGCATGGCCGTTCCGGGCGGCCCGGGTGGCTCGCCCGGCCCGGCGGCGGGCGCCGCGCTCCCCACGCCCGCGGGTGTGACGAGCAGCCGTCCGGTCGTGATCTCCGACGAGGTCGTAATCCCGTGATGGTCCGTGGCACGCGGTGGGAGGCTTCTCCTGCCGAGGCCCGCGGCTATCCGAGGGTTTCGGCGGCGCCGGGGAAGTCGCGCCGCTCCACGTCCTGCCGCCAGCGTTCGAGCGCGGCGCCGATCGCCGCCCCGGCATCCACGTAGCTGCGCACGAACCTCGGGACGCGGTCGAACGACAGTCCGGCCAGATCGTGCATCACGAGCACCTGGCCGTCGCAGTCGGGTCCGGCGCCGATGCCGATCGTGGGCACGTCGAGGGCCGCCGTGATCGCGGCCGCGGCGGACCGCGGCACGCACTCCAACACCACCGCGAAGGCGCCCGCGGCGGCCGCGGCCCGGGCGTCGGCCATGAGCACGTCGACGTCCCGCTGCAGCCGGTAGCCCCCAAGTTGGTGCACGGCCTGTGGCCGCAGACCGACGTGACCCATCACCGGGATGCCGGCGGCCACCAGGCCCGCGATCACGTCCGCCTGCCCGGCCGTCCCCTCGAGTTTCACCGCCTGGCAGCCAGTCTCCTTGAGGATGCGGCTGCAGGCTTCGATGGCCGTGCGCACCCCCAGGTGCTGCAGCGGGAAGGGCAGGTCGACGACGACGAGCGCCCGGGCCACGGCGCGGGAGACGATCTCACCGTGATAGATCATCTGCTCGAGCGTAGCCGGGATCGTCGATGATCGGCCGGCCACCACCATGGCGACACTATCGCCGACGAGCACGCAGTCGACCCCCGCCGCATCCGCAAGGCGGCCGGTGGGCCAGTCGTAGGCGGTGACCATGGAGATGGGCCGGCCGGCACGGCGGGCCGCCGCCAAATCGAGGACAGTCACTCGCCGGGCCGGTGCCGGTTGCGGGCCTGGCGGGGTGGTCATGAAAGACTCTTGAAGAAGTCGTTGAGGTCGTCTTCGTCGACCGGCGCGGGCTCTTCGGCGCCGGTCGGCCAGGCGGGCAGTTGCTCTGCGGGTGGAGCAGGGTCGGCGGCCAGGAATGTGAAGTCATCCCCGTCGGCCTGCGCCAGTGGCTCGGACGGCACGCCAGAAGCCGACGTGGCGGAAGGCTGGGCAGGGGGCTTGGCGACCGCTGGTTTCGCCGCTGGTTTCGCCGCCGGTTTCGCAGTTGGTTTTGCGGCGGCCGGCGACTCGGCCGGCTTCGCTGGCGGCACGGGCTGGGCCGTTGTGGCGGGGGGTGCTGCAGGGTCGGCGGCCGACAGAAAGGCAAAGTCCTCCGTGCTGGGCTCCGTTGCTTCGACCTCCTCCTGGCCGTTGCCGGCGGTCACGTCGCCGGCTGGTTCAGCAGACGCTGCGGTGTCCGCGGCCGACAGAAAAGCGAAGTCTTCCCCGCCCGGGTCCGCCGCTTCGATGTCGTTGTCCGCCGGGCCTGCGGTTGTGGCGACAGGCGGCTCGACTCCGGCCGCCGGCGTTTCGATCGGTTCCGTCTCGGTAGCTTCCATCTCCAGCGGTGGCCCGGCGTCCGACTGCGTCTCGTCGGCGGCGGCGCCCAGTTCGATCAACCCGGGGTGCTCTGCATCCACAGCGCCCGCGCGATCCACGTCGGGCAGTCTCTTGAGCAGGATGGTCCGATCATCGTCACCGGCCCGCGGCATGGCGTACTCGACGCGGATCTGCACGTCGCCGACGCTGACGGTGCCGCCGGAACTCACGGGCGTATCGACGTTCGGCTGAACACGCTTGCCATCGAGCAGCGTGCCGTTCGTGGACCCCAGGTCGCGGATCCAGACGTGCCCGTCGCGTTCCACGAACTCGCAGTGCCTGCGGCTCACGGAGTCCTGGGGGATGCGAATCTTCGCCTCCTCGCCGCGACCCACGAGAACCGGCAGCGGCACGACTCCGTTTCGCCGCTTGCCGGACGGCGAGCGGATGACGAATCGCACATCCATAGGGTGGCAGGGCCCAGGTGTCGCCTGGACCGCGCAATTGAGCGGGAAGGAGCGGCCCGAGACGGGCCTCGTAACCAGATTCTACCAGGCGCCGGCGGCGAACCAATTTCCCCTTCCCAAAGCCGCGCAGAAATCCCGGCTTGCCCAGAGGGTGACCTTGCGGCGACAGGGGGCGTCCCTATAATCGCGGGGCTGCCTCCGGCCGCGAAAAAGAGCCATTTGCGCTGTTTTTCCGCGCCTGGAAAGCCGCGCCTGCGGGTGTAGCTCAGTTGGTAGAGCACCACGTTGCCAACGTGGTTGTCGTGGGTTCGAATCCCATCACCCGCTTCCGCCCCTTCCCCGCACGTCCGACTCCGGTGCCGACGGCCGCCCTTAGGGCCGCAGGATCGCCGGCTCCGTTTCTTCCCGATCCAGACCGGAACAGTTCATGGCCACTTCCGATTCTTCAGTCGCCACGCCCGAAGCTCCAGCCGCGGGCGACGACGGCCTGCCGAAGCCGCTCAATCTCGACGTCGCCGTCGATACCGTTTCCACCTGCCAGCGGCGGGTCAAGGTCACGATCCCCCGTGCCGACATCGATCGCTACCGCGACGAAGCGATCGGCGAACTAATGCCCACGGCGCTGCTGCCGGGCTTCCGTCCCGGGCGGGCGCCGCGCCGGCTCGTCAGTAGCCGCTTCAAGACGGAACTCTCCGACCAGATCCGCTCCAAACTGCTCACCGATGCCATGACCCAGGTGTCGGAGCAACAGAAACTCGCCCCGATCAGCGAGCCCGACCTCGACCCGGCCGCGGTGCTCATGCCCGACGACGGGCCAATGACGTTCGAGTTTTCGATCGAGGTGCGGCCGGAGTTCGATCTGCCCGTGTGGAAGGGCTTGTCGATCGCCCGGCCCGCGCGGGAGATCTCCGACGCCGATGTCGACGAGGCGCTGGGCAATCTGCTCCGCGAGCGCTGCCGGTTCGCCCCCAAGAGCGGGCCTGCCGCCCTCGGTGACCTGATCGTGGCCAATCTGCGCTTCCGTGACGGTGACAGCCTGCTTTCCGAGGCCGCCGAAATGGAGATCGTGGTGCGCGACAAGTTGTCGCTCGCCGACGCCGAACTGCCCGGGTTCGCGGCCCTCGTGGCCAAGGCCAAGCCGGGCACCACCGTGACCGCAGGCGTGCGGGTTTCGGAGGAGGCCGCGGTCGAGGAACTTCGCGGCAAGGAGGTGACGCTCGAGCTGGACGTGCTCGACGTCAAGGCGCACGAACTGCCCGAGTTGACCCCGGCCCTGCTCGAGGAATTGGGTGGTTTCGATTCGGCAGACGCGCTCCGCGCCGCGGTACGCCGGCAGTTGGAGCGGCAGCTCGAGTGGCATGGCCGTCGCCAGGTCCGCCAGCAGGTGGCCAGCGCCCTGACGGCTTCCGCCTCCTGGGACCTGCCCCCGGCCCTGCTGCGTCGGCAGGCCCAGCGGGAACTGGAGCGGGCGATCCTCGAACTGCGCCGCAGTGGCTTCGATGACGATGCGATCCGCCGCCACGTCAACGAGCTGCGGCAGACCGTGATGGCCAGCACGGCCCGGGCCCTCAAGGAGCATTTCATCCTCGAACGGATCGCCGAGGATGAGGGTGTGGCCGACACGGCCGCCGACTACGACGAGGAGATTCGTGCCATCGCGGCACAGTCGGGCGAGTCGCCGCGGCGGGTGCGGGCCAGCCTCGAGCGCCGCGGTCTGATGGACGTGCTGCGCAACCAGATCATCGAGCGCAAGACAATCGACCTGATCACGTCGCATGCCTCCTTCAAGGACACGCCCTTCGAGTTCCGCAAGGCGGACGCGGAGGCCATTGATCACGCCGTGTGCGGCAGTGTCGTCGGCGAGGAGGAAATTCCCACCGCCACGCAGGCAGAGCCATCCGCCCGTCCTGCCGGTTGATCAAAACCACAGGGTTCACCGTCGCCCCACGCCGAGTTCCGCCATGCATCGCAGCCCCATGACCCCGACCGCCTCCAGCGCCCAGCGCGACTACCAGCGGCAGCGGCAGATGACGCTCGGCGACCTGCTGCTCGAGAACCGCATCATTCTCCTGCAGGGCGAGATCTACGACGGCAACGCCAACGAAGTGGTGATGAAATTGCTCTACCTGCAGAGCGAGAACCGCCGCAAGGACATCCACTTCTACATCAACTCGCCGGGTGGCAGCGTCACCGCCACCATGGCGATCTACGACACGATGCAGATCCTCTCCTGTCCGGTGGCCACCTACTGCGTAGGCCTGGCCGCCAGTGGCGGCGCCGTGCTGCTCGCCGGCGGCGCCAAGGGGAAGCGCTACGTGCTGCCGCACGCCAAAGTGATGATCCATCAGCCCTACGGGCAGGTCGGCGGGCAGGTCAGTGACATCGAGATCCAAGCGGACGAGATCATCAAGACGCGGGCCATCTTGAACGAGATCCTCGCCCACCACACCGGCCAGCCCATCGACCGCATCGCCAAGGACACCGACCGCGACCGCTACCTCACCGCCGCCGAGGCCAAGGAGTACGGCCTCGTCGACGAGGTGCTCGCCAAGCCCCCGGCCGCCGCCGAGGAAGAGAAGGATTGACCGCCCGACACGCGCGGAACCACACGCCATGCCCCTCATCCCCTACGTCATCGAGAAGAGCGGCCGCGAAGAGCGGGCGATGGACATCTACAGCCGTCTGCTCAAGGACCGCATCGTGTTCCTGGGCAGCCAGGTGAATGACGAGGTGGCCAACGCCATCGTCGCGCAGATGCTGTTTCTGCAGTCGGACGACCCCAAGGCGGACATCCATCTGTACATCAATTCGCCGGGCGGCAGCGTGACCGCGGGCCTGGCGATCTATGACACGATGCAGTTCGTGACCTGCGACGTGGCCACGTATTGCATCGGCCAAGCGGCATCGATGGGGGCGGTTCTGCTCACGGCCGGGGCCAAGGGCAAGCGCCGGGCGCTGCCCAACGCCAGGATCATGATCCACCAGCCGCTAGCCGGCATGGAGGGTACGGCCGAGGAGATCATGATCCACGCCAAGGAATTCAAGAACATCAAGCACAAACTCAACGGCATCCTGCTCAAGCACACGGGCCATCCGCTGGAGAAGATCGAGCAGGATACCGATCGCGACCGGTTCATGTCGGCGCAGGAGGCGCTCGACTACCGGCTGATCGACGAGGTGATCGAGAGGATGCCGGCCCAGAGGGCGGCCAGTTAGGAGGGTCCGGGGCCGGATTCGAAAGCAGGGCCGGAATCCGCGGCGCGGATTCCGGCCGGAGTGAGGCGCAAGGAGGCGCGTCATGAGACCGTGGCAAACGAACGGGCGGGCCGCCGACCCGGCACCGTGGGTGATGCTGACCGTGGTCGCCGCCTGCCTGACGGGCTGCAAGAGCGACCTGAACCAGCAACTCCTGGAGCGCGAACTCCGCTACCAGGAGGATCAGATCTACCAGTTGCAGGACGAGCTGCAGGAGAAGTGCGCCCGTCTGGAACGTGCGGCCGGCGAGAACGCCAGCCTGCGACGGCAGTTGGGCGTGGGCGACGAGGCGGCTCCGGCGACGCCGCGCCGGTCGAGGCCGGGGATCAAGTCCGCGGCGCCGGTGCCACCCGCGATCACGATCCCGCCGGCGATCCAGATACCGCCCACCCTCACGCCGCCGACGCTAGAGGGCGTGCCCGCGCTGCCGGCGCTGCCGACCGTGCCCAGCCCCAGCCCACCGGCCGGCACCGGCGGCAGCATCGCGCTGCCACCGGCGAGTGCCAGTATCGATCCACAGGCCCGGCCGCTCGACGCCGCCTCCGGCCCGACCACCACCCGCAGGCTGTCGCTCGAACAAACCGTGCTTGGCGACGGCGGCGCCACGCACATCATGGTCAACAATGCCCGCACCGCCTGCCTCGATTCCGACGCCGACGGCCGCAGCGAGGGCCTGATCGTCGTGTTTGAACCCCGAGATGCCGACAGTCGCCTCGTCGCCTGCGGTGGTGACGTGACCGTGGCCGTGTTCGATAGCGGGGCGCCCGATGCGAACACGCCGCTTGGCAGTTGGCAGATTCCGGCCGCCGAGGCGCTGCGCACCTTCCGTCGCACCTCACGGGAGCGGGGCATGCAGATCACCCTGCCCTGGCCGGGCCCAGCGCCCAGCGGCGACCACGTTCGCGTGGCGGTGCGGATGACCACCCCCGAGGGTACCGCACTCGAGGCCGACACCACGATTCCCGCCCGCTGACCGGCGGCCCCGAGGGGCGGAACCGACCCCTCGGCATGCCTGCCGCTCGCGCCGCACGGGCAGTCGTGGAGGCGGGGACGCTCCGCTCAGAGCCCCTTGTCCTCGAGGAAGTTGAGCAGGTCGGCGACGCGGTTCGAGTAGCCCCACTCGTTGTCGTACCAGCTCACCACCTTGACGAAGTTCCCCAGGCCGATCGTGTCCACGGCCGAGAAGATCGAACTGTGCGGATCGCCCTTCAAGTCGGTCGACACCAGTTCTTTCTCGGTGTAGCGGAGGATGCCCTTGAGCGGGCCCTCGGCCGCCTTCTTCATGGCGGCGTTGATGTCGGCCGGCGAGGCGTCTTTCGTGAGTAACGCCGTGAAGTCGACCACGCTCACCGTGGGGGTCGGCACGCGGAAGGCCATGCCGGTGAACTTCCCTTGCAGGGCGGGAATCACCAGGCCCACCGCCTTCGCCGCGCCGGTGCTCGAGGGGACGATGTTGAGGGCCGCGGCCCGCGCGTCGCGCAGGTCCTTGGCCGCCGTGTCGACCGTCTTCTGGGAGTTCGTGTAGGCGTGCACGGTGGTGAGCAGGCCGCGGTCGATGCCCCAGGTCTCGTGCAGCACCTTGGCCACCGGGGCCAGACCGTTGGTGGTGCAGGAGGCATTGGAGATCACGTGGTGCTTCTTGGGGTCGTACATCTCGTTGTTGACGCCCAGCACCAGCGTGAGGTCCTCGTTCTTGGCCGGCGCCGAGATGATCACCTTCTTGACGCTGTCGCGCTTGTGGGCCACGGCCTTCGTGGCGTCGGTGAAGAAGCCGGTGCTCTCCACGACGATCTGCACATCCTGACTGCCCCAGGGAATCGCGCCCGGGTCCTTCTCGGCGAAGACGTGGATCTTGTGCCCATCCACCAACAGGTCATTGCCCTCGTGCCCCACGTGTCCCTTGAAGGGGCCGTAGTTGGAGTCGAATTCGAGGAGGTGGGCGTTGGTCTTGGCATCGGTGAGGTCGTTCAAGGCCACGACCTGCACGTCTCCCTTGAGGCCGTACTTCTCGTAGATGGCGCGATAGGTGAGGCGGCCGATGCGGCCGAAACCATTGATGCCGACGCGGATGGGCACGGCGAATCTCCTGGGCGGGACGTCGTGGGGCGAGGCCGTCCCGCGACGCTGCGTGGTGGACGGAACTCTGGCGGGCGGAATATACACGCCGCGCGGACGCCCCTCAATCGGCCCGCAAAAAACCGCGGGCAGCGTCCGCGGTGTAGGATTCGCTCCCGCCATGGCCGCACCCGTCATCGAACTCAGCGACGTGCGCAAATCGTTCGCCGTTCCCGGCGGCGAGCGTCTGGACGTGCTGGACGTCCCCACCTTCACGCTCGCTGAGGGGGAACACTGCGCTCTGGAAGGACAGAGCGGCTCCGGGAAGTCGACGCTCCTCAACGTGATCGCGGGGATCATGCGGCCCGACGCCGGGCGGGTGGTCGTGGACGGACTGGACCTGACGCGGCTCGACGAGGGCCGCCGCGACCGCGTCCGCGCCGACAAACTGGGCTTGGTGTTCCAGCAATTCAACCTGCTGCCGGGATTCACGGCCCTGGAGAACGTGCTCGTGGCCATGACGTTCGCCTCCGGGCGGCCCGACCGCTGGCGGGCCACCGACCTGCTCGCCTCGGTGGGTCTGGCCGAGCGCCTGCACCACAAGCCCGCGCAGCTGAGCACGGGCCAGCAGCAGCGGGTGGCGGTGGCCCGGGCGCTGGCCAACCGGCCACGGGCCGTGCTCGCCGACGAGCCCACTGCCAGCATCGATGCGGCCCACCAGCAGCAGGTGATCGACTTGTTGCGGAACACATGCGGCGAACAGGGCGTGGCCCTGCTCGTGGTCACGCACGCTCCTGAGGTGGC
>QWPN01000138.1 GCA_003671185.1 Planctomycetota bacterium
AACCCCGAGTTCCTCAAGGAGGGGGCGGCGATCGAGGATTTTCAGAAGCCGGACCGGGTCGTGGTGGGAGCGAGGACCACGCCGGTGGCGGAGACGCTGCGGGCGATCTACGCCCCTTTCCTGCGCACGGAGAATCCGTTTCTCGTCATGTCGCCGGAGAGCGCCGAGATGACGAAGTACGTGGCCAACGCCCTGCTGGCGACCAAGATCAGCTTCATCAACGAAGTGGCCAACCTCTGTGAGCGCATGGACGCCGACATCGACGACGTGCGCCGGGGCATCGGCCACGACAGCCGCATCGGGTTCGCCTTCCTGTTTCCAGGGGCGGGCTACGGCGGCAGTTGCTTTCCCAAGGACGTGCAGGCCCTGGCGGCGATGGCCCGCGACAAGGGGGTGGTGCCGCGCATCCTGACGGCCGTGCACGAGACGAACATGGCCCAGAAGCAGGTTCTGGCCGACAAGATCGCCGCCCACTTCGGCGCCGACCTGACGGGGCGGCGTGTGGCCGTGTGGGGACTGGCCTTCAAGCCGCGCACCGATGACGTTCGCGATGCCCCGGCGCTCGACCTCATCGACCGGCTCCTGGCAGGAGGGGCGAGCGTCAGCGTCTACGACCCGGAGGCGCTGGAGAACGTGCGGCGGCTATACGGCGACCGGCTCATCTACGCAGCGGGGAGCCTGGAGGCGCTCGACGGGGCGGATTGCCTGGCCATCGTCACGGAATGGGGGGATTTCCGCCGGCCCGACTTCGACGAGATGGCCCGGCGGATGAAGTCCCGCCTGATCTTCGACGGCCGCAACCTTTATGCCCCGCGGGAAATGCACTCCCGTGGCTTCACCTACCACGCGATCGGCAAGGCTCCGGTGTGAGTGGCCGCGGTTTGACACGCCTTTGGCCACAGGGTTCAATTCTGCTCCCCGTCGCCCTCGAGGCTCATGGGGGCACGCGGCTCCGCCGCTTCCATCGCCAGCGCCCGGCCTGTTCGTCTTCTCTGGAGTTCCCCGACCATGAAACGTGTCGCCGCCCTGTTCGTCGCCGCCCTCGGCGTGGCGCTGGCTCCCGCAGTCGCCTGCGCCGCCGATGCACCTGCCGCCGAGTCGTCGTCGATGTGGCTCAACGGGCAGTTCATTTTCTGGTGGCTCGTGGGAGTGGGTGGTGCGGGGCTGGCGCTCTACCAGGCCTGGCAGTTCTTCACATGGATGGAGGCCCAGCCCGCCGGCACCCCGAAGATGATCGAGATCGCCGGCTACGTGCGCACGGGTGCCGACGCCTATCTCAAGCAGCAGTACAAGGTCGTGGGCTGGGCGTTCCTCGCCATCTGCGCATTGCTTTTGTGGATGGCCCTCGGCCTGGGTGTGCAGAGCCTGTGGGTGCCGGTCGCCTTCCTGTCGGGCGGCTTCTTCTCCGGCCTCGCCGGCTGGTTCGGCATGAAGACGGCCACGCTGGCCAGCAACCGCACCGCCGCCGGTGCCGAGCGGTCGCTCAACGAGGGCCTGCAGATCGCCTTCCGCTCGGGCGCCGTAATGGGGCTGACGGTGGTGGGCCTTGGGCTGCTCGACATCATGCTCTGGTTCTTCATCCTCTACTGGCTGGTGCCGATGCTCGGCTTCGCGCCGCTGTCGCTCGAGGAGATCACCGTCACGATGCTCTGCTTCGGCATGGGGGCGAGCACCCAGGCCCTGTTCGCCCGCGTCGGTGGCGGCATCTTCACCAAGGCGGCCGACGTGGGAGCCGACCTGGTGGGAAAGGTCGAGCACTCGATTCCTGAGGACGACCCGCGGAACCCGGCCACGATCGCCGACAACGTGGGCGACAACGTCGGCGACGTCGCCGGCATGGGCGCCGACCTCTATGAAAGCTACTGCGGCTCGATCCTGGCCACGGCCGCGCTGGGCGTGGCCGCCTTTCCGGGCAATGGGGGGATGCAGCTGGCGGCCGTGTTCCTGCCAATGGCGATCGCCTCGGTCGGCACGCTGCTTTCCGTGTGGGGCATCTACCAGGTGCGCACCCAGGAGGACTCGTCGCAGAAGGCCCTGCTGGCGGCCCTCGCCAAGGGCATCAACTTCTCGACGGTGGCCATCGTGGCGGCCACGTTCGTGATCACGTTCCTGCTCATGGGCGGCTTCTCCCACATGGGCGTCGCGATCTCGGTGATCGTGGGGCTCGTGGCCGGCTGGCTGATCGGCAAGTGGACGGAGTACGCGACCAGCAACGAGTACGCCCCCACCAAGGAACTCGCCGACCAGGCGCTGACAGGCCCCGCCACGATCATCATCGGCGGCGTGGCCGAGGGCATGCTTTCCACCTGGGCGCCCGTCCTGATCACCGGCGCGGCGACGCTCCTGGCCTTCGGCTTCTCCAACAACTTCAACTTCTCCGATCCCAACGCCTTCGCCCTCGGACTGTACGGTGTGGGCATCGCGGCCGTGGGTATGCTCTCGACGCTGGGTATCACGCTGGCCACCGACGCCTACGGCCCGATCGCCGACAATGCCGGCGGCAATGCCCAGATGGCCGGCCTGCCGGAAGTGGTCCGCGAGCGCACCGACGCCCTCGACGCGCTGGGCAACACGACCGCTGCCACCGGCAAGGGCTTCGCGATCGGCTCGGCCGCGCTCACGGCGCTGGCCCTGCTGGCCGCCTACGTCGAGGAAGTGCGGATGGGCTTCGACCGCTGGGGCAAGGCGGCGGTCGTGACCCGTGAGGGAGTCCAGGAAGTCGCGGCCGGAGGGCAGAAGCTCGCGGCCGGCGACTGGATGAAACTCGCGGACAGGCTCGTCGTCTCCGTCGGCGAGAACACCGAGGCCAACCGCGTCTTCATGATGCTCGATCAGGGTGTCCTGGATGGCCGCAAGGGCAGGGACGGCAAGGCAACGTCCCCGCCGGCAGTCGAGGGCCTGTCCCGCGTTGTGCGTAACACGGTGGCCAAGACGGCCCCCGCAGCGGATGTGGTCGAGAAACTCGTCGATGAGAACCGGATCGTGGACGTCAAAAAGGCGACGATGCAGGACTACATGCGGTTCTACGACGTGACGCTCATGAATCCGAAGGTCCTCGTGGGCATGTTCATCGGGGCCATGAGCGTGTTCGTGTTCTGCGCCTTGACGATGAAGGCCGTGGGCCGCGCCGCGAAGGGCATGGTGGAGGAGGTGCGCCGCCAATTCCGCGAGAAGCCGGGCATCATGCAGGGCACCGACCTGCCAGACTACGCGACCCCCGTCGCGATCAGCACGAAGGCGGCCCAGAGGGAGATGGTGCTGCCATCGGTGCTGGCCCTGGTGGTGCCGGTGGCGGTCGGCCTCGTGCTCGGCGTGAGCGGCGTGCTCGGCCTGCTCGTGGGCGGTCTGACGACCGGTTTCTGCGTGGCCGTCTTCATGGCCAACGCGGGCGGTGCCTGGGACAACGCCAAAAAGCACATCGAGAGCGGCGTGCACGGCGGCAAGGGGAGTGACGCCCACAAGGCGGCGGTCGTGGGCGACACCGTGGGTGATCCCTTCAAGGACACGAGCGGCCCGAGCCTCAACATCCTCGTCAAGCTGATGAGCATGGTGAGCGTGGTCGTGGCCGGCCTCATCGTGCGGTATTCGCTCGAGGCGATGGGAATCTTCTGATTCCCCATGGCTGCGGGTGGCGCAGGTCCTCGCGGAGCGGGGATTTCGTGAGGGGCTGACCGTGCCCTGGGAGCCGGCGTAGCTGACCAGCAGAGCCATGGATGGCGAAGCGCAGGCAGGTCCGAGCGAGCGGAGCCCGGGATGGGCGCAGCGAGCGTCCGGCGACGGAGCGTGGGCGGCCCCGAACCGTGGACGGGCGAGGCTCGCTTCAGGTCGCCTCTGAAAACGTTAGGCTCCACGCATGCAGCCCGGATTTTCGTTCCAGCTCAATGCCAGCGACGGGCCCGCGCGGGCGGGGACGCTCACGACACCGCATGGCAGCGTGCCCACGCCGCTGTTCATGCCGGTGGCCACCGCGGCCACGGTGAAGGGGGTCGACATCGGCCGGGTGGCCGACACCGGGGCCGGGATGATCCTCGCCAACGCCTACCACCTCCACCTTCGTCCCGGCGAGAACGCGGTGGATCGGGCCGGTGGGCTGGCGGCGTTCATGGGCTGGCACGGGCCCACGCTCACCGACTCCGGCGGGTTCCAGGTGTTCAGCCTGGCCCGCCAGGTGAAGGTCAACGAGCAGGGCGCGTTCTTCCGCTCGCATCTCGACGGCAGCCCGGTCGAGTTCACGCCCGAGGCGTCGATGCGCATCCAGGAACGGATCGGCGCCGACGTGGCCATGCAACTCGATCACGTCGTGGCACTGCCCGCGCCGCGCGACGTCGTCGCCGACGCCATGCGGCGGTCGCTGCGTTGGGCGGAACGCTGCCGCGCCGCGCACGCCCGGCCGGAGCAGGCGCTGTTCGGCATCGTGCAGGGTGGGTTGGAGCCCGATCTGCGTCAGGAGAGTGCCGAGCGGTTGCGGGAGATCGGTTTTCCTGGATATGCCGTGGGCGGGCTGTCGGTCGGCGAGGGGCCGGAGGCGATGGACCGGGCGTTGCGGGCCACGGTGCCGCACCTGCCGGCCGACCGGCCGCGGTACCTGATGGGAGTGGGCCAGCCACGCGACATCATCGAGGCGGTGGCCACCGGGATCGACATGTTCGACTGCGTGCTGCCCACGCGCTGCGGCCGCAACTCGCTTGTCTACACGTTCGCCGGGCAGGTGCGGCTGCGGAACGCCTGCCACGCCGCGGATCCGCGGCCCCTCGAGGAGGGCTGCCCGTGCCCCGCCTGCCGCCACGGCCGCGACTACGTTCGCCACCTGTTCATGGCCGGCGAGATGCTGGGGCCGATCCTGGCATCGATCCACAACCTCACGTTCTACCAGCGGCTGGTGGCCCGGCTGCGGCAGGCCGTGCTGGCGGGAACCTTCGCGGAGACGCGGCGCGACCTGCTGGCCACCCTGGATGCTGCGGGGCCGGACGAGGCGCCGACCGCGTGAGACGGCCCGCGTGCCATCGGCCCGCACCATGTCGCCCTTGTCCGTCGCGCACGGGGGCCACTACATTTGCGGGTCTTCGGCCCGGTGCCGAACCGTCGTCCCCAGGCCATACCGCCCCATGTTCCTCGAGCCCGTCCCGATCGCCATCGCCACGTCGTGCCCGCCGCAGCCGTGTTTCGCCCAGGCCGACGACGCCGGCAAGGGTGTTGCGCCGCCGCTGGTGACGCAGATCCTGCCGCTCGTGGCGATCGCGATCGTGGCCTACTTCCTGCTCTTCCGCCCCGAGCGGGAGCGGGTGCGCCGACAGCAGGAACTCCTCTCCGGCCTCAAGAAGAACGATCGCGTCCTCACCGCCTCCGGCATCTACGGCACCGTGGCCAACGTGGAGCGCGACGCCGACCGCGTCACCCTCAAGGTGGACGATGCCGCCAATGTGAGGATCACCGTCACGCTTTCCAGCATCGCGAAGGTGCTGCGCGACGGCGGCGACTCGGCCGCACCGGCCGCGGAATCATGACAACGGCTGCCATGCGGCCGTCGGCCGCGCCGCCATCACACCCAGGCCCACGAGAACAGGCATGAACACGTCGAGCATGGTCATCGGATTGCTGGCACAGGCTGCTACAGCGGTTGGCGTTCCCCCGGCTCCCGCGACCGGAGCGTGGTGGCAACAGGCCTGGGGGCTGTGGGCGATCACGGCGGCCACGTTGGCCGTGCCCACGTTCGTGGCCTGGGTGCTCTCGAAGCGGCTTCGTGCGGCCGACATGTGGGGCCGCATCGCCGCGGTACTCGTGGCGCTGACGGCGGGGCTGGTGGTCTGCTGGCTGGGATATCCGCCGCGGCTGGGCATCGATCTCAAAGGCGGCCTGATCCTGGTCTACGAGGTCGATTCGTCGAAACAGTCCGTGGCCGAGGTTGACGACTGCATCCGGCGGATCGAGGAATTGGCCACGCAGGAGGGGCGCACGGCCTCGATCACGCGGGGGGCCGGAAACCGGGTTGCGGTGAAGCTCGAGGCCGCCGATGCGGTGGCCCGCGAGGCGTTCCTGGCGGCCGTGAAGTCGGCTTCGTTCGATCGTGTGGAGGTTCGCGAGGCGGGCCGTCGGGTGGCCGGCGACGTGCTGGAGGTCGACTATGACCTGGTGCCGCAGAAAGCCGCCGTCGCCATGGACAAGCTGGTCGCCGCCGTCAGCCGCCGTGTCAATCCAGGTGGCCAGAAAGAGGTCACGGTCCGGCAGTATGGCCTGGACCAGATCGAAGTCATCCTTCCGGAGGTGGAACAGTCGGAAGTCGACCTGGTCAAGCGCATCGTGTCGAGTGCCGGCGTGCTCGAGTTCCGGATCCTGGCCAACCGCGCAGATCCGCGGCACCAGGCGGCGATCACGCTGGCGTCGCGTTCGGTGGGCAATAGCGTGTCCGACAAGGGGGAGACCGTGGCCCGCTGGGTGCGGGTCGACCAGGCCAAGATGAATCCGGACGAGGATCGCCGCCTCGTGGCCCGGCCCGGGGCCGACGGTGGCTTCGAAGTGCTGGTGATGGTCGACCGGCTCAATGTCACGGGCGGCGATCTGGGGCGCGTCAGTTCCGGGCTCGACGAGAGCCTCAATCCCTCCGTCGATTTCACCTTCAAGTCGAGCGGCGCCGGCAAGTTCGGCTACCTGACCGGCACCAACAAGCCCAATCCCGCCAACGGCGTGGAGAGCCGGCTGGGGATCGTGCTCGACGACGTGGTGCAGTCGGCGCCGGTGATCCGCAGCGCCATCAGCTCCAACGGACAGATCACCGGCAACTTCAAGCAGGCCGACGTCGACGTGCTCGTCGAGGTGCTCAATGCCGGCAGCCTGCCCGCGGCGCTGAAAAGCGAGCCCATCAGCGAGCAGCGCATCAGCTCGCAGCTCGGCGACGACACGATCAGGTCGGCCAAGCTGGCGATGCTGCTGGCCACCGTCGTCGTGCTGACCTTCATGCTCGCCTACTACCGGTTCTCCGGTTTCGTCGCCGACCTGGCGGTGCTGCTCAATATCGTGCTCGTCGTGGCTGCGATGATCTCGCTGAAGGCCGCCTTCACGCTGGCCGGCCTGGCCGGGCTCGTGCTCTCGGTGGGCATGGCCGTCGACGCCAACGTGCTCATCTACGAGCGCATGCGCGAGGAACTCGACCGTGGCGCGGCGGTGCGCATGGCGATCCGCAACGGCTTTCAGCGGGCCTTCTCCACGATCGTGGACTCGAACCTGACGACGCTGATCACGGCGGTGGTGCTGTTCGCCATCGGCACCGACCAGCTCAAGGGGTTTGCCGTGACGCTGTTCTTCGGCCTGCTCCTCAACCTGTTCACGGCGGTGTTCTGCTCCCGCGTCGTGTTCGAGTTGGCCGAGCGCAACCGCTGGATCAAGACGCTGTCCATGGCCCGGCTGTTCGGGGCCACCGACTTCCGCTTCGTGGCCTGGATGAAGCCGGCCATCGTGGCCTCGACGCTGTTCATCCTGGCCGGCCTCGTGGCGGGCTGGCAGCGGGGCAAGGGGTTGTTCGACATCGACTTCACCGGTGGGTCGAGCGTGCAGTTGGAATTCAAGGAAGGCCAGCAACTGGACATCGCCGCGGTGCGGGAGTCGGTGAAGGGGTTGCCCAACGCCGCGGTGAGCGCGATCGCCACGGCGGGCGAAGCCAGCGGGCTGCGCTACAAAGTCGACACATCGCAGCGCGACGACCAGCAGGCCAGGGATAGCGGCGCCACCGTTGAGCAGACGCTGCGCAAGGCGTTTCCCGACCGGCTGGCCACGTACGGCATGACGATCACGTCGGTGGAGGCCGTGAAGCCGCCGGCCGACCAGCCATCCGCGGAATCCGCCCCGCGTGAGTCGACTGAGGCCAAGCTGGAGTTTCCGCAGAAGATCGGGCGGCCGACGCTGGAGGGTTTCATCCGCGGGGCGCTGGAGGAGCAGAAGATCGGCGACGCTGATTTCCAACTCACATCCACCGATGTCGGCGTCGCGATGGGGAGGCCGTGTCGTTCCTGGGTGCTGGCCACGTCGCTCGACCTGGAGTCCACGAAGGGCATTCTGGCGGCCGTGCAGGCGAAGTTGGCGGACACGCCTGTGTACCTGGCGGCCAACGAGATCGGCGGCAAGGTGGCGGGCAACACGCAGGTCACGGCGGTCTACGCCCTGCTCGCCAGCCTGCTGATGATCGTGGTCTACGTGTGGATCAGGTTCCAGAACATGGCCTTCGGCCTGGCGGCTGTCGTGGCCCTGGCGCACGACGTGCTCGTTGCAGTCTCCTGCCTGGCCCTGAGCAAGTTCGTGGCGCCGTACCTGGGCTGGGCCCTCGTCGACGACTTCAAGATCAGCCTCGACGTGGTGGCGGCACTGCTCACGATCATCGGTTTCTCGATCAACGACACGATCGTGATCTTCGACCGCCTGCGGGAACTGCGTGGCAAGAGCCGATTCGTGACCGCCGAGATGATCGACCGTGCGGTGAACCAAACGCTGAGCCGCACGATTCTGACGTCAGGCACCGCGCTGCTGGCGACGATCATCCTCTACGCCTACGGCGGGCAGGGCATCCATGCCTTCGCCTTCACGATGCTGGTGGGCATCATCACGGGCACCTACAGCACGATCTACATCGCCTCGCCGATCGTGCTCTGGCTGCAGCACCGCACCGCTGGTGCGGGGGCCGGAGTTCCGGAGCCGGGCCGCAGTCCGGCCACGACCCAGCCTGCCTGAGCCGGGCTGGCAAACCCTGCCGTCCCTGCGGGATGGCACGGCTGTGCGCGGCGTGACGAAGATGGCGGCGGGAACGCGTTTCCTGCAGATTCGAGTTCGTCGAGCAGCTGGTCCAAGGCGGCCGCACGCTCCCCGGGGTGTCATGGTTGACTCGCCTTCCTCCCGGCCGGGGTGGGGGCGCAGGAAACCTGATGATGAGCAGTCTGGGAGGAGCGATCCGGTTCGTCGTGGGCGCGGCGATGGTGGCGTCGGGCGTCGTGCTCGCGGCACCGTTGGCCAGCGCCGTGGCGAAACGTTGGAGC
Source organism: Planctomycetota bacterium (assembly GCA_003671185.1). Classification (GTDB taxonomy): domain Bacteria; phylum Planctomycetota; class Planctomycetia; order Pirellulales; family UBA1268; genus QWPN01. The sequence continues at coordinate 9,018 of QWPN01000138.1, forward strand.
CTGGATCCATGGGCCGGAGCAAGGCCCATGCCCATGTCGGCGGTCCCCGGCGTGAATGTGATGCCGGCATGTCCGGCCCCGCCGGCCGCCGGCCCGGCCGCGGCCGTGGCCCATCCCTGGCCCGACCAGCCCCCCGCCGAGTCTCCCGCACCGCTGCCGCGCAGCGACTACGCGCCGCCGCCGCCGCCGGCACAACTGCCTCCGGCCCCCGCGGCCTTGGCCGCACCGAGTCCCGCCCTGGGCGGCACGTACCGATCGACCCTGGAGATGCCGCCACCGCCTCTTCTCGACGGACAGCGTCCTCCGCCGCTGGCCGTGTCCTGGTCGGCGTCGCCCGCGCCACAGCCGCCGACGGCCGCACGGATGATGCCCCCGGCGCTCGTGCCCGCGACATACACGGTCAGGGACGGTGACGACCTGACGGCGATCGCCTCCCGTTTCTACGGCCATCCTGCCGCCGCTGCCGCCGTGTGGAGTGCCAACCGCGAGACCGTTCCGGACCCGGATCTCCTGCCCATCGGCGTGGAATTGAAGTTGCCGCCGCCGTGGACGATCCGCACGGATCGTGCCGCGGGCTCGATTGAACCACCGGCCTTGACCCCCGACCGCCGTCCCGAGCCTGCCCCGGCACCCGCGGCCGCATCGCAGTGGCTGGATCCGATGCAACCCCGACCCGCTGCGGTGGCCCCGGGTGCGGCCTCGGCGGGTGGTGCGGTCCGCGTGGCACCGGGCGAGACGCTGGCCTCCTTGGGGCAGCGGTTTTACGGCAACCCGGCGGCGGCCCAGCGAATTTGGGAAGCCAACCGTGATCGCCTGCGCAGCCCAGACCTGCTCGTGGCGGGCATGGAATTGCGGCTGCCGTGAGCAGGCGTCGTGTCGCCCGGCAGGCCAGGCGTGGTCATCAGGGCGCGGCGTTCACGACCTTCGACAGGAACCCGGTGATGCGCGACGCCGCGTCGTGTGGATTTTTCGGGTCCGTGGAACGGTAACAGGCCAGGGGATCGCCGCTGCGGTTGACGGGCACCTTGAGCAGGAATAGGGTCGGCTTCTCGGCCGCTTCGCCGTTGGCCGTGGCCCCCTTGCGTTCATCGAAGGTCTCCCGGGGCCTGTGCCGCTTGATCTGGTCGAAAATCCTGGCCGCGTCACGGTCGTCCGAACCCGACAGGACGAGCACCGGCGGAGAGCGGCCCAGCAGTTCCTGTGACAGGGCCGGCTGAATCGAGAATCCCTTGCTGACGAAGGCGGGGCCGATCAGCACGACGCCGCCGACCTGACGCCCCTGGGGACCGCTGGCGATCGGCGGCCAGGCCGCGTCGGCCGCGGCCCATCGCGCCGCCACCGTGGCGCCCGTGCCGGAGCCGACGACGACCAGCGGCTTCATCTGCAGTTTGTCCCTGGCGGCCTGCTGCCGGATCCAGTCATAGACGCACTCCACGTCGCCGCGGACGTCGGCCTGCTCGCGAACAGTGCCCCCCGCAGTCGCCGCCATGATCTCGAAATCGGCCTTGCGCAGCGACTTCGCCTGTCCTTCCGGCCCCGGGCCGGCGGGGCCCAACTTCATGACGCTGGCACCGTGGCCGCGCAGATCGGGCGCAACAACGGTGCACCCGGCCGCCTGCAACGCCTTGGCGAGGGGCTCCACCGTGCGATGGGACCCATCGAGGTCATGGATCAGGATCACCGTGCCGAGCGAGGCGGCGTCCTTGGGCAACGGGTAGTACCAGGCAGCGATCGATACGCCGTCAGAGGTCTCGAGGAGCAGTTCCTGGGCCGCGTTCTCCTTCGCCGCGGCGGCCGGCACAGGATCGGCTGCGGCCGCCAGGCAGGCCGGCAGCAGCGCCGTCGCCAGCCAAACAGCCCCGACTCGAAACGGGGCACGAACCCCAGCCAGTCGGACCGCGTACCAAGCCATCATGGCGTTCCTTCCAGACCCAGGAATCCCGCCCCGGAACCCACGTCCAGGCCGCGGGGAATAAACTATAGCGCCGGCAGCGAAGATTGTCATGGAACTCGATGGTCGCGGGCCGTTTGGCGGGGTATCCTGACGGGTTTCGAGTCGGGAAGGGCCGGCCGGCTGCCGCGGCGAAGCGAGGAAGCATCATGGGCATGCTGGAAGGTGCGAAGCGCTGGTGGCAGGAACGCACCGGCGAGGATGAGACTCCGCTCGACGGCGACACGCCGGCCTGGGCGTTGAGCCTCGTCATTCACGTCGCCGTGCTGCTCGGGCTGGGAGGGTCGATCCTGCGGGACGACCCGCATCCGCGGCGGTTCGCCGTCGTGCAGGTGTCCCCCGATCAGGATGAGGCCGAGATGGACCTCGTCCCCCAAGAGATGTCGGTCTCCGAGGAACCCCAGGACCGGACGGGGGCGGAAAGCGCCGAAAGTGTCGACATCGCGCAGGCGTTCGCCCCCGAGTTGTCCGAGCAGTCGATCGTGCCGGTGATGCCGACGACGGACGTCGTGAGTGACATCCAGGTCGAACCGCTCGACGCCCTCCCCACGGGGCCCGAGATCGACGCCAACCTCATCATCCAAGGTGCCGTCGGCATCGGCACCAGCGGCGCAGCGGGCGCCGTCGATCGGCTCACGATGGAGATCACCTCATCCCTCGATCAGCGGCCCACCGTGGTGTGCTGGGTGTTCGACCAGTCGGTGAGTTTGGCCGGACAGCGCAAAGAGATCGCCGCACGCCTGCAGCGGGTGTCCGACGAACTCGGAGTCCGGGCCGGATCGGACCAGCACGAACTGTTCAACCTCGTGTATGCCTACGGCAAGAGCACGATGCCGGTGATCACCAAGCCCACCACTGAATTGGGCGACGTGAAGCGCGCCATCGAGTCGATCCCCATCGACGAGTCGGGCATCGAAATGACCTTCACGGCGATCGCCGAGGCCGCCAAGGCGGCCAGGCAGGTTCGGATCACTCCGTCGCAGCGAAATGTGATGATCATCGCCTTCACCGACGAGGTGGGCAACGACCAGCAGTTCGCCGACGACGTGGCCCGGTTCTGCCGCACGCAGGCGATGCGCGTCTTCGTGGTGGGCGTGCCGGCCCCCTTCGGCACCCGCCAGGTGAGCTTCAAGTTCGTGGAGTTCGACCCCAAGTATGCCGACGATGTGGCCTGGAAGGTGGTCGAGCAGGGACCGGAGAGCCTGTATCCGGAATTCGTGCGCATCAAGACCGGTGGTGAGGCGGACGAGCCGATCGATTCCGGGTTCGGGCCCTTCAGCCTGTCGAAGTTGTGCGCGGAAACCGGCGGTATCTACTTCTGCGTGCATGCCAACCGTGATTCCGGCAGCCGCGTCAGCGACAAGGACACGGCGCCGATGTCGTCACGGCTGCGGCACTTTTTCGATCACGACAAGATGCGGGCCTACAGGCCTGACTACCTGCCGGCCGCCAAGATCGACCAGATGCTGGCGACCAATCGGGCCAAGAAGGCGCTCGTGGAGGCGGCCAAGAGTTCCGAGATCAGCCCGATGGACAAGCCGCGGCTGGATTTTCCCCGGCAGGACGATGGGGCGCTGGCCCTGCTGCTCAGCGAGGCCCAGAAGAAGGCGGCGGTGTTGGCCCCCAAGATCGACGCCATGTACGGGGCCTTGGCCGCCGGCCTGCCCGACCGCGACAAGATCAGCGAGAAGCGTTGGCAGGCGGGCTTCGATCTGGCGCTCGGCCGCGTGCTGGCGCTCAAGGTGCGGACCGACGCCTACAACATGATGCTCGCCCAGGCCAAGACAGGCATGAAGTTCAAGGACGCCAAGAGTGATACCTGGGTGTTGCAGCCCAGCGATGATGTCTCGAACGTGGGTTCGCAGACCGAGAAACTGGCCAAGCAATCGAAGGCCCTCCTGGAGAAGGTGGTGGCGGAGCATCCGGCCACGCCCTGGGCGCGGATCGCGGCAGAGGAATTGCGGACACCACTGGGCTACTCGTGGACGGAGCGGCACACCGGCGTGAATGACAAGCCGAAGCCTTCTGGTGGTGGTGGCGGCGGCGGTCGGCCGGGCGACGATCCTGCTGCCCGAAAGCTGGCACCGCCGAAGCCGAAGCGTGCGGCGCAGAACATCTGAGATCCGGAATCCGGCGCCGCCGTTTCGAGTGGTGGGTGTGTGTTCCACGTCGGGGTGGGGCTCGTCCCCGCGCCGTCTGAGTGGGGCCGGCCGCCCGGAAGGCGATCCACACTTGGAGGCCCAAGGTCATTGGGCGCGTCGACTCCGGCAGGAGGTGATGCCAGCCCCGCCTTATACGGGTCACAGATGATCCGCAGTCGCGTTGGCGTGCCGGGGTCGCCGGTGCCGTCTCGCCGGACGTTCACTGCGGGCCTCCTGCCCTTCGCTCACTCGGGGGAAACCTCACTTCGCCTTCGTGGCTGCGCTCGGTTTCCCACGCCACTCGACCGGCACGGGCAACCCCTCGAAGGCGATCCACACCTGGAGGCCCAAGGTCATTGGGCGCGTCGACTCCGGCAGGAGTTGATGCCAAACCTCCCCACGGCGCCACGCACCCACGCCGCGTCAGCGGCAACGGCCGCCCGGAAGGCGGCCGCTCGCGGTCCGGGGAACCCTCGGCGTTGCCCGCGACCGCGCAAGCCCGCCGGGGCCAGGATGGCCCGGCGGGCGTAAAGTCAGAACGTCAGGCTCTCTTCTGCAAAGTGCTCGCGACTCTCGTAGGCGTGGAACGTGCGCGAAATGCGCTGCGCCACGATCTGCAGGAACATGTCGCGGAACTCCGCCTCCGAGCGGTCCGTCGTGGGGATGGCGGTGTTGGCGGGGAACGAGAAGTCGTCGAGACGCTTCTCGAACACGACTTTCTTCGCGGCCACGTCATACACCCTTACGTGGGCGGTGGCCCGGCCGCGGAACAGTGTCGAGCCCTCGTGGAGGCGGAACTCCTCGAGGTCGATGCCCACCACCATGTCGGCGTCGAGTGACTTGCCCAGCGTGGGGCAGTCGACCCAGGAGTTCTCGTCGAGCCAGCGGGCGACTTCCTGCTGGCCGATGACCTTCGTGTTGCGGAGCTTCTGTTCCAACTGGGATCCGACGAGTCCGGCCAGTTGCCGGGACGATCCGGCATCGCTGAACTGCAGTTCCACGATCGGGCGGCAGACAACGGCGACGTGCTTGCCGCGCAGCCCCTTGAATTCCGCCGGCACGTCGGCCGGCTGCACGAGGTAGGCGACCGTGAGCAGGGTGGAGCAGCCCGCGCTGAACGGGGCTATGGCGACGAGCAGGGCGAGGATGAGGCCGTGAAGGGTGCGCGAGGGCATGGACGGTCCTTCCTGGGGCGGTGATCGGGCGGGGGAGGGTACCGGGGCCGGCCGGGCCGCTCAATGCCGCTTCCGGTAGGGTTTTGGCCGGACGGCGGCCCGTTCGGGGGCGGTGCCGCTGGTCTGCGCAGGGGGTGCCGGCATCTGTCACAATCCCGCCCGGAGGATGGCATGGGCGCGAATACGGATCCGCAGGGGGCAGCGGACGCGGCGCAGGTGGAGACGTTTCTGGCGGCGCTTGCGGCCGGCCTGCCGGCCAGCGGATTCTGGTCGAACCGACTGCTCGTCGCCGTGTCGGGCGGCGCCGACAGCGTGGGGTTGCTGTGTGGGCTGCACGCACTGGCGCCGCCCTCTGCAGCCGGCCGCATGACCGTGGTTCACGTCGAGCACGACCTACGGGCGGATGCCGCTGCCGACCGGGAATTCGTGACCGCGTTGGCAAGCCGGCTGGGGCTGCCGTTCGTGTGGCGCCGATGTGCAGTGCGGTCCACGGTCGACGCCCGCGGCGAGGGCATCGAGGCGCTGGCACGACGGCTGCGGTATGGCGTCTTCGAGGAGGTGGCGAGGGACACCGGCGCCAGGCACGTGCTCGTCGCCCACACCGCGGATGACCAGGCGGAGACGATTCTGCACCGTATCCTGCGGGGTACGGGCCTGGCGGGCCTGGCGGGCATGCCCGCCGCCCGCGAACTCTGCGATGGCGTCTCGCTTCTCCGGCCGCTGCTGGCCGTGTCGCGGGCGAGCGTGCGCGAGTTTCTGGCCGCCGCGGCGGAGTCGTGGTGCGAGGACACGACGAATACCGACGTGCGATACTCGCGAAATTTTCTCCGGCACGAGGTCATCGGCCGCTGCCAGGACGGCCCCTATCCGGCCGCGTCTGAGGCCATTGTGCGGTTGGGTGGTCAGGCCGGAAAGCTGGCTGCTGCACTGCGCGGCGCCGCTGAACATCTGCTCGATATCTACGCCAGCCGTGCGGCCTGCGGTACGGTCGTGCTGCGAACGGCCGGTCTTGCCTCGCTCGACCGGCACCTCCTGGCCGAGATGTTCGCGGTCCTCTGGGAACGGGAGGGGTGGCCACGGCGGGACATGACGGCGCGGCACTACGAACAGCTTGCGGCATTGGCCGCCGCCGGTACCGAGGCCGCGGTCGGTGCCACGGACTTCCCCGGTGGTGTTCGGATCTCACAGCCGGGGGCAATCCTGCTGGAACTTCGGCCGCTGGGCTGAGCGTCAGTGCCCGACGCCGCGGGCCCGATACCCGCCCCGCATGGCAAACCAGGCCAGCAGGAACGCGTAGCAGACGAACATGGTGGCGGGCACCAGTGCGGTCATCTTCAGGGCCTGACGGCCTCCGAAAAGACCAGCTGCCTCGACCAGCGGCTTGTCCGCTGTGCTCGTCGGAGCCGCCGTGTCGGTCCACCAATCGACGAGTTGCCGCTGGTTGGCAACCGCCTCGGGCTTGGCCTGCTCCTTCTCCATCAGGGCCAGCGCCCGCTGCGCTTCCTTGCCGCCGTCTTCGAGGACGCCCACCTTCGCGCCATCGAGGCCGGCCGCCTTGAGCCAGAGAAATTCGTTCTCCTTCGGCGCCCGATACCGCTCGAAGACCGCCGCGTTCGCGGTCTGCAGGTTCTCCGAGGCGTTTTTGTCCTGCAGGAAGCCGATGCCCGGGCCGCCGAGGAGGCCGGCCGCCAGCATGCCCACGCCACCGGCTGCGCCGATCGTGATCGCACCTCCCTTGGGGAACTGTTCGCTGACGACCGCGAGCATGGTCGGCCAGAGGAAGGTCTTGCCGATGCCGTACACCGTGGCGGCCACGATGCACATCACGGCGCCCTCGGCGTTGCCGAGCAGCGACAGGCCGACGGCGCCGAAAATCGCCGACACGGCGAGCAGACCGAGCGGTGAAATCCTCTCCACGATCGGCCCGGCGAAGAAGCGCAGGACGAACATCAGGCTCGAGGTGTAGACGAACAGCAGCAGGCCGTTGGCCGGGCTGGCCATGATGGCACCAGTGATCTTCGAGATCCAGGAGTCGGTGCCGAGTTCCACGTAGCCGACCATCGCCTGAACCAGCAGCAGGAAGGCGAGCAGCAGGTGTCCGAAGCGGAATCCCGTCGCGGCGCCGAACACCGCGAGCAGGGCGGCGGCGATGCCGGCCGACACCAGCGGCGGCAATCCCAGGTCGCTCTTGAAGAACAGCGTGAGCAGGCAACAGATCACAGCGGCACCGGCCAGCCCGAGTTCGCCGAGCATGTCGCGGAATGAGACGCCCGAACTGCTCGCCTCGCTCTTCGGGAAACGCTGGCCGAGCATCATCAAGCCGTACAGCACGACCGGAATCATGAACAGTGAAATCTGCACCTGCCAGGCGATCGGCTTGGTCTCGGCATCACCGGCCATGAAGAAACTGGCCAGCCCGCCCAGGATCAGCCCGCCGGGCCAGCCGGCATGCAGGATGTTGAGATAGTGGGTCTTGTTCTTGGGGAACAGCGTGGCGACCAGGGGATTCACGACCGCCTCGGCGATGCCGTTGCCGATCGCGAAGAGGAACATGCCCCAGAACAGGCACTGGAAGGCTAGAGGCTTACCCCCGGCCGCGAAGGCCGCACCGGTGGCCAGCGTGAGACCTGCCGAGACGAGGTGCATCGCGAAGGCCGCGAACATCAGCGGGCCGAAACCAATCCGATCGGCGATCAGGCTCGACAACAGGATGATGATTCCAAACCCGGTCAGGCCACCGCCCGTGATTGCGCCAAGCTCCGTCTGCGTGAAGCCGTACTGCTCGGCCCACTGGCCGAGGATGCCACCACGGATCGCGAAGCCCACGCCGGCGGCGAGGATCGCCATGAAGCCGGCCCAGAGGAGTCGCTGGGCCTTGGGGGCTGCGCCGGAGAGATCGGTGCTCGACGTGCTCGTGTGGTGGTTCGCGGCCATGCGGCAATGCCTCGTGACGTGAGGGATGTGAACAGGGACGTTGCCAGGGGCGAGCCCCGGAACAGGTCGTCGGGCCCCCCGAAGGACCCAAAGTTCGTCGCACTATAACAAGCGGCGCAGGCTGGAGAAATGGCGGGTTTTCCCCGGGGTGGAAGGTCGTCGCGGTGGCTTGACCCCCTTCGGTGACGGCCCGTACCTTCCCGCCCCCTGCGGCGGTTCCCCGCCCCCGCCGCGCCCGCCGAGCCCCCATGAAATCGCTCGCCGACCTTCTCTGGATCCTCGTGCGCTGGTCACTGCCGCTGACCGTGGCCGGCGTGGTGGCCGCCGTGGCCATCGGGTCGAGCCGCGTCGGCGAGGAGGTGCGACGGCGCATCGAGGCCCGGCTGCGTGCCGAGTTTCCCGCCCTCTCCATCGTCGTGCAGTCGGCGACGCTGATCGAAGGAGAGGGCATCGTGGTGCGCGGCGCCTCGTTCGTGGATCCCGCGCTGCCCAGCGACCGTCGCCGACTGCTGGGCATCGACGAGATTCGCATCGCCTGCGGCACGACGCTGCAGGAGTTGGCCGGGGGCTCCCCGCGGATCACGGCGGTCGTCCTGCGGCGGCCGACGTTGCATGCCAGCCGCGGTGCCGATGGGCGTTGGAGCCCGGCGGCACTCCTGCGGTCGCGCCCCGGCGGGCTGCAGGTGCCGGTGACCGTGGAGGACGCCACCCTGATCGTCGACGACACGGCGCGGCAGTCCCGGGTCACGCTGCGGAACATCGCCGCCGACGTGCGTCCCGCCACCGGCGGGGCGCTGGACGTGCGCGGCAGCATCTCGGGCGACTTCTTCGATCGCGCCGGCTTCACCGGCCGGGTGACATCCGGGGACGCGGCCTTCGATCTCGCCGGCCGCATCGAGGGGCTCGACCTGTCACCGCGACTGCAGGCCATGCTTCCCGCCGCCAGCGGCCCCGCCGTGGCCCTGGCAGGCCTCCGCGGCAGGATCGATCTGGACTGGCGCACGTCAGGAACCGTCGCCGCCCTGGAGGACGCCGCCTTCACGGTGTCCGGCAGCCTCGAAGGCGGCCACTTCGAGCATGCCAGTCTGCCGCTGCCCCTCAGCGACGTGTCGGCCGCCTTTCGCATCGACCGCGCCGGCATGGCCTGTGAACGACTGGAGGCCCGGGCCGGCTCCACGCTGCTGCGCGGCTCCGGGCGGCTCGTCGGCTGGTCGCCGGACGGCGATTTCGACCTGCTCGTGGAGGCCGAACGGCTGGTCGTGGGACGACACTGGGAGGGCCTGCTGCCGCAGTCCTTGGCCTCGCAGTGGAGCAAGCTGTTGCCGGCCGGCGAGGTCGATCTGCAGGCGCAGTTCGTGCGCCGTGGCGGCACCGTGACCCCCGAGGTGTCGTTGCGTTGTCGCAATCTCTCCCTCACCTACTACCGCTTTCCGTATCGCGTCGACCGCACGGTCGGCACCGTGACGCTCAAGGACGGCATGTTGGCCATGCACCTCACCGGCCAGGCCGGCGGCCACCCCGTGCAGGTGGAGGCGGCCGTCAACACGTCCGTCCGGGGCGCCCCCGGCCACGTCGAGGTGCGCGGCGACGGCATGCGGATCGACGATTCGCTGCTGGCCGCGCTGCCCGCCCGCAGTGCCGACATCGTGCGCTCCCTGCGCGGCTCGGGCACCTTCGACTTCGTGTTCCGGCATCAGCGGGCGGCCGACATCCCCGCGGGTTTCGTCAACTCCCTGGGCATCCGCCTCACGCAGTGCAGCATGGCCTATGCCGGATTCCCCTATCCGCTCAGCAACGTCAACGGCACCGTCGTCATGGAAGGGGGCGAGTGGACGATCAAGGAGATCACCGGTTCGAACGACAGCGGAATCGTCCGCTGCACCGGCGCGTTGCGGCGCATGGGAGACGACGACGGCGAGCTCACGCTGGAGTTGGCGGGATCCAACGTGGTGCTGGAGCAGGAACTACGCGATGCGCTGCCGTCCGGAATGCGGCGCATCTGGGACGATGTCGATCCGCGCGGCAACGCCGAGTTCACGGCCCGGGTGCGGCACCGGGTCAAGGCCCGCCGCACCGACGTCGAATTGGAGGCCACGCCGCGGGGCGACAGCGTGTCGATCGAACCGTCGTGGTTCCCCTACCGACTGGAGCGGTTGCGTGGCCGGCTGGCATGGAAGGACGGCCGACTGCGTTTCGAGGACGTGCGCGGTGTGCATGCACGAACGACTGTCTCCACCGCCGGCACCTGCCGGTTTACGCCCGACGGTGGCTGGCACGTCTCCTTCGAGCGGCTCAGCGCGGATCGGTTTCGGGCGGATCACGACGTTCTCCAGGCCCTGCCGGCCGGGCTGCGGCAGGCGGTGGCCGGGGTGCGGCTGCGCGGACTGCTGTCCGTCGACGGCGAGCTCGACATCTATTCCACGACGCCGGTCGTGGTGCCGGGGCCAGGGGGCCGCACCGAGACGGTGCCCGGTCCGGCCGCGGCCGCCTGGGACATGCACCTCGACGTGGAACAGGCGTCGCTGGACGTGGGCGTGCCGCTCGAACACGTGCACGGTGGCATCCGGCTGCGCGGGCAAAGCGACGGTCGCACGTGGCGCACCGTCGGCCACGCCGCCATCGACAGCGCGATGTGGAAGGGATTGCAACTGACCGCCATCCGGGGACCGCTGGCGATGGACGGGAGCGGCGTCCGTTTCGGCGCGCCGGCAGCCGGCGATGCGGAGCCGGCCGCGGGCCGACGACTGCAGGCGCGGCTGGCCGGCGGCACGCTCCTTCTCGACGGCAGCGTGGCCGCGGGGGAGGCGGGCTCGTTCACCGTCAGTGCCATGGTCGGCGACGCCGAACTGGAACAACTGGCCGGCTGCATGAGCGGCGGGACGCAGCGATACAAGGGCCGCGTGCACGGCGCCCTGGAGGTGTCGGGATCGCGGGCCGGCGCCCATTCGCTCGCCGGCCGCGGCCAGGTGCGACTCCGCGATGGCGACATCTACGAACTGCCGGTCGTGGTAGCCCTGCTCAAGATCCTGCGTGTCAAGGCTCCGGATCGCAATGCCTTCACCAGCAGCCTCGTCGACTTTCGCATCGAGGGGCCGCGTGCCTACCTCGACAACATCGAACTGGCGGGTGACGCCATCAGCCTGGTGGGGGCGGGCGAGGTCGACTTCGACTCCAACATCCGTCTCACCTTCCGACCGATCATGGGTGATGCCGAGACGCAATTGCCGGTCATGAAGCGGGTGCTGGGCGGCGCCAGCGGTCAGTTCATGCTGGTGCACGTGGATGGCACGCTGGCCGATCCGGTGTCGAGCACCGAGGCCTTCCCTACGCTGGCCGCGGCCTTGCAGAAACTGCAGTCGCAGCGCAGAGAGCCGGCGGGGCCGTGGGCGTCGACACGGCGGGAGGCGCCGCGATGACGGCGCATGATGGAAGGACGGGCCGGCGCGGTAGAGTGGGCAAGCGGCGCGGGACGTCCCGGCGCCCGACGCGAACCCAGCCCGGAAACGACCGATGAAGTTCCTGAAGATGCACGGTGCCGCCAACGATTACGTCTACGTGGACTGTTTCGAGCAGCCGGCGCCGGCCGACCCGGCGGCGCTCGCGCCGCGGATCGCAGACCGGCACCGCGGCGTGGGGGGCGACGGCCTCGTGCTCGTGCAGCCCTCGTCGCTGGCGACCGCCCGGATGCGGATGTTCAACGCCGATGGCAGCGAGTCGGAGATGTGCGGCAACGGCGTGCGCTGCGTGGCACACATGGTCGTGGCCCGGGGACGGGCCCCGGCTGGCCCCGTGACGATCGAGACCGGCCGGGGTGTGCTCACGTTGGAGGTGGTCCGCACCGGACCGCGTTCCTCGCGGGTGCGGGTCGACATGGGAGCTCCGTTGCTCGAGGCCGCCGAGATCCCCGTGCAGGGCGCCGGCACCGGTCGGGTCGTCGACGCGCCGTGCACCGCGCTCGGCGCCGAGCAGCCTTGGTGGCAGGCCTGCGGGCTCGACCCGCGGATGACGTGCGTATCGATGGGCAACCCTCACGTGGTGCTGTACTGCCGCGACGTGGCGGCCGTGCCACTCGCCGAGATCGGTCCGCGCATCGAGACCCATGCCTCCTTCCCGCGCCGCGTCAACGTGCACTTCGTCGAGGTGTTGTCGCGGGGGCAGGTGCGCATGCGCACCTGGGAACGGGGCAGCGGGATCACCATGGCCTGCGGTACGGGGGCCTCCGCCGTGTGCGTGGCGGGGGTGCTCGGCAGCCGGACGGACGCGCTGCTCGCGGCCGACCTGCCGGGTGGCCGGCTGGATCTGGAATGGGCGGCGTCGGGCCACGTGTTCATGACGGGGCCCGCGCAGGAAGTCTTCGAGGGCACCTGGTGGGAGGCGTGATGTCCCCGTCAGCAGGGAAGGACAACGGGTCGTGAAGCTCAAGTCTCCATTCGCCATCGGCGCCTGGTCTCTGGCATCGACGGCATGCATCCGCCAGTGGATGGGCACGCTCGATTACAAGATCGACTTCGGCGAACCCACCGTGGATCCGGTTCATGCCGCCTACCGCGGTGCGAAGATCTACGTCTTCTGGCACGAGAACATCCTCATGCCGCTCTACCTGCGCGGGCACTCCAACATCTCGATGCTGCTGTCGCGGCACTGGGACGCCAACATCCTCGATCGGGTGGCCCGCATGATGGGCTTCGGCGTGGTGCGCGGGAGCACGTTTCACGGCGGTTCGGCGGCGCTTCGCGAACTCGCCGGTCGGGCCGCGACCGGCAACCTCACGATCACGCCCGACGGCCCGCGCGGCCCGCGCCGGCAACTGGCGGCGGGCTGCGTGTTCCTGGCCAGCACGCTGGGCATCCCCATCGTCGCCATGGGCATGGGATACGATCGGCCCTGGCGGCTGGGGACGTGGGACAGGTTCGCCGTTCCGAGACCATTCTCCCGGGCTCGCGGCGTGGTCAGCCGGGCCGTGTCGATCCCCGCGGATCTCAGCCGCGACGAACTGGAGCGGCACCGCGCCGGCGTGGAGCGGTTGTTGACGCACCTGTCGGAGCAAGCGGAAGCCTGGGCTGCGGCGGGCACGCGGCGGGAGGGGCAGCGAGCCGTGTGCAAGGAGCCTTCGCGCACGGCCAGATCTGCCGCCGCGCTGCCGGGCGACGTCGGCGTGACGCTCGACGAGGAACTGGCGCGGTTCGGGCTTCTGCCACCCGAAGGTCGACCACTGTCGGTCGAGTCGTCGCTGGGGATGCCTGCTGCCTGACGGTGTCCTCAGCGGCGGTCGACAGAACGTTCCAGCCTCTGCTCCAGCCGTTCCAGTCGCGACCTCAGCCAGCCGATCTCCTCGCGGAGAGCGGCCGTTTCAACCGCGTT
>QWPN01000113.1 GCA_003671185.1 Planctomycetota bacterium
GCGCGGGCCCACTTGGCGAGCTTGCGGTCCAGGGTCGAGCGCTCGATGCCCAGCATCGCCGCCGCCTTCGTCTTGTTGCCTCCCACGGCCTCCAGCGTCTCCAAGACGTGGCGCTTCTCGATCTCCTCGATCGTCGCCGGCACGAAGCCACCTGCCCGTGGGGAGGGGCCGTTGTCCGTGTCACCGGGCACGGCCAGGTGGCTGAGCGCCATGTCGTGAACGTCGATCCACTCGACCTGTGCGAGCACGACCGCCCGTTCCACCACGTTGCGGAGTTCGCGGATGTTGCCCGGCCAGTGGTAGACCCGCATCGCCTGCAGCGCCTCGGCCGTGAAGCCGCGGATCTTGCGGCCGGTCTCGGCGGCGAACCGGCCCAGGAAGTGGGTGGCGATGGCCTCGATATCCTCGGGCCGGCGTCGCAGCGGCGGCACGAGGATCTCCACCACCTTGAGCCGGAAGTAGAGGTCGCGGCGAAACTCCCCCGCCGTGACCGCCTTCTCCAGGTCGCGGTTCGTGGCTGCCACGACCCGCACGTCGACCTGGACGCGGCCGCTGCCCCCCACGCGCTCGAAGGGATGGCCTTCGAGCACGCGCAGGAACTTGGCCTGGATGGCCGGGCTCATCTCCCCGATCTCGTCGAGCACCAGGGTGCCCTTGTGGGCGGCTTCGAACTTGCCGATCTTGCGCTCGGTGGCCCCGGTGAAGGCTCCCTTCTCGTGTCCGAAGAGCTCGCTTTCCAGGAGCGTCTCGGAGAGCGCGGCGCAGTTGAGGCACACGAACGGTCCGCGGCGCCGGTCGCTCGACTCGTGGATCGCCCGGGCGATCAGTTCCTTGCCGGCCCCGCTCTCGCCACGCACCAGCACCGTGGCCTTCGTGGTGGCCACGCGTTGCACCTGGCCGATGATTCCCTGCAGGACGGCGCTGGAGCCGACCATGCGGGCTTCCTCGCCGAGCCGCTGCCGCAGGCGTTCGTTCTCGTCCGCCGTGCTGGCCAGCCGCGTCGACAGCGCCTCGCGGGTGGCGAGGTTCTCGAGGGCCACGCCCAGCGAGTCGCAGACCGCCATCACGAACTCGAGGTCATCCGGCGTGGCGGCACGGTCGCCGGCCGCGGCCTCCAGGTGCATCACGCCCACGGCCTGCCCGGCGACGCGGATGGGGGCCGAAATCGTCGAAGCGGCGCCCGTGCTGGCCAGCAGCGCCTCGTTTGTGGCCAACACCGTATCGATCACGCCCGGGGGGATCTCGCCAGGCCACGGGTCCGGGGTCGCGACGGCTGGGGCGAGAATCGCAGCGCCGCCCACCGGTTGCCCGTCGCCGATGCGGCCCGGCAGCAGGACGATCCCGCTGGTGACGGCCGCACCCTGCATGGCCGACGCCAGCGCCAGGCCGGCGATCGAACGCTGGTCGTCGGCCCGCGCCAGCGAGAAGGCGAGCCGGCAGAGTTCGGCCGCGGCCCGTCCCACGCGGGGCACGCTGCCCGCCGATGCGCTCATGTCCTCGAGCAACCGGCTGCGGGTGCTGCGGTGGGTGATCGACGCGTGCCACTCCTGAAGCCCGGCGGGCATCTCGCCCGTGCCGGGGCCGATGGTGCAGGAACCAGTGGCGTCGGGATCGGTGGGAGGGTCACCGTCGCCGAACAGCACGTCGACGAGACCGATGCGCACCACGTCTCCGGGCGACAACGGATGTTCGTCGGTGATCGGCCTGCCGCCGAGCAGCGTGCCGTTGCGACTGTTCAGGTCGCGGATGCTCCAGCCCGTGGCGCTGGGCACGATCTCGGCATGGAAGCGGCTGGCACGCTCATCGTGGAGCACCACGGTGTTGCCGGGAGCGCGGCCCAGCGTGACCCGCTGTCCGGGGGCGAGTCGGACGAGGCTGGGCCCGGCGAGCGGGTCGCGAACCTGGAGAAACGGCGCGGCGGTGGGGGCGGCCATGCGGAGCGAACCTTCCTGCCGGAACCAGCCCGTCCATGCCCGAGCGGTCCTCGGAGACCATCATGACTGAGGCACGGCGAGTTGGCGAGTGTGCTGGAAAACGTGCCTTTGCCGAGGAGAACCGGGTTTGCCGCCGCGGAGCCAGCGGACTAGCATTGCCGTCTGTGTCCTGCGGCAAGAGGCCATGCCAGGAGATCGCCATGCGAGCCCGCCGACCGCTCCCGTTCGCCGTGTCCGTTCGCCTCGTGAGGGGCCTGTTGAGTGCCGTGTGCGGGCTGGCGCTCGTCGTGGTCGCCGGCCAGGCCTGGGGTCAGTTCGGTGGCGGCTTCGGTAATCAGGCGGTGGGGGGCATCTCCATCGATGCCGACGGCATCGTTCGCAACCTCGAGCCACGGGCCCTGCAGTCGCTGGCCGAGGAACGGGCAAAAGCGCTCGCCGAGGGCGAGGGGCCGGCCGTGGCGGGCAAGTTCCGCAAGGTGTCGCTGCGAGCCCTCGAGGCGGCGGCCGCCGAATCCGCCGCACAGGGCAAGCCACTGGCGCCCGGCACCCGATTCCTGGGCGGCCTGGAGCGGATCACGCATGTGTTCGTCGATCCCGACGGTCACGACATCGTGCTCTGCGGACCGGCCGATGCGATCGCCGTCGATGCCGCCGGCAACGTGGTGGGCGCGACGAGTCGCCGGCCACTGCTCCAGTTGGAGGACCTCGTGGTGGCCCTGCGCGGCATCGACCGGGCCCGCCAGGGCGGCATGCGCTGCTCGATCGACCCCAGCCCCGAAGGGATTGCCAGACTCGATGCTTTCCTGCGCCGACAGGGCACGATCGGGCAGGATCCGCAGGCCACGCTACGGGCGATGGAGACGGCGGTGGGGCCCCAGGTGGTGACCGTGGGGGGCGTGCCGGCGTCGAGCCGCTTTGCCCGCGTGCTCGTGGCCGCCGACTACCGCATGAAGCGCATCGGCATGGGACTGGATGAGTCGGGACTCAAGGAGCTTCCCAGTTATCTGGCCCTGGTGCCGGCGGGGGCACGCGTGTCGTCGCTGCCGCGATTCTGGCTGGAGGCGGAGTACGATCCGATCGAGCGTGATGCCGATGAACTGGCGTGGCGGATCGGCGGCCGGCGCATGAAGTGCCTCACAGAGAGCGACTTGGCTGGCAAGGACGGCATCCAGCGGGGCGCCGGCGCCGTCGACACGTTCGCCCAGAAGTGGTGCACCGTGATGACCGGCCAGTATGCGGCGCTCGAGGCCAAGCATCCCGTGTTCGCGGAACTGACCAACTGCGTCGATCTGGCCGTGGTGGCGGCGCTCATCCACGGGCGGCAACTCGACAAGCGAGCCGGCCTCGACCTGGGCGTGCTGCTCGACGAGGCCAAGTTGCCGGTCCCGGCGTACGAGGCGCCCGAGACCATCCCCACAGTTGCCACCGGCATCAAGAAGGGCAGCAACTGGGTTGTCTCCGCGTCGGGCGGCGTGCAGTTTCAGCCCTGGGAGTTCGCCGCCACTACAAAGCCGTCCGCCGACATCGCCGCGGATCGCACGCAGGCCCTCGCCGCCCGCGCCTCCGTGGCCGGCGGCTGGTGGGACTGAATCTCGCTCAGGCGCCGACGGGCACCGTCCAGCCGATCGTCGTCAGCGTTCGTGCCGCGACGGGAAAGTGCCGATCGACCCAGTCCGCGGCTGCCAGGAGGTCAAGGTCGCCACCGACGCTCGGCGGCGCCATGCTTTTTGCGAGCAGCAGGGCCGCGTGGCGAGACCGGGCCACGGTTGCGGCGATCGAATCGCTGGTCACCTCCCAGCCCGCGGGAAGATCGGAGTGGCAGCTGGCGCCGCGCAGCCACGCCGGCACGTCGAGGATGACGACATCGTGGGCGGCTGGGAAAGCAGTCACCGGCAGCCCGATCTCGGCGGCCACGAGCCGGGCCGTCAGGCCCATGGCGTCGATGGCCAGCCAGTGGAACGCGGCCGGGGAGCCAGGGTGAGCCCGGTCGATCATCCGCAGACCGTCGACGAGCGGCCCGCCACCCACGACAAGCGTCGTGGGTGAAGCGGTCGTTGCCAGCAGCGTGCGGAGGTCCGCTGGCCACGACGGCCGAGCGAACAGGCTGCCGCCCCACTTGAGCACGGTCGGTGTGCCAGGCGGCGCAGGATCACCCCGCAGCAGGCCGCTGTGCCAGGAAACGCTCATGGGATCGTGCCTCGGGCGATGAGTGCCAGTGCATGGGCCGGTGCGGCCCGAGACACCGCCGTGCCGAGCCGTTCCGCCAGCGGCACGATCGTCGGGCTCCATTGCGTGCGGTCGATCGCCATCCGCGCCAGCCGCGGTCCATGTCCGGAGAGCACGATGCAGTTCGGCCGCCAACCATTGCCGATGGCGACACGGGCCAGCGCCCGCGACACGATCCGGGCCTGGGCCGCCGCCACGTGCGCCGCTGCCGCGGCGGCGTCGTCGGCCGACACCGCGTCGGCCTCCAGCAGCATCGTTCGTGCCAGGCGGCGGCGTGCAGCGTCAGCCGTGGCGGGGCCGCCATCGGCGCCGTCGCGGGCCCCGGCATCCTCGGGCAGCTCTCCCAGCAGGAGCCATGCGTCGCGACTCGTGGCGAACACTTCTGCCGCCACCGGCCGGAAGATTCCCGCATGCGGCAGCCGACGCACGAGCGCGGCCACGGGCGTGCGTTCCACGCCCGTGTAGACGAGCTCGCCCGTGCGCAGGCGGCCGGCGTCGTCGCCGGCCAGCGGTGCCGGCCGTCCCGCGACGATCGGCACGATGTCGACTGTGGTCGAGCCCACGTCGAGAAGCAGGCAGCGGTCGGCCGTGGCATGCTGCGCGGCCAGCCGGGCCAGCGCGTGCCAGTTCGATGCGGCTGCCAGCAGCGGCTGTCGCAGGGCCTCGGTTGGCGGCACGAGGCGGCCGTCGAGCAGGTAGATTTCAGGCGGAGTGTCGCAGCGCGCCGCCGTGGCCACCTGTTCGAGTGCGGCCACGATGTGCCGCACGCCCGCCGCCCGCGACGCGTAGCAGTCGGCGATCTCGCCGGTCATGGTGGCCACGATCCGCCGCGGGGTCAGGGACCTCACGATGCGCTCCAGAACCTCGGGCAGCCGCCGCCATTCCCGCCACAGGGCGAATGGTTCGGCATGCGTCCAGCCCCGACCGTCGGCGGCCTTGATGTTGGCGCCCCCCACGTCGAGTGCCAGAAGATCAGTCGGCGGAGCAGGGCAGGGGAGCATGGTCGGCCACGGTGAAAGCGACGCCGTCGTGCACTGGCAGGTGCGGCTCCCGGCCTGCCGCCACGTCGAGCATGGCCCTCACCAGGCTCGTGCCGCGGCGTGACGAATGACCGATGAAGGAACTGGTGAGCCGGGGGTTGATCTCGAGCACGCGGTCGTCGCGACCGTCGGCCCGGTGCCCGAGGATGATATCGACTCCCACCCAGCCGGCGGGCGCTGCCGGCGTGTTTTTTTCATGGGTGGCGGTGCCGACGGCGGCAATCGCACGCCGGGCCAGGTCGCGGGCGCGGCGGTCGAGTGTCTGGTTGGCAAGCGGCTCGGCGCCGATGAACCGGCCGGGGGCGTTCGCGCTGAAGTGCTGGCGGAAGGCGGGCAGCGGTTCGATTCCCAGCGGACCGCACAGGCAGGAGACACCGACGGTCGTGCCGGCCACGAACGCCTCCAGACGCGCCGCCTGCGTGGCGGCCGCGGGCAGTGGGTCGCCCGGCCGCACGATCACGAGGTCGTCGCCTCCCGCGCTCGCGCGGGCCTTGCGCACGGCCGGCAGGTGGAAGCCGGCCGGCCAGGGCTCGCCGGCGGCGAGCGGACGGCCCGCCGCCACGGGCACGCCGGCCGCCGCGAGGGCGTCGATCGTCGCCTGTTTGTCGGTCGTGATGGCGATGAATCCCGCGTTGCCGGCGAGCACATGCCCGTTGGCAGCCCGAACCGCGGCCACGCGTTGGCCGAGGATGCCCGCTGTCTCCGGCGCCACCACGAGCGTCACGTCGGCCCGGGTGGCTTCGGCCGCCAAGGCCTCGATCTCGGCGCCGGCCGGCACGTGCCTCACGCGCACGGCGGCCGGAAGAGCGGTGGGACGATCCTCGTCGACGAGTGCCGTGACGGCGATGTCGGGATCGCGGAGCGCGTCGCGGATGACGGCCAGGAACATGCCGCGGCCCTCGCGAGCCAAGGATTCCCGATCGCCCTCGGGCACGGCGCGGGCATCCGGGCCTGCGAGTCCGCCGGAGGAGCACCATTCGCAGACGAGAATCCGCAGCGCCATCTTCGTTGTCCACAGACTGCTGCCGGCGACCGAGCCGCGGACAGCGCCGCGGCCAAGGCGGCCGAACCGGTCATGCTACCCGCGCTGTCCGGTCCGAGCGTGAGGATAGTCTGGCTCGACCGGCCTTGTGGCGGCCGTTAGGCCATCACTGCAATCTGCGCGGTCCTACGCTGTGCAGGCAGGCTCATGGAGGCCGAGCGTCGGGCCCGCGACGCGGATATCGCCCACTTCTGGAGCGGCACGTCGGCCTGCAGATGCTGGTGGAGGTGATCGAGTACGACGAGATTCACGAGCATGGAGGAATTTTCAAGGTGTAGTGGGCCGGTTTATCCATGTCCTCGACGGGCATTCCCCCGGACATGGACGCTGGGGGGGCCGGCGGCTCGCGTCGCGGGGCGTCGACTCCGCACCGTGAGATGCACGTGATCTTCATTTTCAGCGGTTCGTTCTTTGTGCGGCTGCAGCACAGTATGGCCGTGAGGGGCTGTCCGTGCCCCGGGGCATGGGCAGCCCCGAACTGCCGCATGGTAGCCGCGCAGGTTCGCAAGCACGGCGGGGCCATGGATGTGAACGCTGAAGGACTGCCCGCCTGGAGGGCGGGCCCACTTCGAACCGCAGCGGCCGAAAAGGCCGCGCAGGTTCGCAAGCATGGCGGGGCCATGGATGTGAACGCTGAAGGACTGCCCGCCTGGAGGGCGGGCCCACTTCGAACCGCAGCGGCCGACAAGGCCGCGCAGGTTCGCAAGCACGGCGGGGCCA
>QWPN01000135.1 GCA_003671185.1 Planctomycetota bacterium
AACCAGGCCGCGGCGCCGGCTGCAGGCGAGCGTGGACAGATTCCTGCTGCCGCCGCCAGTTTTGTGTCGGGTGAACTCCTCCTGCGCCGGGCAGCCGGTGACGGCGAGCCGCAGTGGGTCGCCGTCGCCGCTGGGGGGCACCTCGGCGATCGCGAAGATCTGATCGCTCCACCGTGGTGCCGGCCGCAGATTCGCTTCGGCGCCGCGATGATCCGTCTCGAGCCGAACACCCGGGCCGTGCTCGGCCGCGATGCGGACGGCACGCCGCGGCTGGAGGTGGTGTTTGGCCGCGCCGTGGTCTGGTCGGAGACCGCCGAACTGAAACTCGGCCTGACGGCCGGCGGACTCGTGGGCCGGGCGACGGCTGCGCCGCGGCAGCCGCTGGGAATCAAACTGGTTCTCGATCGTGAGCCGGGCACCGATCCGGCCACGTCCCACACGCGGCGACGCGTGGTGATGTCCACGTCGGAGGGGGCCGCATCGTGGCGGCAGACGGAGGCCGACGGAGCCGCCGCTGCGAAACCGCTGGTCGGGATCGCTGCGCAGTCGCCGCTCGCCCCACGAGTGGCGCTGACCTGGGACGAGGCCGACCCCGGTGCCGCCACGGTGGGACCGCCCGGCACCCCACCAGCCTGGATGCGCGGCGCCCAGTACGGCGACAGGACGGAAGCCCGGGCCATCAAGGCGCTGTCCGAACGACTGGCGGCGGGGGAGCCGGTGCAGAAGCCGTTGCAGGGCATCGCTGAGAGCGATCCACGGATGGAGAATCGCATCGCCGCCGCCGCCACGCTGGCGTTGCTGGGCGACTACGACCCAGCCGTCGTGCTGCTCTGTGCCGCCATGCCCTCAACGCAGGGCCTCACCGAGGCGCAGTGGACGGCACTGGAGAATCTCACCGTGCCGCTGGCACTGGCGCGCGGGGTCAACGCGGCCGCCAAACTGCGGCAGGCCTTCGAGAAGCGCGGCCCGGCCGGCAGTGGAAAGGCGTTGTTCGAGATGGCATGCGGTTTCTCCGCCGAGGAACTGGCCGATGGAGGCGATGCACGGCTCGTGGAGGCCCTGTCGGCCGAGGAACTGGTGGTGAGGCGATATGCGATCCGCAGCCTGCTGGCCATCCTGCCGCCGGCCGACAGGGATCGGTTTGCCTATCGGGCCGATCGCAAGCCCGAACTCAACCGCGAGGCGGTCGCATGGTGGAAGTCCCGCCTGGAACAGGGCAGCATTCGCCGCGACGCCCCGCCAGACGACGCGGCCATGCCGTGACGGCCCCTGCCAGCGGCGCTGCGGCGGCCGTTTCGCGTCGCGTGCGAGGAATACGCGGTGCGAATTGTCGGGGCGCGGAGGCGGGTGATATGCTCGGCACGAACGGGGTTTCGGCCGCGGCCGCTACGCCGGTGGGCCAGTCCAGAGCTCGTCCTTCGTCCGATCGTCGCTCCACAATCAGGGAATTTCCGCGTGCAGATCAACGTTTCCGCACGGCACGGCCACTTGAGCCCCGCCTCGCAGTCCAAGATTTCGGCCAAGGTGGCGCGGCTGAAGCGGTATTTCGACCGCCTCACCGCCCTCAACGTGTTGGTTGATCTGCAAAATCCGGATCTTCCGACGGTGGAGATCGTGGCCTCGGCCGAGCACTTCCACGACATGGTCAGCCGCGAGCACGCCGGCCAGTTGTGGCGCAGCGTGGACGGGGCCGTCCAGAAGCTCGAGCAGCAACTCCGCAAGCACAAGGAAAAGGTGCGGGATCACAAGCACGTGCAGTCGGGCCGCCGGGCCTGATCTGAATCCGCCCACCATCCATCGACATCCAGAGCGGCACCACGCATGAAGTTCTCCGATTTTGTCGCCCCCGACGCCATCCGCTCGCATGTCGAGGCGGGCACCAAGGAGGGCGTGATCCGCGAGATGGCCCAGGCCCTCGTCGACGCGGGCAGGATCGCCGCCGCCGACATGGACGGGATCGTCAAGGCGATCATGAAGCGCGAGGATCTGGGCAGCACCGGCATCGGTCGCGGCGTGGCCGTGCCCCACACCAAGCATCCCAGCGTGAACCGGCTCGTGGGCACGGTGGCCGTGAGCCCCAGGGGCATCGACTTCGAGAGCCTCGACGGCGAGCCCGTGCAGCTGTTCTTCCTGCTCGTCTCGCCGCCCGACCGGCCGGGCGACCACCTGCGGGCCCTGGAAAACATCTCGCGTCAGTTGCGCGACGATTCATTCTGCCGGCTCCTCAAGGCCGCCAAGGGTCCGGTCGAAATCCAACAGCTCCTCGAAGAGGCCGACAGCCACGGCGTGGTGTCCTGACATGACGGCCGACAGCCATCCATCATCGTGCGATGCCGCACTCACCGAGCAGAAGGTCTCGCGCGAGGTCGTCGTCGCCAACAGCCAGGGCCTGCATGCCCGCCCCGCCGATCTGCTGGCCCGTGAGGCCCGCAAGTGGCAGTCGCGCATCGAGCTCGTGGCCGCCGCCCAGCGGGTCGACGGCAAAAGCATCCTCGAGGTGCTGACGCTGGCCGCCGAGGCAGGCACGCGGCTGGTGGTGGAGGCCACGGGCCCCGACGCCCGCGAGGCGCTGGAGGCGATCGGCAGCCTCTTCGAACACAATTTCAACGAACACACAAACAGTCCCGAATCCTGAGCCGGGCCGGTTGCAAGGAGGCCGGCCCGCGTGGCCGGCCGCACCGCCCGACGGCACGACACACCGACACATCCAGACAAGGAGCCGCAACGAGCCGCCTGGCGCCAGCCCCCGGGATCCCGATCGCCCCGGCGGCCCGTCCCACGGACGGGCCGCGACGGGCCGCGATCTCCCGACCGGGCCGTGCGCCGCCGGCGCGGACCATGCGCCCATGCTGAAACTCCAAGGCATCGCCGTCTCGCCCGGCGTCACCATCGGCGAGGCGCTGGTCCTCGACAGCGAGGGCTTCCGCATCCCGCGGCGCTTCGTGGAACGCAGCGCCGTCGACACGGAGCTGGCCCGCCTGGCCCACGCCGTCGCGGAGACGAGCCGCGAGGTGGAGCGGAACCGCGACGCCATCCGCACGGAACTCGGCGAGCAGTACGCCGCCATCTTCCAGGCTCACCTGGCGATGCTGCACGACCAGCGGCTGCAGCAGGAACTGCAGAGCGCCGTCCGCGACCGCAACTGGTGGCCCGAGTACGCGGTGAGCCGCACGCTGCGCCGCTACGCCAAGGTGTTCCAGAATCTCGACAACCACATCTCGCAGCGTGCCCACGACATCTACGACATCGAGAAGAGCCTGCTGCGCAACCTGCTCGGCCAGCGGCGCGAGACGCTGGCCGCGGTGTCGCAGCCGGTGATCGTGCTGGCCCACAACCTCACCCCCAGTGAGACGGCCAATCTCGACCGGCGGTTCGTCAAGGGCTTCGCCACGGAACTGGGCGGCCCCGGCAGCCACACCGCCATCGTCGCCGAGGGCCTGGGCATCCCCGCGGTCGTGGGCGTGGGGCCGTTCGTGGCCGACGTCTCGGGCGGCGAGCCGGTGATCCTCGATGGCAACCAGGGGCTGATCATCCTCCAGCCCGACGAGGAGACGATCGCCCAGTACCGCCTCGAGGAGGAGTCCGCCCGGCACACCGCCGCCCGCCTCGATCGGCTGCGGGACCTGCCCGCCGAGACGACCGACGGCGTGCGCATCCAGATCATGGGCAACATCGAGTTCCCCAGCGAGGTGGAGCAGTGCATCAGCCGCGGCTGCGATGGCGTGGGGCTGTACCGCACCGAGTTTCTCTACCTGACGAGCCGGCTGGAGCCGACCGAGGAGGATCACTTCGAGGCCTACAGCTCCGTGGTCAAGGCGCTGGGCGGCAAGCCCGTCGTGATCCGCACGCTCGATCTGGGCGCCGACAAGATGCGCACGGAGACGAAGCCCGAGGAGGAGCGGAATCCCTGCCTCGGCCTGCGCAGCATCCGCCTCTCGCTGCGGCAGCTGCCCATGTTTCGCACGCAGCTGCGCGCGGTGCTGCGGGCCAGCGCCCTGGGCGACGTGCGCGTGATGTTTCCGCTGGTCTCCACGATCGTCGAGTTGCGGCAGGCACGGATGGTGCTGGCCGACGTGATGGAGGATCTGGCCGAGCACGGCATCGCCTTCAATCCGAAGATGCCGGTGGGGATGATGGTGGAGACGCCCGCCGCCGCGGTGATGCTCGACGCGTTCATCAAGGAGGTCGATTTCGTCTCCGTGGGCACCAACGATCTGATCCAGTACACGCTGGCGGTCGATCGGGGCAACAAGGAGGTTGCGGAACTGTACAACGCCTGCGATCCGGCGGTGCTGCGGCTGTTACGCCGCTCGCTGGACGTGGCGGCCGCGGCCGGCGTTCCGGCCAATGTGTGCGGTCAGATGAGCGGCAGCGTGATGTTCACGCAGCTGCTTCTGGGAATGGGCCTGCGGCAGCTGAGCGTGCCGGCCAGCGCCATCCCGGAAGTGAAGCAGGTGTGCCGAAGCGTTTCGGTCGCCGACTGCCGCCTGATCGCCGAGAACGCGCTGGCGATGGATGGGGCGCGGGAGGTGAAGAGCTACCTCCGCGACCAGCTCCGCCGCCTGCCCGTGCAGACCGGGGCCTGACGGCCACGCCGCCCGAGGGCGGCCATGACAAAGGGAAGGAAACGGACGGATGAAACAGGAAATGCTGATCAACGTGTCGCAGCCGGAGGAGTGCCGGATCGCGATCATGGAGGATGGCCTGCTGGAGGAGCTCTACGTGGAGCGGACCAGCCAGGACAACCTGGTGGGCAACATCTACAAGGGGCGGATCGTCAACATCGAGCCGTCGATCCAGGCCGCCTTCGTCGACTTCGGCGTGGGGCGCAACGGCTTTCTCCACATCAGCGACGTGGAGCCGCAGTACTACCGGCAGGGCGGCCTCGATCCCGATAAGGCTTTCGACCTCGTCGATCCCTCGGGCCGCACGGCCGAGGCGGGCAGCGAAGAGGCGCAGCGCGCCGCCAAGCGGCGGCCGCGGCTGGGTGACCGGCCCCGGGTCAAGCCGCCCATCCAGGACATCCTGCGCCGGGGCGACGAGGTGCTCGTGCAGGTGATCAAGGAGGGCTTCGGCACCAAGGGCCCCACCCTGTCCACCTACATCTCGATACCGGGCCGCTACCTCGTGCTCATGCCGCCGCTGGGCCGCGTGGGCATCTCCAAGAAAATCGACGACGAGCGCGACCGCCGCGTGCTGCGCGACATCATGCTCGATCTCAAGCCGCCCAAGGGCGTGGGCTTCGTGGTGCGCACGGCGGGCACGGAGCGCACGAAGTCGGAGATGGCCCGCGACATGGCCTACCTGCTGCGGCTCTGGAAGAGCATCGTGCGGCGCATGCGGAAGTACTCCGCGCCGATCGACATCTACCAAGAAAGCGACATGATCATCCGCACCATCCGCGACATGTTCACGGAGGACGTGGGCCGGATCCTCATTGACGAGCCGGCCGCCTACGAGCGGGCGCGGGAGTTTCTCGAACTCGTGATGCCCAAGTACGCGCCACGGTTGCAGCTCTACGAGGGCAAGGAGCCGCTCTTCCACCGCTACGGTCTGGAGGAGGAGATCGGCAAGATGTATCAGCGCAAGGTGCCGCTCAAGGGAGGCGGATCGATCGTCATCGACCAGACCGAGGCCCTGGTGGCGATCGACGTCAACTCGGGCTCCTTCCGCACGGAGAAGAGCGCCGAGGAAAACGCCTACCAGATGAACCTGATCGCGGCCAAGGAGATCGCCCGGCAGTTGCGGCTGCGGGACCTGGGTGGCGTGATCGTCAACGACTTCATCGACATGCGCAAGGAGAAGTACCGGCGCGGCGTGGAGAAGGCGTTGCACGACGCCATGAAACGCGACCGGGCCCGGACGAAGATCCTGCGCACGAGCCCCTTCGGCCTCGTGGAGATGACGCGGCAGCGGATCAGGCCCTCGCTGCGGAAGAGCATCTTCCGCGATTGTCCCACCTGCACGGGCACGGGGATGGTGAAGACCGCCGAGAGCATGGCGATCGAGGTCATGCGCACGCTGCAGCTGTCGGCCACGCGAGACGACGTGACACGGCTCAACATCACGGTGCACGACGAGGTGGCCACCTGGATCAACAACCGGAAGCGGCGAGAGATCACGCAGTTCGAGGACGCCACACACATTCAATTGCACGTGGTGGGCAAGGACAGCGTCTCGCCCGAGCACCTGGTGTTCGACGCCTGGGACTCGACCGGCCGCAGCATCCGCTTCCCCTGATTGCCCGCGTCCACCGTGCGTTCCGGCCCGGCAGGCCGCAGCCTGCCGGGCCGGGTACACTGTCCGCCGCAACTCACCACGCTGCGATCCCACAAGCCCCGTCCCCGACCTCTCCGGAGAACTCCTCGATGATGACGAATCGCTTCCGTCTGACCGCGGCGCTGGCCGCCGCGCTGCTGGCCGCCACGGCCCACGCCGAACTCAAGACACACGGCCTGTTCACCGACAACGGCATCCTGCAGCGGGATCGGAAGGTGGCCGTCTGGGGCACGACCGACAAGCCCGAGCCCGTGACGGTGAAGTTCGCCGACCAGACGGTGACGGCCACACCGGAGGGTGGGAAGTGGAAGGTCGAACTGGCGCCGCTGGCCGCCAGCGCCGACCCCCGCGACCTCGTCGTCACCCAGGGCGGCCAGACGCTGACGCGCACGAACGTCGTGGTGGGCGACGTCTGGCTGTGCGGCGGCCAGTCGAACATGCAGTGGGAGGTGCACCAGTGCGCCGGCGCCAAGGAGGCGATGGAGACGGCCCGCAACCCGCAGATCCGCCTGTTCACCGTGCCCCGGGGCGGGGCTCCCGAACCGCGTTCCGACGTGGGCGGGAAGTGGTCGGAGGCGCTGCCGGATTCGGTGCGCACGTTCTCGGCCGTGGGCTACTACTTCGGCCGCGACCTGCACAAGGCGATCGGCGTCCCCGTGGGCCTGGTCAGCAGCAACGTGGGCGGCACCACGGCCGAGCGCTGGATGAGCAAGGAGGCGCTCGACGGCGCGGCGGAACTGCAGGGCATGCGGGCTCCCCAGGGCCGCAACGACCTGTACAACAACATGATCGCGCCGTTGGCGCCGTTCGGAGTCAAGGGCGCGATCTGGTACCAGGGCGAGTCGAACGCCGACCGACCGCACCACTACCGCCACGTGCTGGCCACCATGGTGAAGAGTTGGCGGCAGACGTTCGGCCAGGGCGACTTCCCCTTCTTCATCGTGGAACTCGCCCCGTTCACCGCGATCGTCAAGGATCCGGTCGACCAGGAGTGGGCCGTGGTTCGCGAGTCGATGCAGTGGGTGGCCGGCAACCTGCCCGCGGTCGACACCGTGTCGATCACCGACGTGGGCGACGAGCGCGACATCCATCCGCAGCGGAAACAACCGGTGGGCGAGCGGCTCGCCCGGGCCGCCCGGGCCTGGGCCTACGGCGAGAAGATCGTCCCGGCCGGTCCGGAGTACGAGAAGGCGGCATACGAGGGGGGCAAGGCGGTCGTGTCGTTCAAGAACGTGGGCGCCGGTCTCGAGGCTCGCGACGGCGACCTGCAGGGGTTCACGATCGCCGGCGAGGACAAGAAGTTCCACCCGGCGAAGGCGGTGATCGAGGGGGCCACGGTGGTGGTGACCAGCGACCAGGTGGCGGAGCCGAAGGCCGTCCGCTACGGCTGGGCCAACTACCCCGTCGTCAACCTCTGGAACAAGGACGGCGTGCCGGCCTCGACGTTCCGCAGCGACGACTGGCCCGTGATCAAGCAGAACGACAAGTAGAGGCTGGGGCGGGGTCGAACGACGCTCGCCAACGACGTTCCGGCCGACCGGCGCGCACGGCTCTCACATGAGCCGCGCGCCGGGTCGGCATGCCGTCCATCGGGGTTTTTGGCAGGGATGGCCTGCTGACGCTGACTCGGGGCTGCCAATGCCCCGCCGCCGGACGTTCGCGTCGGGCATCCTGCTCGACGCTCACTGCCTGTCCGCTGCGCTTCGCCATCCGGGCTGCACGTGCTCCCAGAGCCTGGCTCTCAGGGCACCGGCAGCCCCTTGCCGAATCCTCGATCGGAAAGAACGCCGCAGCGTGAGACTCGGGTGTGACCTTAGCCCTTGGGCAGCACCCAGACGTTGCGGTAGCGGACGGGGTTGCCGTGCTGCTGCAGGTGGAGCGGGCCCGTGGGCTGCTCCTTGCCGGCGGGGGCGGCGGTCGTGGGATTGGGAACCTCGGTGTCCTGCTGGACGACCACGCCGTTGTGCCGCACCGTCATCCTGGCGTTGGCGGTCTTCTTGCCGTCGGCGAACCGGGGAGCGCTGAACTCGATGTCGTAGGTCTGCCACTGCAGCGGCGGCAGGCACATGTTCACCAGCGGGGCCTTGACCCCGTAGATGCCACCGCACTCGTTGTTCTCTCCCTTGAGGCCGAAACTGTCGAGCACTTGCACCTCGTAGGCGCTCTGCACGTAGACGCCGCTGTTGCCGCGTCCCTGGCCGCGGTCCCGGGACTGGTAGGGAGTGCGAAACTCGATGTGCCAGAGGGCGTCGCCGAACGGGTCGGTGGAGGTCGTGCCCTCCATGAGCAGGCCGTCCTCGCTGGTGCGGCCGCCGACGAGCTTGCCGGTGTCGATCGAGCCGTTCAGGCCGTCGTAGATGAGGACCGCGCCCGCAGGCGGCTTCTGTCCCAGCGTGGGGCTCGCGCGCACCAGACGCGGCAGTTTGCTCGGCGGTCCGCCGTCGTGGTGCACGAGGATCGCGCCGTCGCGGATCTCGACCTTCTTGACACCGGTACCGAGGTCGAGCTGTTCCACGACCAGTTCGTCACCCAGCGGGGCCGCCTTGCCGAGCGTGCGGCGCTCGCCGACGCCGCCGGCGCCGGGCAGACCGCCCGGATAGGCCACCACGTCGAACCGGCCCTCACCGGCGGCGATCACCTGCACGCCGAACCTGCGGGGTTCGCCGCCGCCGGCGAGGTCGCCCAGGTATTCGCCCTGCACCGCGTAGTCGGTGTCGGTGCGGGCCGGATCGGTGATCACGGGATTGGCGGCTGCGGCCGAGCGGATGGCGCCGGCTCCGCATACGGACAGGGCGACGAGCAGGCAGGGAAGCAGGCGCTGACGCATCGTTGGTTCTCCGGTGACGAAAGGCGATCGGTCGGGCGGCGGGGCCGAGGTCACGGCGGGCTTTCGGCGGCGAGCCGGATCGTGGCCTGGGGAAGCCGGGACTGTAACGCGGTGGCGCCGGCGGCGTCGACGGCCGTCCGCGTCAGCGAGACGTCGCGGAGCGCCGTGAGGCCGGCCAGCCGTTCCAGGCCGGCGTTCGACACGGCGGTCGATCCCAGGTGCAGGAAGGAGAGTTTCTGCATCCGTCCCAGGGCCGCCAGGCCGGCGTCGGTGACCTGGGTGTTGTCGAGGTTCAGCCATTCGAGGTTCACCAGTTCGGCCAGGTGCGCCGCGCCGGCGTCACCCACCGGTGCCCGCCAGAGGTTGAGCCGCCGCAGTGTCGGCATCCGGCCCACGGGTTCGAGCGCCGCGTCGTCGAGCGCCGTGGCCTCGCTGACGTCGAGATCCTCGAGGCGGGCGAGCTTCACGAGCTGCGCCAGGCCGGTTCCGGTGACGGCCGTCTTGGCCAGCCGCAGCCGGCGCAGCCTGGGGAACGTGGCCACCACGGCCAGGGCGTCGTCGCGGACCAGGGTCTGGGCGAGCGTCAGTTCCTCGAGGTTGGCCAGCGGCACGAGCTTCGCCAGTCCGGCCTCGCTCACCCAGAGATGGTCGAGCATCAGCGTGCGCAGGCCCGTGAGACGCGCCACGTGCTCCATGCCACCGTCGTCCACCTGCGTGGCCCCCGACTTGCCGGAGAG
This sequence comes from Planctomycetota bacterium, assembly GCA_003671185.1. Lineage (GTDB taxonomy): Bacteria > Planctomycetota > Planctomycetia > Pirellulales > UBA1268 > QWPN01. The sequence goes on from QWPN01000135.1 coordinate 9,844, forward strand.
CCGCAGGGCGGCCAGGTGCTCGAGCCCGGCCAGCCGGGCCAGTCCCGCGTTCGTCACCGGGCATTCGCGCAGGTCGAGGTTGCGGAGCGTGGCGAGCGGGGCGAGCAGGGCCAGGGCCTCGTCGTTCGCGTCGCAACCGGCGAGCACGAGGCTGCGCAGCCTGGGCAGGCCGGCGAGCGCGGCCAGGTCACTGCGCTCGACCTTGGTCCCCGCGAAGCGGGCCTCGACCACGAGGCCGTCGGCGTCCAGTTTGATCGCGGCGGCCGACTTCTCCAGGGCGGCGCGCGCGGCGGGTGTGTCGGCGTCGGCGGCGAGGGTCGGCACTCCGCCGAGCAGGACGGCGACCACTGCGCCGGCGAGGTGACGAAGTGGCACGGTGCGGCATCCCGGGAGGGGCCGCGCGGACGCACGCACGTTCGTTGCACGCAGCCGGCCGTAAGGATAGCATCCGCGACGACGGCCGGATTGCGGCCGGGCGCACCGCATCCCCGAGGAGTCCGGCCCATGTCCCAGCGCATCCTGGTTTCCCGGCGCCACGCCCTGCGGACGGTGTCGGCCGGCGTGGCGGGTCTCACCGCCGGTGTGTTCACGGCCGCGGCGCCGCGGGCGTCGCTGGCCGCGAGCGACAAACTGCGGATCGCCATCATCGGTACCGCCAACCGCGCCGGCGAGAACATCAATGGCGTGGCCGGCCAGGAGATCGCGGCCGTCTGCGATATCGACGACACCTACCTGGCCCAGGCCAAGGGGCGGTTTCCGGCGGCCCGGGGTTACGCCGACTACCGGGAGATGATCGAGAAGGAGGCAGGCAAGATCGATGCCGTCGTCGTGAGCACGGCCGACCATCACCACGCGCCCGCGTCGATCCGCGCCATCCGCAACAAGATGCACGTCTACTGCGAGAAGCCGCTGGCCCACACCGTGGCCGAGGCGAGGATCGTGACCGAGGAGGCGCGGAAGGCCGGAGTGGCCACGCAACTGGGCACGCAGATCCACGCCGGAGAGAACTACCGCCGCGTGGTGGAGATCATCAGATCGGGCGCCCTGGGCGACGTGACCGAGGTGCACGTCTGGGTGGGCAAGGCCTGGGGCGGTGGCGAGCGGCCCGCGGTGGGCGAGGAGCCGCCCGCCACGCTGCACTGGGACCTGTGGCTGGGGCCGGCGCCCGTGCGGCCGTTCGCGGCGGGCCGCTACCATCCCGCGCAGTGGCGGCGTTGGTGGGACTTCGGCAACGGCACCCTGGGCGACATGGGCTGCCACTACATGGACCTGCCCTTCTGGGCCCTCGACCTCAGATACCCGACCGCCTGCGAGGCGGAGGGGCCGGCGCCGCATCCCGAGACCTGCCCGCTGGGGCTCGTCGTGCGCTACGAGTTTCCCGCCCGTGGCAAGCTGCCACCCGTGACGTTCACCTGGTACGACGGCAACAAGACGCCGCAGGAAGTGAAGGGGCAGCGGGTGCCGGGCAGCGGCGTGATGTTCGTGGGCAGCGCGGGAATGATGTTCGCCGACTACGACGGCTACCGGCTGTTCCCCCAGGAGAAGTTCGCCGGCTTCACGCCGCCGGCGCCTTCGATCCCGCGGTCGGCAGGCCACTACGCGGAGTGGATCGCGGCCTGTCGCGAGGGCACGCCCACGACCTGCACGTTCGACTACTCGGGGCCGCTTTCCGAGGCGGTGCTGCTCGGCAACGTGGCCTACCGCACCGGCAAACGGATCGCCTGGGATGCGGCGACGCTCGAGGCGGCAGGCTGCCCGGAGGCGGCCGGCCTCGTCCGCAAGCAGTACCGGCCGGGCTGGGAGGTGGCCTGACGGCCCTACGCGCACCGCGGGAAACACGGAGCCAAACGCCCCCTCTCGACCGCCGGGGGAACCGTCGATACCCTACAAGGCTCGACGAATCAACGCACGTTTCAGCACGAGGACATGTCATGGCCGCCAAGGCTTCAGCGACTTCCGACTCCGCCGCCAGCATGAAGGGGGCCGACCACACCTATGCCGTGGTCGTGGACGGTGGCCGCCAGTATCGCGTCATGGAGGGGCAGGAACTGGAGATCGACTTCCGCCACCTGCCCGCGGGCAGCGAGGTGGTGTTCGACGAAGTGCTGGCGGTGAGCAAGTCCGGTCAACTCACGCTCGGCAAGCCGAAGGTCAAGGGTGCCACGGTGAAGGCCGAAGTGCTGGGGCTCGTGCAGGGAGAGAAGATCTTCGTGCAGAAGTTCGCCCGGCGCAAGAACTACCGCCGGCGCACCGGACATCGCTCGCTGGCCACGAAGGTCCGCATCGCGTCGATCACGGCCTGAGCGGTTTCGGCGTCAGAGGCCGAGTCCCGCAAGCGGACCGCCCCTCGCGCACAACGCGTCGATGCCGGCCGTCACGATGGGGTCTTCCTCCACGGGAGGCGCATGGTGCGGCTTGAGCCGCGCGTCGATGACGAGCGGGCCGCGGCAACCCCAGTGCTTGTGCTCGAGGGCGGCCTCGATGCCGTGCACGTCGGCCGCGGGGTTCGACCGCGTGAACGTCACCCAGAGGAAGTTCTCCAGGCTCGCGGCGGCGAAGTCGGCGTCGTCGACCACGACGAGGAGTGGAAATCCGCGCAGCGGGTGATCGACGCCGATCGAGCCGCAGAATCGCTCCACGTCGGCCGACCAGAGGGCTCCCCGCGCCGACTCCCAGATGGCGGCCTCGTCGCCGGTCTCGAGCTGCGGCCGCGGCTCGATCCGCGGCCCCTCCACGGCCACGATCCCGGGCAGGCAGACACGCGGGTTGCGGAATCCTGCGGGCAGCGACCCGCCGCCGGCGAGCGCCCCGGGCAACTCACGGATCGCCGGGCCCCTCGCCGCCACCACGAGCTTCGAGCCCGCGTTGAAGGCGTGTCCCGAGTAGTCGAGCGTGTCGATCGACGTCTCGGTGTGGAAGTGGCAGTCACGCCTCCAGTCGGCCCGGGCGAGCAGGTGACCGAGGACGCTGCGCACGTCGTGGGCGTCGAGGCCCGGCGCGTCGCCGCCGTCGACGATGAACAGGTACTTGGCCAGCGACAGCTGCCCCTGGCCGAGGATGGCCGAGGCCTGGGTGAGCAGTTCCGCGGGCCGGCTGGACTGTCGCCAGGGCAGGTAGCGCTCGCTGCCCACGGCCAAGAGCAGGGGATGCACGCCCGAGGCATCGACGGCATGCACGCTGTGCACGCCCGGCAGCACGGTGGGAATCACAGGTCCGGTCAGTTCATGCACGAGCCAGCCGAACAGCGTGTCCTCCTGGGGTGGCCGGCCCACGACCGTGATCGGCCAGATCGCCCCCTCGCGGTGCCAGACGTGATCGACCCGCAGCACGGGGAACTCGTGCCGCCGCGCGTAGTAGCCAAGGTGGTCGCCGAACGGGCCCTCCGGCTTGGTGGCCCCGGGCGTCACCGTGCCCTCGATGACGAAGTCGGCGTCGGCGTAGACGGCGGGTCGGCCGGGGCGGGTGATCATCGGGATGCGGTGGCCGGCGAGCGCGCCGGCGAACGTGAGTTCGGAGAGCCCCTCGGGCAGCGGCATCACGGCCGACACGGCCATGGCGGGCGAGCCGCCCACGAACACCGCCACCTTGAGGCTCTCGCCGCGGGCCAGCGCCGCGGCATGGTGCACGCCGATGCCGCGGTGGAGTTGGTAGTGCAGGCCCACCTCGCGGTCGGGTTCGTAGGCGTTGCCGGCCAGTTGCACTCGGTACATGCCCAGGTTGGAACGCTTCGTCCCGGGATGATCGGGGTGCTCCGTGTAGACGGCCGGGAGCGTGATGAAGGGGCCGCCGTCGCCCGGCCAGCCGGTCACCTGCGGCAGCCCCGACAACGGCACGGAGCGGGCGAGCACCGGCCCCGAGCGGACGCGGCGCGGCAGCATCGTCAGGGCATGGAACGGCGACCGCCAGTAGCGCCAGGGCCGCTGCAGGGCCGCTGCGGGGTCGATCTTGAGTTCGACCAGGCGTTTCACCCGGTCAAGTGTGTCGGCGAAGATGCGTTCGATCCTCGCCTTGGACCCGTACAGGTTCACGAGCACGGGGAAGGCCGTGTCACGCGGCCGTGAGAAGAGCACCGCGGGGCCGCCGGCCCGGAACAGCCGCCGCTGGATCTCGGCGATCTCCAGGTGTGGGTCGACGGGATGGTCGACCACGATCAGCCCGCCTTCGGCACGCAGCGCGTCGACGCAGGTCCTCAGCGATCGGAATCCCATGCCCGCCACGCCCACCGGTACAAATTGGCTACACTCGACCGCTGTCGTTATAGGCATCTTGCCCGTTTTTGGTGACGGGCACCACGTCATCTTCGGGGACGCACGATGGTCAGAATCAACACCACGTACGAGGGCGGGTTACGGTGCCGGGCCACCCACGGGCCGTCGGGCACCACGCTCGTGACGGACGCTCCGGTCGACAACCACGGCAAGGGAGAGAGCTTTTCCCCCACCGATCTCGTGGCCACAGCGCTGGGCGCCTGCATGATGACGATCCTGGGGATCTTCGCGGAGCGGCACGGTGTCGATCTGGCCGGCATGACCGCCGAGACGGTGAAGGAGATGAGCGCCGCGCCGCCGCGCCGTATCGCGGCCCTGCGCACCAGGCTGACGATTCCGCTGCCCGCCGACCATCCTCAGCGGCAGGCGCTGGAACAGGCCGCGCACGCCTGCCCGGTGCACCGCAGCCTGCATCCGGACATCGACGCCGCCATCGAGTTCGTGTGGGCGGGATGAGTCGCGCGGCTACGGCAGCAACCGCAGGCCCACCGCGGCATTGAGATCGAGCATGCTGCGGCGGTGGCGCACGATCGCCTCGCGGTGGCTCTGCGCCACCTCGGTCGCGTCGTCGAGCGTGACCTCGAAGTCGTCGGGGCTGAGCCTGCCGGCGCCGAACTCCCCGAGCTTGCGCACCAGGGTGGCGGTCATGCGGGGCAGCACGGCTGTCTCGATCTGTTCCAGCGCCTGTCGAGACCGTTCGTACTCCCGGGCCGCGAGCCGCACCTCAGCCAACACCCGCCGTTCCAGCGACGAGAGTTCGAGCTTCGTCTGCGTGACGTTGCTCTCCGCCTTGGCGATGTTGCCCTGGTTACGGTTGTAGATGGGCAGCGCGAAGGTCAGTCCGATGGCCCAGGAGTGGGAACTGAGCTGGTTCGAAGGCCGATTGTCCTGGTAGGTGATGGGGTCGTAGAACAGGTACACGTCGTCGAAGCGGTTGGCACGCTGCAGGCTGACCTCGGCCCCGGCGCGCGTGACGCCGAGCCGGGCCGCGTGCACGTCCGGCCTGCAGCGCAGGGCCAGCCCCGACAGTTCCTCGACGGCAGGCGGCGGTGGCACGGCACCACGGAGCGAGCCTCTGGGCTGCAGCGCGGCGGCCTCGGCGGCGGTCAGGTTGAGCAGCACGCCCAGGCCTTCCTGGGCGTCCTCGAAGGCTTCCGCAGTGTCCCCCAGGGTCGTGCGCGACCGCTCTAGCGCCAGCGTCAGGTGGTCGATGGCATCTGCGGACGTGGTGTCGTCGGGTCGGGCGTTAAGGCGCATGTCCTCGAGCAGGTGCTCGCGGCGACGCACGGCGGCCTGGGCAGTGAGCATGTCGAGGCGAGCCGACTGCAGGGTCACGAACGCGCGGCCTACGTTGTCGATCTGTCGGCGCACGACGTCCTGGAACTGGGCCTCCAGCGTTGACCGCGCCATGCGCGCGACCACCGTGCGTGCCTGCCGCTTGTGGGACACATCGAGCGGGTAGGTGATGTTGACGTCATACTGCGTGGGGCCGCCTGGCCGCTGTTCGTTGAAGGTGCCGTAGGGGATGAATTGCGTGTCCATGTAGATCAGTGGATTGGTGCGCAGGCCCGCCGTGAGCACGTCGGCATCGGCCTGCGTTAGTTCGTGGCGCAGGGCGCGGACGTCGAGGTTGGCCGCCATCATGCGCTCGATGGCCGCGTCGAGCGTGAGGCCGTCGGCCGGCCCCTCGTCGGCGAACACGGCGGCATCGAGCAGCGAGCCGGGCACGGCGGCGGACCCGGGCAGGGCGGCGGGGGTGGGGAGCGACTCGGGGAGTTGCATGCCGCCGGTCGCCGCGGCCACCGCCTTCGTCTTGCCGCTGCGGGGCAGCCGCCCCGTGCGTTGGCGGCCGCCGAGCACGCCCGAACCCGCCGTCGATGCGCCCGGCTCGAAGGTCGTGGACAGCGCGCCCGGCAGCGGTCCGAGCCGCGGCGCCGTCGAGCCGGGAACGGCGCCGAGATTCGGGAACTCGAGGATCGCCGTGCGCTGCGGCGACTGCACGGTGCTCGCATCCTGCTGGCCGGAGGCGCAGGGAGAGACCGCGAGCAGTGCCCCCAACAAGCACGCCCAGGGGATGTCGCGGGTCCGCCGCCGCGTGCGGTCCACGTTGCCCTTCTCCGGTCCACCGCCCGCGCGGACCTCCTTCCCGGAGCCACACGGACGCACCTCTTTCATCGGAAAAGTCGGCGGAATCGCTGCAGATTCCCCGTTCCGCAAGGTCGGCTGCCGTGCCGCCCAGAGCGCCCCGTCCACCCCGGTTCTCCGCATGATCGCGGCCAGGGGTTCCGCACCGGCATGGGGTGGAGACAATGCGGACGGCGCGGCGGGCCTGAGTACGCGGCGAAACCGGCCCCGGCCCACGCCGTCCCCGCTGCCGGAGCGTCCCATGGCCGACCTGTTCTCCGCATCGCGGGCCGCCAACGTCGCCCGAGCCGCGCCGCTGGCGGCGCGGATGCGGCCGCGCCGACTCGCCGACTACGTGGGCCAGGCCGCAGTGGTGGGGCCGGGGATGCTGCTCAGGAGGCTGATCGAGGCCGACCGGCTGGGGTCGGTGATCCTCTACGGGCCGCCCGGCGTCGGCAAGACGACGCTCGCCGAGATCATCGCCCACGAGACACGGCGGCGCTTCCTGGAACTCTCCGCCACGGCCTCGGGCGTGAAGGACGTCCGCGACGTGCTGGAGTCCGCCCGGGGCCGGCTCGAGGACGACGGCCAGCGCACGTGCTTGTTCATCGACGAGATCCACCGCTTCAACAAGGCGCAGCAGGACGTGCTGCTGCCCGACGTGGAAAACGGCGTCATCGCCCTGATCGGCGCCACCACGCAGAACCCGTTCTTCGCGCTCACCAGCGCGCTGGTGAGCCGGAGCCGGATCTTCGAACTGCAGGCGCTGTCGCGGGACGACGTCGGCACGATCCTCGACCGCGCCGTTGCGGATCGCGAGCACGGCCTGGGGGCGGAGCGGGTCACGCTGCTCCGCGACGCTCGCGACTTTCTCGTGGAAACGTCGGACGGCGACGCCCGTCGGGCCCTGGGCGCGCTGGAGGTGGGCGTGCTGTCCAGCGCCGAACGGCCGCTGACGTTCACGCTGGAACTGGCCCGCGAGAGCGTGCAACGCAAGGCGCTGGCCTACGATTCCGGCGACACGCACTACGACTGCGCCAGCGCCCTCATCAAGAGCATCCGCGGCAGCGACGCCGACGCGGGACTGTACTGGCTGGCGCGGATGCTGGAGGGTGGCGAAGACGTGCGCTTCCTGGCCCGGCGGCTGGTGATCCTGGCCAGCGAGGACGTGGGCAACGCCGATCCGCGGGCCCTGATGATCGCGGTCGCGGCCATGCAGGCCACGGAGTTCGTGGGCCTGCCCGAGTGCCAACTGACGCTCGCGCAGGCGGTCACCTATCTGGCCCTGGCCCCCAAGAGCAACGCCTGCACCACGGCCATCGCCGCCGCGCGGCGGGACGTGCGCGAGCAGGCCGTGATCCCCGTGCCGCGTCACCTCCAGGACAAGCACTATTCCGGTGCCAAGCGTCTGGGCCACGGCCAGGGCTATGAATATTCACAGGACGCCCCCGACGGCATCGCCGCGCAGGACTACCTGGGCGTGGAGAAGCGCTACTACGAACCGACCGACCGCGGCCTGGAGCGCGACCTCGGGGAACGTCTGGCCGAGATCAGGCGGCGGCTACGGGATCGGCCCCACGACCAGCCTCGGGCCGATCGCGACGCCCGGGGCTGACCCCGGCGTCAGCCGCGCGGATGGCCCGCAGTTCGGCGCTGATCTCCGTTTCCAGCACCTGCTCCAAGCGGGCCAGGGCCAACGCCACTGCGGCGCCGTCGAGCAGGCGGTGGTCGGCGATCAACGTCACGACGCAGCGTCCGTCGGGCTCGAGCGGGCTATAGGACAGGCTCGTCGTGCAGAGCGTGGGGTGAAAACGGTTGCTGGCCTGGAGGCCGGCCAGCGTCGACAGACTGAAGGTGCCGACGCGGCTGGGACGCTTCGGCGATGTGGAGCGGAGATTGCAGCGCAGGATCAGCCTGCGCAGCGGCCGGGGCAGGGCGTCAAGTTGGAGTTGCCGCTTGAACATCTCCTCGACCGGCTGCCGCGCGCAGCGGTCGATGAATCGCTGCAGGGCGGGCAGCGGCGTGGCCTCGGGCCGCGGCAGCCGTGCCCAGAAGAGGCGGTCCGCGTCCCCGACGCTGCGGTTCACGGCGAGCACGGCGACGCTCTCCGCGCTCGTCGCCAGGCGGGGCAGCAGACGGCCGGCGATCCAGCTGCGCAGCACCGGCATCTCCCGGGCCACGAGCCCGTAGGCCTTGAGGAAGGCCGCCGCCCAGCCGATGCGCTGCTGCGCGGCAGCCCGGGCCGCGGCGAACCCGTCCAGCCGCATCACGCGGTCGACCGGGAACAGGGGAATGTCCTGCGCCAGGCTGGCGATGTCGGCGACGAGGCCACGGCCGGCAGGCAGGGGCGAGATGGTGATGGGCGACGGCATGTGGCGGATGGTAGGCGGCGGCCGGGGCAGCGGGAACAGAGGTTTTCCCGGGGGAGCGGGCCGGCGCTGGGCGGCGGCGGGCGCCGCCCCCGGGTACATTGCTCCGTATGCGGGCTGTCGTGCAGCGGGTCGCCGAGGCGAGCGTGACGATCGCCGGCCAGTCGAGCGGCCGGATCGGCCGCGGGCTGCTCGTGCTCGTGGGCGTGGAACAGGGGGATGGCGGGCCGGATGCCGAACGGTTGGCCGCCAAGATCGCGGCCCTGCGCATCTTCGCCGACGCCGAGGGGAAGATGAACCGCAGCGTCACCGAGATCGGTGGCGAGATGCTCGTCGTCAGCCAGTTCACGCTGCTGGCCGACACGCACCGCGGCAACCGGCCGAGCTTCGTGCGGGCCGCCCGCCCCGAGGAGGCGGTGCCGCTCTATGAACACCTGCTCTCGGCCATCGAACTCGCAACCGGCCGGCCACCTCAGCGCGGCGTGTTCGCGGCCGACATGCAGGTGGCGCTGGTCAACGACGGGCCGGTGACGATCGTGATCGACACGCGGCAGGGCGCCTGATTTATGCTGGGAATGGTTCCCGAAGGAGGCAGCCCGATGTGGAGACCGACGATCTGGCGAGCGATGCGAGGCCCGGCCTGGGCCGCCCTGCTGGCGACGGGCATGACGTCGCTGCCGGGTGCCGACGACTTCCTGAAGGAGCCGCGGCCGCCGCAGCCGGCGCCGGCCTTTCCAGCGCCCGTGCCGGCATTCCCCCAGCCGATGCCGGTCATGCCGCAACCCCGCCTGGAGGTGCTGCGGCACAGGGTGCCGTCGCTGGGGATCGCGACCGCGCCGCTGCCGCCCGCGGTGCGGGCCCAGGTCGATCTGCCCGACGGTGTGGGGCTGCTCGTCGAAACCGTGGCGCAGGACGGTCCTGCGGGCGAGGCGGGGCTGCGGCAGTTCGACCTGCTCGTCAAGTTCGACGATCAACTCGTGTGCAGCCCGCAGCAGCTCGACACGCTCGTGCGCATGGCCGGTGTCGGCGCCACGGCGTCGTTGACGATCCGGCGCGGCGGCAAGGAGCAGGTGGTGGAAGCCACGGTCGAGGAACGGGCCGACGGGCTGCAGCCGTTGCCCGTCGCGCCGGGCGGACCCTGGCAGCCGTTTCCGCCCGCGGAGGCAATGCCGGGGGGACTGCCGGGTGCCGACGGCCTGGCCGAAGAAATTCGGCGACGCGTGGAGGAGGCACTCCGCGCCGCCCAGCCGGGCTTCGCGGTACCGCCCAACGGGTTCATGCCGCCGCCACCGCTACCGCCGTTGCCGCCGATTCCCCCACTGCAGCCGGCCCCTGGAGCGGGGCGGTCGCAGGGCATGGCAATGGTGTCGGACGCCGACGGCACGATCGAGATTCGTGACCAGGACGGCGCACTGACGGTGACGATCCGAGATCCAGCGGGGAAGCAGATTCATGCCGGGCCACTCGGCACCGCCGCCGACCTCGAGGCCGTACCGGAGGAATTCCGCGACAAGGTTCGCGCCGCCCAGGGACGGTTGGGCCGCGGCGGCGCCCCGTGGCCAGAAGCGCCGCCAGCACGCCCGCCGCGGGCCGCGCCGCCACTCGAGCCAGCGCCGGAACCGGAGCGCAGAAAGGCCGCCTCCGCCGAGATCTGACGGCCAGCGGGGGCAGCCGGAACGCCGCGAAAAATCTGGTACACTTTGCCCTGTTCGTGGTGGCTGTAGCTCAGTTGGTTAGAGCATCGGTTTGTGGTACCGAGGGTCGCGGGTTCGAGTCCCGTCAGCCACCCTTTTTTTGGTTCGCGGCCGGTCACTTCCGCCGCCGATTCGGACCATGCCTGGGGATTTCGACCCGACCATGTGCCGGCCAGGCCGCGGCATGCGGCGAGTTGCGGGCTGCACTCGGGCGACGGTAGCATCTTTGAGTGGATGGGCTGTGCCCGTTCGCCAGCGATTCACCCACCCCTAGGCCTCAAGGAGCCTTCCATGCCCCGGTCCCATCGGCGCCCGTCCCGTCTGCCCGCCCCGTCGCGTCGCGGTTTTATCGCGGCCTCCTCGGCAGTGGCGGCTGGATACTGGATCGCCCCCGAGGTTCGTGCCCAGGAGTCGACGAGCGCCAACGAACAGATTCGCTTCGCCTGCATCGGCATCGGTGGCAAGGGTTCGAGCGACTCGGCGGACGCGGGCCGTAGCGGCAAGGTCGTAGCCGTCGCCGACGTCGATGCCAACCAACTCAAGCGGGCCGAAAACGCCTTCAAGGGCGCCAAGGCCTACGCCGACTTCCGCACGATGCTCGAGGAGATGGGGAAGGAGTGCGACGCGGTCACGGTGAGCACGCCGGACCACGTGCACGTCACCGCCGCCGCGATGGCGATGGGTATGGGCAAGCACTGCTTCTGCCAGAAGCCGTTGACGCGGGCGATCTCCGAGGCCCGCATGTTGGGCGAACTGGCCAAGTCGAAGAAACTGGCCACGCAGATGGGCAACCAGGGCACCGCCTCCGATTCGCTGCGGCGGGCCGCGGCCTTCATCAAGTCGGGAGCGCTGGGGCCGGTGCAGGAAGTGCACGTCTGGACCAACCGGCCGGTGTGGCCGCAGGGTGGCGGCCGGCCGCCCGAGGGCAATCCGCCGGCGCACCTGAGTTGGGATTTGTGGCTGGGCCCGGCGCCCGCCCGTCCCTATGGCAATGGCTACCATCCCTTCGCCTGGCGCGGTTTCTGGGACTTCGGCACCGGCGCCCTGGGCGACATGGCCTGCCACACGTTCAACATGCCGTTCATGGCGTTGAACCTCCGCGATCCGTCCAGTGTGCAGGCCGTGACCAGCGGTCACAACAAGGAGACGTATCCCAAGTGGTCGATGATCGACTTCGAGTTCCCCGCGCTGGGTGAGCGGGCGGGCCTGAAGATGAAGTGGTATGACGGCGGCAAGCTGCCCGACCAGGGGCTGTTCTCCGTGTTCGGCCAGGGCTTCCGGCCCGCCAACAGCGGCGTGCTCGTGATCGGCGAGAAGGACTCGCTGTACGCCCCCGGCGACTACTGCGACGGACAACTCAAGCTGAAGACCAATGCCGACCTGGGCAGCGTGCAGTTCGAGAAGTCCCCGGGCCACTTCGTCGAGTGGGTGCGGGCGATCAAGGGAGGCGAGCCGGCGAAGAGCAACTTCCCCGACTATGCCGGCCCGCTCACGGAGACGATCCTGCTGGGGAATCTGGCGGTGTGGGCGGCCGAGGCCCCCGACGCACCCGGCAAGAAGATCGAATGGGATCCCGTGAAGCTGGTCACCAAGAACGCGCCGGAAGTCGAGGCCTTCGTCCGTCCGACGTACCGCGACGGCTGGAAGGCTTGACGGCGGAACCCATGGTCATGCACAAGCAGAAACCCGCGTTCCGCATCTGCGGTGCGGTGCTGGCGACGTGTCTATGCCTGGTGCCGGCGGCCGGACTGCGGGCGGAAGGCCCGCTGCCGGCCGAGGCGGCGGCGGTGAAGATGGTCGTGGGCCACGGCGGCACCGTGGCCTACGACAGCGCCGGCCGCGTGGCCAAAGTGGACCTGGCTGGCCGGCCGGCGAGCGACGCCGATGTCGCCCTGCTCGCAGGCCTCGGCAAGCTCGAGTCGCTCGAATTATGGGGGGCCGAGATCACCGATCGCGGCATGAAGGATCTGGCCCGCATGCAGGGCCTGCGGCAGTTGGTGCTGGAAAACACCGACATCACCGACGAGGGCGCCACGGCGCTGGCCGCCTTGCAGGGTCTGCGGGTGCTCAACCTGCGGCGCTCGTCGAATCTCGGTGATGCGGCCCTCGAATCGGTGGCCCGACTGC
>QWPN01000066.1 GCA_003671185.1 Planctomycetota bacterium
GGTTCTGGAACAGCCGTGGTGTGCCATTGAGGCCCGTCGAGATCGTAAGTTTCGGCAGCGCGGTGCCCTGCCTCAGCGGCACGCCCATCGCCACCGGGTTCACGTAGGTCCAGACGATCCGCTTGGCGGGAGTGACCTCGAATATCCGACCCCGCGTTCCCTCGTCAATCAGCGTATTGCCGTTCGGCAGCCGGTGGGCACCCGAGATGATCGGTGCGAAGAAGTTAGCCGGATTCGGGGCTGCATAGCTCCAGGCGATCGTCGCCTGGCCATAGCGATAGGCCCCGGCGGCGGTCTTTCCAGGAACCAACTCCAACACGCTCGAGAACGAAGCGCCACTGGGCCGGTTCCACCCGTTGTTGAACACCATGATGTTCCCGGCGCCCGGGTGGTCATCGGGAATCCAATGGGCATTATGCTGGAACTGAAGGACCTGATTCGACCGGAGCCCGGCGCTCCACGAGGCGGGATTCCCGTACCGCCACAGCAGGTCGCCGCCCCGTCCGTAACGGCCACCCGTGTGGCCCGCGGCGATTGCCGACGATGCGCTGTGCTCGATGATCCAGATCTCGCTGAACTCCCGCGAGGAAACGATGATCTGGTCGAGTTCGTCGTTGTAGGCAATCGAATTGAAGTGGGCCCAGTCGGCGATGTGGGTGTCGGCACCGATGCCGCGGGGCACGTAGTTGAAATTCACGAGCTGCGGGTTCGCCCTGACGGCCGCGTAGTTCGCCTTGGTCCTGTCGAAGTTCTGGACGATGTGGTCGGTGAGATGCCACTCCCAGACCACGTCGGTCATGTCGCTCACGCCGTCGGTGTAGTCAACCCTGATCTCGAAGATCGCCTCCGCCCAGATCTCATTGTTGGTCGCGGGATTGAGGAGTTTGGGATTGCGGCCCATGCTGATCGCGTCGTCCTTTTGGAACCGCTCCCAGGCGATCGCCAACACGTTGCCGTTGGGCAGTTTGATGGCGTCATGGTGAAGCTGGTACGTCGCAGTCTGGAGCTCGAACCGCCAAGCCTCCGTGCCGTCCCAGCGGAGTTCCTGGATGAGTCCGGTGCTGCCGTTGCTGCCGTAGACGCGACCCTGCGGCTTGGTGGTGTTGCGGAGAAGATTGCCGTTGGGCAGGAGATACGACGACGTCTGGCCGCCGGCGCCGGTCCAGCTGTTCACGATCTCTCCATTGGTGTCGATCAGATAGGTCTGCGGGCTCATGCTATTGCCAAAAAGCGTGTATCCGGGAGACACGCTGGCCGTCTCGTTTCTGATCAGACCCACCGTCTGGGTGAGGGCCAGGCGCGACTCGAGCGATTCCCCACCGGTCAGTTCGTGGCGGCGACTGCGACGGGACTGCCGTGCGGTGCGCGAGGTGATGGCGGGCTTCTGGCTGGCAAACGGCATGGGACGGGGCTCCGGGGTGCTTGCTGACGTCAGGAACCGGGGCCTGTGCAGATAGCCCACGACGGTTCGCCCACTTGGGGGACCGGCGATCCTAAGCAGGCGACGGGCCAGGGTCAAAAAAACGGCTTTTTCAGCCTGAAAGCCGGCCCGTCAACCCCGCAGCATCGTGGCGCGTTCACGCCTCGTGCGAGTGATCGCCGTCATTGGCCGACTCGTCGTCATCCCCGTATTCGTCACCCGATTCGTCGTGCGACGAGTCATCCTCGTCGTCGAAGGAGTCGTCGGACAGGCGGGCTGCGAAACCCGCCGCTGACGGCGGCGCCTCGCCGGCGTGCGGCTGGATCTTGAGGCGTCGCGGAGCCGGGTCCGGGGGCAGGGGATCGGTGCCGTTGCGGTCCGCCCACTGCTCCATCGTGATCAACACCTCGCGGGCCTGCGATCCGGCGTACTGGCCCACGACCCCATCCTCGGCCATGAAGTCGATAAGCCGGGCTCCGCGGCCATACCCCACCCCCAGCGCCCGCTGCAGCAGCGACACGCTGCCCCGGCCCTCGCGGATCACCACCTCCACGGCCGCGTCGTAGAGTTCGTCGCGATCCTTGGGGCTCGGCCCGCCCTTGGGGGCGTCGCCGGCGGCGGCGGGCTGCAAGTTGACCAGCTCAGCCGCGTACTGCGGTTCGCTGGTGCCGATGGCGGCCATCACGCTGCCGATCTCGTCGTCACTGACGAACGTGCCCTGGCCGCGCAGGATCTGGCTCGTGCCCGGCGACAGGAAGAGCATGTCGCCGTTGCCCAGGAGGCGGTCGGCACCGCACTCGTCGAGCACCACGCGGCTGTCGGTGCGGCTGGCCACCTGGAAGGCGATCCGCGCCGGCAGGTTGCTCTTGATGAGGCCCGTGATCACGTCGACCGTGGGCTTCTGCGTGGCCAGGATGAGGTGGATGCCCACGGCCCGGCTCTTCTGGGCCAGGCGGATGATGTACTGCTCGATCTCCTTGCCGGCGGTCATCATCATGTCGGCGATCTCGTCGGCGATCATGACGATGAAGGGCATGGTGGTGGGGATGGCGGCGGCCTCCTCCTCGCTCGCGGGCCCGATGCGGCGCAGGAGTTCGTCGCGGCCCAGCTGGTTGTATTGCGTGAGGTGCCGGACGCCGGCGCTGGCCAACAGGGCGTAGCGCTGCTCCATCTTCTCCACGGCCCAGGCCAGGATGGCCTCGGCCTTCTTCATGTCGGTGACCACCGGGTGCATGAGGTGTGGCAGCGACTTGTAGGGCGTCAGTTCGACCATCTTGGGGTCGATCATCAACATGCGCACCTCGTCGGGCCGGCGCGTCATGAGCATGGAGACGATGATCGAATTCAGGCACACGCTCTTGCCGGTGCCGGTGCGGCCGGCGATCAGCAGGTGGGGCAGGCTCGCCATGTCGACGACCATGGGGTTGCCGGCCACGTCCTTGCCCAGGTAGATCGGGATCTTCATCGTCCGGCTCTTGGCCTGCGTCTCCTCGATCACCTCGCGGAGCCGGACCATCTGCCGGGTGGTGTTGGGAACCTCGATGCCCACCGAGTTCTTGCCGGGGATGGGGGCCACGATGCGCACGCTCGGCACGCGCAGGGCGATCGCCAGGTCGTCGGCCAGGTTCGTGATCTTGGCCAGCCGCAGGCCGGCCTCGAGTTCGATCTCGTACTGCGAGATCACCGGGCCGGTCTCGATCTCGACGACGCGGACCTTGAACCCGAACTCGGCGAACGTCTTTTCCAGCACCTTGGCCCGGTCGCGGACCTCCTGCTCCTGCTGGTCGAGCTCCAGGTATTCCGTGGGCAGGAGCAGGTCGAGGCTGGGGAGTTCGTAATCGGCCACCGGATCGGGCGAGAGTTCGAGCTGCTCCACGGGCTTGCGCCGGCTGGACCGCGTGCGGATCGGCACCGCCGGCGCCGAGGGTTCCTCCTCCGACTCCTCCGCTTCCGCTGCGGCTGCATCAGCGTGGCCGCTGGTCACGTCGGCATCGTCGTCCTCCACGTCGTCGACGACGGCCGGCGCCTCGCGGCGGCGGACGCGGATCGTGGGCTCGTTCAGGTCGTCGTCGCTCCCGGCTCCGTCGACTGCATCCTCGTCGTCACCGTCAGCAACAGACGTGTCCCAGGGTCGGCGGCCGCGCAGGCCGGGGGACCCGACCGTGGAGTCGACGGGAACGGCCGGAACCGCCGACCGCGCCGCAGCCAGGCGCCGGCCCAGCGAGCCGAGGGCGGTCAGCGCCGCCGCGCCCGCCATGGCCACGCCGCGCACGCCCCAGAGGATCGCGGTGTCGGCGGCCACGAACAATCCGCCCGCCGCCACCGCCGTGACCATGATCGCGGCGCCGGTGCGGGCCAGGTAGGTCTCGGCGAACAGGCGGCCCAGCCCGCCGATCCGGCCTCCCGGCCCCCACAACGGCCGCTCCACCCAGTCGGGCAGGAACATCGTGAGCAGCGTGCAGACGGCGGCCAGCGCCAGTGCAGCGGCGGCCGTGCGCAGCGGCAGGTCGGGCAATGGGCGCCTCCTCAGGAGCGCCCAGTCGAGTCCGGCCAGCAGGGCCGCGACCATCCAGGCCCCCAGTCCCAGGGCCTCGTAGAGCCCGGCGGCGATCGTGGAGCCGATCATGCCACACGCATTCGTGGCCCGCGTCTGCGCGGGAAAGACGCGGGACGCCGGCGGGTCGCCGGCATCGAACGTGGCCAGCGCGGCGACGAGGAACACGCACCCTGCCAGGAGCATGAGGGCCGTCAGGTCACGGACACGATCGCGCGGCAGAGTGGTGGCCACCGGCGCATCGTCGAGCACCCTGCCGCCAGCGCGTGCGACGGTGGAAAAACGCTGGTTGGCGGGGCGGTCGACGATCGCCATGCGGACTTCCTCGGGCGGGGCGTTCCTCAGCAACTCTACAGCCCGGTTTCAGCCCGGCTGGCCGCGCGAAGCCGCGGGCCCCGGCAGCCCGTTCCGGTCGTTCCGGCCGCACCGGCTGCGAAAGGATTGCCGGCCCGGCTCCAGGCCCGACGGCAGGGTACGCTTTCAGAACCGAGGGTCCCGCACCGTGCCAGTCCCCCACAGCCCGCATCCGAGCCCGCCCCGCGGAGGCGCGATCCGGCAAGCCGTCCGGCAGTCGGCCGAGGTCGTGATCATCGCCCTGGTGGCGGCGGCCGTGCACCGCATCTGGTCCGGCGGCCTCGTGTCCCCCGTCGCGGTATGCGGAATCGTCGCGGCCGTGGCAATCGCCAAGACGGCCTGGTTCCTCACCGAAAACCTGCAGCACATCCTCCAGGCCACGTCCCAGGAACTTCCCTACCACCGTTTCCTGGCCCTGATGGGCGTGAACATGACGCAGATCACGCTGTCGTTCGCGCTCGACTTTTGGCTCCTGGAGGTGGCCGAGGAGGGGAGTTTCAGCGGCTTCGCCGCGGGCATGTCGTCGGCCGCCGTGTTCTTCGACTGCTTCTACTACAGCGTGCTGAATTTCTCCTTCTTCGGCTTCGGCGAGATCCTGCCCCAGACGGCCGCTGCCAAGGTCGTCACGTTGCTGGAGGTTGTGCTGGCCTTCTTCACCGTGATCTTCCTGCTCTCGGATTTCATCAGCCTCAAGGATTCGCTGCGCCGCGAGCGAGGCGGATGACGGAACCCAGGCATGGATGAGGGCAGGCTCGGCCTGGGGGTGGCCGCGGGTTTGGCCGCGGCGCTGTTGAGCGCGGTGTCGTATCTCGTGTCGCGGCACCACGCCGGGCGACCGGGTGGCGACGCCCTGCGTCTGCTCGTCTGCGCCCACGTGGTGATGGCGGCCGTGTGCCTGCCGCTGGTGTGGCTGGCCGGACCGGTGACGCCGCCGGCGGCCGCCTGGCTGCCGGCACTGGCGGGCTCGACGTGCTGCTACCTGGTGGGACAGGGCGCGCTGTTCGCCGCCCTGCGGCTGGCGCCGGCGTCGCGGATCGCACCACTGCTGGGACTCAAGATCGGCATGCTCGCCGCGATCGTCACCTGCCTGCCTGGAGACCCGCTCGACGCCTGGCAATGGGCCGCGGTGGCCCTGGGCCTGGCCGCCGCCGCACTGCTGCAGCGCGGCGGCGGGATCGCGCCTGCTGCGCTCGCGCTCGTGCTCGTCACCTGCCTGGCGTTCGCCGTCGCCGACCTGTGCATCGTGGGATTGATCGACGGTCTGCAGGGGGGTCGGTCGCACGGCGCCGGCCCAGGAGCGCGATTGTGGGCCGGCATGCTGGCGATGAGCCTCACCTACGTGACCTGCGGCGTTGCGGCCGTGCTGCTCCTGGTCGTGCCGCGGACCAGGCCGCGCGACGGGCAGGACTGGCGGGCCGCCGGCTGGTACGCGGCGGCGTGGCTGGGCAGCATGGTGGCCCTGTATGCCTGCTTCGGCCTGCTGGGCGCCGTGTTCGGCAACATCCTGCAGTCGACGCGAGGCGTGATGGCCATCGTGATCGGCGCGGCGCTCGGGCACCTCGGCTGGCACGAACTCGAGGAGCGGGTGGACCGGGGCACGCTCCTGCGACGGGTGATGGCCGCGGCCCTGATGACGGCCGCCATCGCCCTGTATGCCACGAAGTTCCCGCCTCCCTCCCCGCCCGGGCAACAGGGGCACGATGACCGCGGCTGCGAGGGCACGCCCGGATGAACCCGGCTTTGGTAGCCGTTCCGATCTTGGGGTAGGGTGGAGCGCATGCGGCCTGAGAGCGCGCGAGCACATCTGGTTCGGTTTCCGGCGGCGCTCCTCTCCGCCGCCTGCCTGATCGCGCTGCAGACCGACGCGGCCGGGGCCGCGGATCCGGAAGCACCGCGGCTGATCCGCCAGTTCTGCGGCGAGTGTCACTGCGACGGTGCCGAAGAAGGAGGCATAGCGCTCGGCCCGCTGCTGGAGCGGATCGCTGCCGGTGGCACGGCGGCGGACACGCAGTCCCCCGACCACGCCGCCTGGCTCGCCGTGTGGCGGAACTTGCGAGTGGAGACGATGCCGCCCGTCGACGAGCCTCAGCCCACCCAGGAGCAGCGCGGCCGCATGCTGCAGTTCGTGCTGCAGGACGTGTTGGGCGTCGACCCAGACCGACCCGACCCCGGCCGGGTCGTCCTGCGCAGGCTCAACCGCCACGAGTACGCCAACACCGTCCGGGATCTGACCGGCATCGACGCCGATCTCCTCGACGACCTTCCCGCCGACGACACGGGGCACGGCTTCGACACGATCGGCGAGGTGCTCACGCTCTCGCCGCTCCTCCTGGAGAAATACCTGTCGCTCGCCGCCCGCATCGCCGACCGCGTGGCCGCCGTCCGGCCGGAGAAGAAGGGGAACGCCAGCCGCTACGCGGAGAACGTGCGTCGACTGTTTCCGGCCGGTCCGCCACCCGACAACCCGGACGCCCGCGGCGACCACCTGCAACGCACGCTGCGCCCGCTCCTGGAGCGGGGCTACCGCCGGCCCGTCAGCGACGACACCGTCGACCGGCTCATCGCCGTGGCCGAAGCCGGCGGTGCGCCGGCGCACTTCGA
>QWPN01000023.1 GCA_003671185.1 Planctomycetota bacterium
CTTGTAGCGGGAGCGGGTCACGTCGGGCTTCTCGCCCTCGGGAGTCTCGTCGCTGGCGATGTCGAACCACTCCGGCTTGAACTCGATGCGGGCCTGCTTCTCCGGGTTCGCCAGCGCCACATTGCTCACCAGCGCGATCACGGCGTCGGCGATCGCCACCTCCGGCTTGCAACGGGGCTGGTTTTCCGGGGCGGGATTGCGGATGCACCAGGCCCAGTGCTCCATCTCCTCCGTGTAGCCGCGGGACGGAGGCGCGGCATTGCCGCCCGGGCCGGCACTGGCCGCGGCGGCACCGCCGCCGGCGCCGCTCTCCGTGGTGTCGAGCGTGGGGCTGCCGTCCTTGGCCTTGGCCACGGTCACGCGGGTGTCCTTGGCGGAGCCCTTGTAGAGCATCACTTCCTGCTCCCGCTCCAGCACCAGCGTGCCCTTGGTGCCCATCACCACCTCGCCATACTCGCCGAAGCCGTTGCCGTTGATCGACGAATAGGTGACGACGATCTTCTTGTTCTTGTCCTCGTCGTAGCCCGGCGCCGGGTATTCGTACATGCAGTACACGTGGTCCTCGATCTCGCGGTCGGCCGGGAAGATGCTGCGGTTGCCTACGGCCGTGACCGTGAGCGGCTTGACCTTCTTCCCCTCGCCGTGCATCGCCGAGACGAAGATGCCGGCCGCGTCGAGCTGGTGGCTGCCCAGCTCGGCCATCAGGCCGCCGCCGGTGCGGTTCCAGAGCCGCCAGCGGATCAGTTCCTCCATCGGCGACCGCGGCGTGCCGTCGGGGAGCTTGATCTCCGTGTAGCCATACGTGGAGGCGTCGAGCGCCTTGTCGGCGATCTGGGCCTCGAGCTGGGCGATCCGCTTGCGCAGGGCGTCGACGTCGGAGGCCTTGGCCGTTTCCAGCTCCTTCTTCCAACCCGCCAGCCGCTTGGCCAGCGACTCGTCACCGGGCAGGGCCGGCTTCCAGGAGTCGTTGCCCGGCAGGTTGCCGCGGTGCCATTGGGCGCGGATCGAATGCAGGTCGCCGATCAGCCGGGCCTTGCCGATCGTGTGCACGGCATTGTCGTAGAGGATGCTGTAGTGCCGCTGGTGGCCGGTGGCCAGCAACTTGCCCGTCTCGCGCGAGACGCGGCCCATCTCCTTGCACTCGTGGATGCTGTGACCCATCAGCTTCTCGGTGAGCACGTGCTTGCCCGCCCGCATCGCCTTGATGGCGGCTTCGGCGTGCAGGTGCAGGGGGAGGGCGATCACCACGGCCTCCACGTCGGGGTCGGCCAGCAGCTCCTCGTAGGCGCCGTAGACCTTGACCTTCTCGCGGGCGGCATCCTCGGTCGACCACTTGTACTTGCTCATCAGCCCGGGCCGGGCCGTGTTGGCGCTGGGGCTGGAGACGTCGCCGTGGAAGGCGCGGAACACGTTGTAGGGACGGATGTCGGCGATGGCGATGACGTTCATGTATTCGGGGTTGTGTGCCCCGAGGAGCACGCTGCCCTCGTCGCCCGTGCCCAGCACGCCCACACGCAGCGGGTCGCCCACGCTGCGGCCGTAGCCGAAGTAGATCGATCCCAGCCCCGCACCGCTGGCCACGCCGGCCGCCACCGCACCGGTGAGAAAGTCGCGGCGCGTGATCGAGACCACGTCGGAGAAGTTCTCCTTGCCGATCTGCTTCTGGGCTTCGCTGAGGTTCATCGGCTCGTTCCCGGGGGTGTGGTCGTGGAACCGCCGCGGCAGCAGGCCGCCATCGGGCACCACGACGGGAGGAAGTAATCGAGGCCGCTCCAACCGCCCTTGGGCAACGCCGCGACGGCGAGCAGGGCGGCCAGTTCGACCCATTGGTTGTACGTGGCCTGGGCGCCCGTGACCCAGAAGGGCTGGGCGGCCACGACCGTGGCCAGGAAGCAGGCGGCCCCCATGGCATTGAACTTCACGAACAGCCCCACCACCAGGCAGGCGCCGATCGTGAGCAACGACCAACTCACGAAGCGATCACCCTGCCAGAGCGTGGAGCGGGGCAGGGCGGCGGCCACGCGGTTGCGTTCGGCGTCGCCGGGCAGGCGGTCGTCCCAACGGCCCTCGAGCTTGCGGCCGATGGCCGCGGCGCCGGCCATCCAGCCGCCGGTCTGGCCGGCGAGTTCCTTCCGCTTCTGCGCCACCCGCTCGCGCTCGAAGGGAATCTGCGTGGCACCGGGCTTCCGCTCCATGGCGGCCAGGCGGACCACCTGCAGCCGGTAGTCGCCGAGGTCGTCGGCGATGTCGGCCACGTAGGCGGATAGTTCCTCGCGGGCGGCCTCGAGATCCTGTTCGGACGCGGCCTTGGCCGCGGCGTCGAGCGGCAGGGCTTTCATGCGGGCATCGAGCAGTTTCCGCCACGAGGCCACGACGCTCTCCTGCCAAGCCTTGGCGGCCTCGTCGACCGGGCGGGTGTCGGCGGCGCCCAAGGTGCCCGACCAATCGCCGGTCTGGGGCAGCAGGGAACGGTAGGTTTCGGCCAGAGGACCCACCGCCGCCTTGCGGAAGCCGGCGCTCGACCAGTCGGGGTCGCGGAGGTGGCTCAGCCCCTCCAGGAAGAAGTGCAGGCCGAGGACGATGCGCAGGAACGCCAGGGCGGCCACGGTGAGGAGCGTTGCACGCATCGGGGATGCCTTGCGGGGGTGGGGGCGACGTCGACGCGGCCGCACGGGCCACACGGAAGTCTCACAGTATGAATTGAACCCCCGATTCCGTGGAGGGCAAGCCACGAGCACCGGACCGCCGTGGGGCCCGGGGGATTGGCGGGCAAAAGCCGGCTGCCCAGCCCCTCCGCCGGCCCGCCGCTTGCCATCCTGGCCGCCCGCCTGCGAAAACCCCGCCCCATGAGGATCGTGCTCTGCTATCCCGTTGAGGCGAAACACGTCGCCCAGATCCAGGCCGTCGTGCCCAGCGCCACGCTGGTCGATGCCGGCCAGGACGGCGTGGCCGCTGAACTGCCCGACGCCGACATCTTCTGCGGACATCCCAAGGTGCCCGTGCCCTGGGACGAGGTCGTCGCCCGGGGCCGGCTGCAATGGATTCAGTCGTCCGCCGCCGGGCTCGACCACTGCCTCGTGCCTGCGGTGGTCGATTCGCCCATCGTCGTCACCAGCGCTTCGGGCGTGCTGGCCGACCAGGTGGCCGAGCACGCGCTGGGGATGGCCATCGCCTGCACGCGACGCTTCCAGCTGTTCCTCGAGCAGCAGCGGCGACGGGAGTTCGTGCGCCGGCCGACCCGCGACCTCACCGACGCCACGGTGGGCATCGTGGGCCTGGGCGGCAACGGTCGCCGGCTCGTGGAGGTGCTGGCACCCTTTCGGGTGCGCATCTTGGCCACCGACTGGTTCCCGGTGCGCAAGCCCCCCGCGGTCGAGTTCCTGGGACCGCCGCAGGCACTGCCCACGCTGCTGGAACGATCCGACATTCTCTTCCTCTGCCCGCCCCTCACGCCGCAGACGCGGAACATGATCGACTCGGCCGCCCTCGCGCGGATGAAGCCGGGGGCGATCCTCGTGAACGTGGGCCGGGGCGCGCTCGTCGACGAGGACGCCCTGGTCGACGCCCTGGAGAGCGGGCGGCTCGATGCGGCGGCCCTCGACGTCACCCCCGAGGAGCCGCCACGGCCCGAGAGCCGGCTCTGGACGGCGCCCCGCCTGCTGATCACGCCGCACGTGGGCGGCCAGTCCGCGCGCCGGATCGATGCAATGACCAACTTTTTCTGCGACAATCTTTTCAGGCACCAGCGGGGGATGCCGTTGCGGAATCTCGTCGACAAGCGGCTGGGGTTCCCCGAGCCGCCCGCCGCCGGCGACCAAGGTTGAGCGGCACTCTGGACCCCCACGCCACGCCACCAGGCCGGCGCACCACGAGCAGGAAACCATGAGCACGACGATCCTGCGCGAGGAACGGCCCACGATCTCCGCCAGCGGCGCCGTGGGCAGCCCGTGCCCGGAGGAGCTGCTGGCCCGCTACACGGAAATCCTCGGCGCCGGGCGGCTCAACTGGACCGAGTACCACACGCTGTCGCGCCGGCTGGGCGCCGGCGGTCAGGGCATCGTCTTCCTCACCACCCGGCGCGGCACCGACGGCTTCACGCTGCCCGTGGCCATCAAGATCTTCTCGCCGGAGCGTTACGGCTCGGAGGAGCAGTATGTGGAGGCGATGTGCCGCATTGCCAAGGTGGCCGCCCGGGTAGCGCAGATCCAGCAGGACAACCTCCTCGACGTGCAGAACTTCGTCGAGCAGCGGCGCATCCGCATCATGGAGATGGAGTGGATCGACGGCTACGACCTGTCGCGACTGCTGGCGCCCGAACTGCTGGAGCGCACGCGGGCCAGCGTCGATGAGGATCGCTGGCGCCACCTCAACAACGTGATCGTGACCGCCGGGCCGCAGCAGTCGCGGCTCAAGCCGGGCGTGGCCATCGCCATCGTCCGCGAGTGCCTGGCCGCCCTGGCGGCGCTGCACCGCGAGGGGATCGTGCACGGCGACATTAAGACCGCCAACATCATGGTGAAGCGGACTGGCAACGCGAAGATCATCGACATCGGATCGGCACACGCCATCGACGACCTGCCTCCCACGCGCACCTGCACGCCCGCCTACGCGGCCCCCGAGGTGCTGGAGGGCCGCGACAACACGCCGCGGTCCGACCTGGCCAGCCTGGGCTACGTGCTCGTGGAGATGCTCTCCGGCCAGCCACCCTTCGCGGGGTTGCATTCGTTCCGCGACCTGCTCGAGGCCAAGCGGTCGCTGGCGCAGCGGCTGCCGCAGGTGCTGCCGGCGGAGGTCACCTGCAACGAACTGCTGATGAGCTTCTGCCGCGGCCTGGTGGCACCGGATCCGGACCGGCGTTTCCCCAGCGCGGAGGACGCCGACCTGAAGAAGGGGGGCGCCGCCAGTTTTCACCGCCAGCTGATCGTGGGCGGGCTGGCGAGCGAGTACGAAAACGACATCAGGGCCTGGCTGCAGGAACTCGAGTGACACGTCGCGATGCCGCGGGTGTTTTTGGCCCCAGCGGGCGTCAGACGCGGTCCGCAGCCTGCCGCCGTCAGGGCAACGGGAGCACGATCGGGGCGTCCTCGGCGAACGCCGCCTCACCCGCCTTGCCGTCGATCGTGTAGCGGATCGTGAGCTTCTTGGCGGTGCCCGGGGCCGGGTCGCCGCCGAAGCAGGTGTTGTAGGCCGGCGACGGCATGGAGATCAGCGGCGTGGGGCCGACCCGCTTGCGGAGCGCATCGCTCACGTCGCGCTGCACCTCGCCGGCGCCGTAGGTAGCCGACACGATCTCGATCTTCAGCCGGTTGACGCCCAGTGGAGCCGCCTTCTCCCAGCCGCCCGGGATCGAATCGCCCGTCTTGGTGAGGATGTCGGCCGCGGCCAAGCGGGCCGCTTCGCGGAGCTCGGCTGCGGCACCGGCCTCCACGGCCAGCGCCAGCGTGTCGGCCGCCGGCACGGAGCGGATCGCCTCCAGCACGAACAGCTTTTCGTCGGCATCCCGGGCCGCCGCGAACGCCTGCCGGCAGAGCGCCGCCTTCTGGTCGGGCGTGCCGCCGAGTTGGCGGGCGATGCGCAGGAAGCCGCGGAAGGCCCGGTCCTGGAACTTGCCCTGCGGCATCGTCTTGGCAAGATCCAGCAGCACCGGCCCGGCGTCGGCCGTCATCCAGGCGCCCAGCAGCCTCGTGCCCGCATCCTGCAGCTTCTCGTCGCCGCTGCGGGCCGCCGCCGCCACGGCCTCGAGCGCCCGGCCGCCACCCACCTCGCCGATGATGTCGAGCAGCGCGATCTTGGTCGCGTCGGGGGCCGCGTCGAGCGCGGCCGCCAGCGTGCCGGCGCAGCGGTCGCGGTCGGGCATGCGCACGCACGCCGTCTTCAGGGCCTTGAGCGCGGCAGCCGCGTCGGCCTCGTCGCGGGGCTTGACCGCCTGCTGCACGAGCACCGGCAGGCGTTCCAGATCGACGATCTCGCCGAGCGTCGCCAGCGCGGCGGCATGTACGGCGGCGTCGGGTGACTGGACCGCCTCCAGCACCTGCGGCAGCACGTCGATGCGGCGCTGGGCGGCGAGGTTGAGGAGCATGACGAGCTTCTTGCCGCTGGACGAGGGAATCTGCCGGCTGATCGCGGCGTCGATCCCGTCGCCCGGCAGCCCGGCGATGGCGTCGGCGGCGGCCGCCGCCAATTCCGCGTCGTCGCCCACGGCCAATTCCAGGAGTGGGGCCAGGCTGCCGGCGTCGCCGACGCGGCCCAGGGCCCGGACGGCGGGCAGGCGAACGTCGCGGTCGCCCTTGGCGGCGGCCTGCACGATGGCGGCGCGGACGATGGCGCCACCACGGTCGGCGAGGGCCTCGACGAGCAGGGGACGAAGGTTCGGGGACGCCGTGCCCAGCAGGGCTGCCAGGGCCGTGTCGGCCTCAGCGCCCGGCAGTTCGCGGGCCACGACCAGACCCATGGTGCGACTGGCACGGTCATCGGCGGCGAGCAGTTCCAGCAGCAGCGGCACACCGCCGGCTCCACGGGCCAGGATCAGGGCCCGCGTCGCCTCGTGCTTCCGGCGCGCGGGCACGTCGGCCTTGCGCGCGGCCTCGAACAGCCGCACGGCCTCCGCGGTCTTGCCCGCCGCCAGCACGTGCTCGCCGCAGAGCACGCAGCCCTCGGCTGCCGCCAGACGCACTGCTGCGGCCGGCGACGCCAGTGCCTTGTCCAACGGTGCGGCCGCGGCCACCGTGCCGATCTTGCCCAGCGCGATGGCGGCGGGGCCGGCCACGGCCGCGTCCTGCTGCGGGTCGAGGGCCAGTGTGGCGAGCAGGTCGACAGCCGCCGCGTCGCGGCGCACGCCCAGCGAGTTGACGACGCCCACCAGCAGTTTTCCGGAGAGCCGGCCGGCCGCGTCGCGCAGGGCCGCGTCGCAGGCGGTGTCGGGGATCGCCTCCAGCGGAATCCTCGCCCACGAGGCGAGCCGCTCGTTGTCGAGCAGCTTGGCCAGATCGGGCACGGCCGCGGCGCTGCCGTGCACGGCGAGCCCCTTGCAGGCCAGGGCCTTGTCGGCCTCGGGCTTGTCCGAGCGGAGCACGGCGAGGAGTTCGGCTTCGCGGCCCGCGTCGTCGGCCCGCAGCGCGGAAGGAACGAGACCCGGCGCCGCGACCAGGGCGGCGGCGAGCATGAGGCGGATCATGGACATGGCAATCAGCTTCCAGGGGGAGTCGGACAAGGGGGATGCAGGCGGCCGCAGCGGCTTCACATCAGCCACGGCTCGCGCAGGGCCTCGGAACGCAGGCGGTTGGCCGCGGCGTCGTCGATGAACTCGTGCTTCGCCGTGTCGTAGCGGACGGTGCGTCCCAGGTAGATGGCGATGTTGGCGGCGTGGCAGGCGATGTGAGCGTTGCAGGCCGCGTCGGCGTTGCCCTTCGTGCGGCCCCGGGATTTCACGCAGTCGAGGAATTCGCGCACGTGGAACGTGGCCGGATAGCCACCGATCTCGGCCACCGTGCGGCCGGCCATCAACTCCGGCGAACTGAGCACGATCTTGCCGCTGTCTCCGGCCTCCACCCAGCCCGTCTCGCCCTCGAACCGCACCGGGCAGGAGCCCAGCGGAATCCAGCCCTTCTCGCGAAAGATCAGTTCCGCCCCGTCGTCGTAGCGGGACACGAGCTGGCCGTCCTTGGGCGGATCGTAGGAGGAGGGCGGCGAGCGGTCATTGACGGCCCACTGGCAGAGATCGACGCAGTGCGATCCCCACTCCAACACGCCGCCACCCACCAACCCGCCCCCCTTTTCGAAATTGAAGCCGTCCAGAAAACGCTTGTTGAAGGGCCGCCAGGCGGCGGGGCCGAGGTACATGTCCCAGTCGACCACCTCGCGGGCCGGTTCCGGCTCCGGCGGCAGCCAACCACTGGTGGCGGCGCTCATGCCCGCGGGATGCGCGTAGACCCGCTTGATCTTCCCCAGTCGTCCGGTGCGGGCCAGTTCGCAGGCAAAGGCGAAATGCGGCAGGTTGCGCCGCTGCGTGCCCGCCTGGAACACGCGGCCCGTGCGCCGGAACGTGTCGCGCAGCAGCAGGCTCTGGGCGATGTTCTTCGAACAGGGCTTCTCGCAGTACACGTCCTTGCCCGCCTTGGCCGCGGTCACGGCGGCCAGGGCGTGCCAGTTGGGGCCGGTGGCGATGAGCACGGCGTCGATGTCGTTGCGGTCGAGCAGTTCGCGGAAGTCGACGTGCATCGTGCACTGGGTGTTCTTCTGGCGGTCGTCGGCCATCTTCTTCACGGCCTGACGACGGGCCTCCTTGACGTCGCACACGGCGGCGAACTGCACGTCCTTCTGCTCCAGGAAGCAGCCCAGGTCGTAGGTGCCGCGATTGCCGATGCCGATGCCGCCCACCACGATCCGCTCACTGGGGGGCACGGCGCCGTCGAGTCCGAGCGCCGAGGAGGGGATGACGGTGGGCGCGATGGCGGCGGCCGACAGGCCCGTGCCGAGAAAACGACGGCGATGCATCCGGGTCGAGGTCGACATGGTGGCGTGTTCCTGGAGGCGTGGAACCGTGGAGAAAAAACGGGTCGGCGACCGCCCCCGCGACGGCGCCGCCGCACACGGTAGCACATCCCGGCAGCGAAGTCGTGCGCCGCCGGGGGCGGGCCGGACGGTCAGCGGGGCAGGCGGCGGTAGACGCGGCGGACCAGGGCGGTTGCCGCCCGCGGCGCCAGTCGCTTGAGCCGCCACAGCCAGCGGGCACGCAGGCCCACGACCACGTAACGCCGGTTGCGGTGCACGGCCCGCAGCACGCGGCCGGCCACCCGCTCCGACGTCCAGCGAGTGACCGCCATGCGCCGCTCCGCCTCGCGGCGTTCGACGGACGACGTGAAGTGCCAGGTGCCCAGAAGGCCGGACCGGAAGAAGCCGGGGCAGACCACCGTCACGCCGGGGCGGCCTCGGGCGCACTCGGCGGCGATCGCCTCCGAAAGCGCCACCACGCCGGCCTTGCTGGCCGAGTAGGCCGCCATCGAGGGAACGGAGAGGATGGCCGCGATCGAGGCCACGTTCACCACGTGCGACCGGCGCGGATGCTCCCGCAGCCAGGGCAGGAATGTCTCGCAGCCCAGCGCCGTGCCCAGCAGGTTCGTGTCGAGGACCCGCCGCCACTGTGCCTCCGGGAGCGTGCCCACCTCGCCGGTGGCGCCGACGCCGGCCGCGTTGACGAGCAGGTCGAGCGTCGGCCAGTCGGACCTCAGCCGGTCACGCAGATCGCGCCAGGCAACGGCGTCGCGGACGTCGAGCGGCAGCGCCAGAATGCCGGCGTCGAGCCGCGCCGCCTGGAGCGCCTCCGGCAGGTCGGTGGCCGCCACCCGCCAGCCGGCGCGGAACAGCGACTCGACGAGTGCCCGGCCCAGCCCACTGGCCGCCCCCGTGACGAGCGCCGCTCCTGGATCGAGGCGGCGGCTGGGGAACCAGATGGACACGGCGTGCATGCCGGGGGCCGCCGGATCGCTGCGCCGGCGCGGGATCAACGGGTGGTCAAGCGAGGGTGACGGGACTCGAACCCGCGGCCTCCAACGTGACAGGCTGGCGCTCTAACCAACTGAGCTACACCCCCGGACCGGGATTTCCTGGTCGCCCTGAGCGACGCACGCGGAAAGCCGCAGGCGGGATTGCCACCTCGTGAGGGAGAAGTATAGCGAAAACGCGGCGGCGAGCCAGCCGTCAGAAAATGCCGCGACTCTCGTCGTAGCCCTTGCGCGTGGCGCTCTCGAAATCCTGCCGGGCCTGTCCCTCCAAACCGATCGCGCGACAGGCGAGTCCGCGATGGTGGAGCATCACCGCGAGGTCCTGGTCGACCGACCGCAGGGCGAAGGCCAAGTCGTCGGTGTCGACCCGGCCGGCCAGGGCCATCAGCCGGCGCCGTGCGGTCTGCGTCTCGTCGATGGCCAGGTTGAGTTGGTCGATGGCCTCCTGGTGGCGGTCCAGGAGGTGGAGGACGAAGCCGCGGGTGTCGAGGAACGCCGGCGTCGATGCCCCGCTGCCGGCCAGGGCCGCGTCGATGTCATTGAGGGCGGCGGGCAGGTCACGGCCCACGAGCGCCCGCACGTAGGCGCGAAAGTTGAGCGCGTCGGGATCCGCGCGGCCGGCCAGTTCTACCGCCGCATGGGCGTCGGCGAGCGCCGCGTCGGGTTGATTCGCGACCACGTGCACCAGGGCCCGCATCCGCAGTGGTGCGGCCGCTGTCGGCGTCACGGCGATGGCCCGCTCGACGTCGGTGCGGGCTCCGGCAGGATCGCGGTCCTCGAGCCGCAACCGGGCGCGCCGGCAGAGGAGTTCGCCGAGCAGATCGGGCTCACGGCACCAGCGGATGGCCCGGCCCAGGGCCGTCACGGCGGCATCCAGGTCGCCGCGTCCCTGCAACGCGTCGGCCCGTTCGAGCGACCACTGTACGACCGCCGCACGGACCAGGGGCATGGCCCACGGCGCGAGCACACCGGGCACGACGAGGCCCAGGAAGACGGCGATCAGGAACACCTTCTTGCCGGCGCCGCCCGGCACCCGCTCGGGCCGACGCCCACCCGGCACGGGCTGGTCGAGCGGAGGCGGGAACTGGGGCGGGATCGGGAATCCCAGACGGTCGTACTTCATGGTCGTGTGCTGCGAGTCCGTCGGCGCGTGGGGCCTGTTCGTCGACGTGTTCATGGTGATGGCGGTGCCGCCTGCGGCGAGGAGTCGGATCGCCGGTTTGACGGGCTGCGCCAGGTGCCGTAACCTCGACTGCAACGCCTCCGCGGAGCATCGCTGACATGCCGCTGTTCGAGATCGAAACCAGCGCCCACATCATCATATCCTGGGCAACGGACGAGCAGGCCGCCCAGGCGGTCGTGCACGAGGCCTATCCGGGCGAGGAGATCAAGCGGCTCACGCGCCGCCCCCGCGATACGTGGGTGATCTCCAAGTCGGCGCTGGGGCTCACCGATTCGCGGGTCGATCCCTGCAGCACGGCGCGGGAATGCCTGGCCCGGGCCTCCGGCGACAAGGTGCACGCCATCCGTCTCTACATGCACGAGACCGGCGACGACCTCGACCGGGCCCGCAAGGTGATCGAGTCGAACATGGTGATGGGCTGGTAGTCAGGGGCTGCCGAACCGGCCGGCCAGAAACCCCGCCAGCGCCAAGCCGCCCGCCGCCAGCGCCGCCAGCGCGAGAGCCGGCAGAGGAGCCGTGGCGGCGGGTTCCGCGATCGTGAAGCAGACGATGCGGTTCGGTCCCCCGATGCCCCCGTTGTCGGCCACGGTCACGAGCGCGCGATCACCGGAGGCGAGTCGGGGGCCGAGGCACATCCCCTCCAGGTTCACGCCCAGCGAGTCCTCCCAGAGACGCTGTTTCGCCACGCGGCACGTGCCCAGCGCGGCCAGGCCGCCGGCGATCGCCGAGACATCCGCACAGTCGGTGGTGTCGACGAAATGGATGCGGCCTGCGAACGGCGGCAGCCCCGGTGCTCCCGACCGTTCCAGGACGAGCAGCCGGCCGCTGCCGAGCGCCGCCAGCGCCACGAGGCCCGACAGCGGCGTGCCGCCGAACACGGGCGCGAAGCGATGCGGCGGATCGACGGCATAGGCGAACTGCGCCGCGGTGACCCGGTCGTCACCGCCCGGCAGCGGTACGCGGGTGATTCGCACCACGGTGCCCGCATCGGCGGTGGCCGGTGGGCCGTCATCCGCAAGCGCCTCCTCGGTGGCCGTCCACAGATGCCGGTGGTCGGGGTCGAGTGCCAGTGCCTCGAGGCCGCGGTTGG
Source organism: Planctomycetota bacterium (assembly GCA_003671185.1). Lineage (GTDB taxonomy): Bacteria > Planctomycetota > Planctomycetia > Pirellulales > UBA1268 > QWPN01. Next base: position 11,774 of record QWPN01000023.1, read on the forward strand.
GCCGCCGCGAGCGCAGGATGCCGGGCAGCGGCAACGCCTCGCCGAGGCCGCCATCGTCGAGTGAGACGCCGCGGATCGCCGGCGTGTCCTCCTCGCAGACCAGCACGCGGCGGCCGGCATCGTCTTCCTGATGGCGCGTGCCGCCATCCACGGACGAGGCGGGCCAGGGGGCGATGTCCTCGTAGTCGTGGGTTTCCCGGAGGCGGACGACCTCGACGTCACTGATGGCCAGCGGTTCCCCGCCGGCCGAGAGCGTGAGCCGGAAACACACGATCAGGTCGCTGTTGTCGAGCACGGCCGCGTAGCGGTCGGCGGCGAACCAGGTCACGCCGCTGATCCCCGCGATGGGCACGTCACGGCCGGCGGCATCGGTGACTGACGCAGGCAATTCGATCGTGCCGCGAAGTGCGATCCGCGGCGCGGACGCCTGCAGCGATGTGGCCAGCAGCAGTGACGCCGCGAACGGCAGAAAACCGACGATGCGGCCCATGCCGCGACTTTATCACGGGGCGCAGGGCCCCGCACGCGGCCGGCCCGGTGTCAGGGAGCCTGATCCACGCTCGTCTGGAACGAGGCCGGTTGCACGGCGGAGTCGCCGGCCGGCGCGTCGCCGGCGAGGATCGCCCGGCTGGGCCTGTAACTCGATGTTCCTCCCGGACGGTAACCCGGGTCGGTACGGCGCGAGCCAGGCGCGGCCGGCAACGGCTGGGAGGCCGGTGGAGCCACGGGGGCGGAGTCGAGCGGGGGTGGCACTGCGGCCGGCACCTGCACCGGGGGCGCGGCGCTGGGGGGTGTCGAGAGCGGAGGTGCCGCGGGGACGTCGGCCGGCGGTGGTGCCAGCGACGCGCCGGAGAACCGACTGCCTGACGTGGCGCCGTACCGTGAGTCGGCTGGGGGCGTTGTCGCCGGCCAGTTGTCGGCCGCCCGCGCGTCGGCGACACGTGCCGTCGGGCCGGCCGCGGGAGCCGTTGCGAACCCCTGGCCGCCGGCAGGGGGCATCGGTGGGCTGTCGGGAGCGAATGCGGCAGGTTGCGATGCCGGCTGCGGGATCGCAGCCATGGACGGTTGCTGCGGTTCGCCCGGCAGGCTGCCGTAGGGGCCGACCTGCGGCGCGACCGCGGAGAGACCTGGAGCCGCAGCGGGAGAGGGGGTCGCGGCCGTCGCGGATTCGGTGGCTGACTTCGTGCCGTAGGTGACGGTCGTCGGTTCGATGGTCGAAGGCGCCGCCCCGGTGGCCGCCGACTGGCCCGCTCGCTGCTGTTCGCCGAGCACGTAGCCGTCGGGCGTGGTCGTCGTCGGATAGGGCTTCGCGTTCGCCGAGGGCTTGGGGATGCTGCCCTCGTAGGCGGGCGCGGAGGCCAGTTTCGCCGGATCCTGCCCGCTGCCGCCGAAGGTCCACCACGACGGCTTCGCACCCCAGGTGCCCGACTTGCAACCGCCCGCGAAGCAGGCCGACACGACGACCGCCGCGCAGCCGATCCGGCGGGTCAGACCCTCGCACAACCGTACCGTAGCCATGCACCTTCCTCCGATCGGGCTCCGTTCATCAAAGCCGGAACGGGGAATAGGCCCGGGCGGGGCACCGCGTCAACGGCAGACCCACGCCGGGCGGCACGGGGGCGGAAGATGGGGGGGAGGCGCATGGCCGCGAAGACCACGGGCATGCGCCGGACCCGGCCCGATTACTTCTTGGCGGCCGCGAACCGCTTCCCGACGGCATCCCAATCGATGACGTTGTAGAAGGCGGCGACATAGTCGGCCCGCTTGTTCTGATACTTCAGGTAGTAGGCGTGTTCCCACACGTCGACGCCCAGCAAGGGGACGTTGCCGTGCATGATCGGGCTGTCCTGATTGGCCGTGCTCTCGATGAGGAGCTTGCCCTTGGGGTCGAGTGACAGCCAGGCCCAGCCGCTGCCGAAACGGCCCATGGCCGCCTTGGTGAACTGCTCCTTGAAGGTGTCGAAGCCGCCGAACACCGAGCGCACGGCCTCGGCGAGATGACCGGCGGGCTCGCCGCCCTTGCCCTTGCCGAGCGTCTCCCAGAACAACGAGTGATTGGCGTGGCCGCCACCGTTGTTGCGCACCACGGTGCGGATCGCCTCGGGCACCTTCTCCAGGTCCGCGATCAGTTTCTCCACAGGCAGCGCGGCCAGATCGGCGTGCTCCTCGAGGGCCTTGTTGACGTTCGTCACGTAGGCCGCGTGGTGCCGGTCGTGGTGGATCTCCATCGTCAGTTTGTCGATGTGCGGTTCGAGCGCGTCGAAGGCGTAGGGCAGGGGGGGCAGCGTGTAGGCCATCGGGGATGTCTCCGGAATGGTGGCTCGGGGGGCGTGGACGGTCGCCGGCGGGCTGGTAGGGCCCGAAGGGCAAACCCGCCAACGCCCGGGATCGTACCGCACCCATGTCCGGCCGGCAAACCGCCGCCGTGGCGGTCGAGCCTGCCGGTTGTCACGGTTGCGCCGGCGGCGCCCGGACAGGCAGACACTGCCGAACCTGCACGGCGTGCGCCCTCTCCCGACACACGGGCAACGCCTGAATCCCCGCGCCGGGACTGTCGATTGAAGAAATCGCGGGCGATGTGCGGCGGTGGACTGCCGCCCCTGCCTGCGCGGGACGCGGAGCGTCCTGTACCCTCGAATGGACTCGACCGTTCCATGGCCTCAACCGCGCAGCAGCGCCGCGACCAGCGCCGCCGTCTGGTGGTCTCCTGGAATCGGTCCACTTCCGCGGCCGGAGCATCGTCCGAGACGGTCACCCGGACCATGGCGGCCTACGCCGCCGACGCGCTCCCGGAGCGGCAGCGAGGCCCCGCCGTGCTCCTGCCCACGGGCGTCGGTGGCCTGACGCTCGCCAGCCTCGCCATCCTCCTGCCCATGGCCGGTGCGATCGCCGTGGCCGTCAGCGAGGTCGTGCTGGGCCGCCCGCTGTTCGCCACGGAAGGCCGCTTCAATCGGACGCTGGCGGCCCTGGGGGCCTGCTTCGACCAACGCGCCGCCGCGAACCTGCAACTCTGGCTGGCCGACGTGTCGCTGCTCCTGGCGGCCGCCGTGGCGGCGGTCGTGCGGTTGATGCGGCGGCACCGGCAGGATGATTACAACGGCCGCTACCGCGCCTGGGGCTGGCTGGCGACGCTGTTCGTCGTAGCCTCCTGCGCCGGGGTCGTGCCGCTGGGCGGACTCGTGGGGGCCGCGCTGGCCGACGCCACGGGCATCGCGCTTGGTCCGGGGGGCATCGGCTGGTGGATCGTGCTGGCGGCGACGGCGCTGGCCGGAGTGTCACTGTGGGCGGTGATACCGCTGCACGAACGGGCGGCCACCGCGACGTGGCTCGTGCTGGCGCTGGGAATGTGGGCGACGGCAGGCGCGGCCGAATGGGTGTGGGCGGGCCATCAGACGGCGCTCGTCGCCGGTCGTTCGGCCTGGGCGCTGGGGGCGGCCCTGATGGCCGTGGCGATGCTGGTGGCGGCCCGGTCGGTGATCCGCGAGGTGCGCGGACAGTGCGGCCGTGCGGCAAAGCCTGATGCCGGCCGCAACCGGACCGCGGTCGCCGCTCCCGCCACCGACACGGGCGCCGATGCGAACGCGGATGGCCGCGACCGGGAGTCCGGCGACGAGCAGGCCTCGTCCGGCGACGAGACCGTCTACGTGGACGGCTCGGAGCACGACAACCGCCACCTCTCCAAGGCCGAGCGGAAGCGGCTGCGGAAACTGGCCCGCATGAACGGCGCGGCGGCCTGACGCGGCCGCGATTGACGCGCGGCGGCGATGTGCGCGACAACGATCCGCGTCCCAGTCGCCGAGGCCCCGCATGACCGTCCGCACGCGCTTCGCTCCCAGTCCCACCGGCTACCTGCACATCGGCGGCGTGCGCACGGCGCTGTTCAACTGGCTCTTCGCCCGGCAGCACGGCGGGCAGTTCATCCTGCGCATCGACGACACCGACGTGGCCCGGAACGTCGACGAGGCGCTGGAGCCCATTCTCTCGGGGCTGAAATGGCTGGGGATCGACTGGGACGAGGGGCCGGGCGTGGGCGGCCCGCACGCCCCCTACTTCCAGTCGCAGCGGGCCGACCGTCACCGGGCCGCGGCCGAGAAACTTCTCGCGGCAGGTCACGCCTACCGCGACTTCGCCCGCCCCGAGGAACTCGACGAGGAACGCAAGGCGGCCCAGGCTGCTGGCAGGCCCTTCCTGTACAGTCGTCGCTTCGCCGCCTACGACGACGCGGCCGCGGCAGGGTTCGTGGCCGAGGGGCGGTCGAGCGTGGTGCGGCTGAAGATGCCGCGCGAGGGGGCGCTGATCATCGAGGATGCGGTCCGCGGCCGCGTCGAGTTCGCCTGGGAGCGGGAGCAGGACCACGTCATCCAGCGGGCCGACGGCTCCTGCCTCTACCACCTGGCGAGCGTCGTCGACGACCACGACCTCGAGATCACGCACGTGATCCGGGCCGAGGAGCATCTCTCCAACACGCCGCGCCAGGCATTCATCGCCATGTCGCTCGGCTATCCACTGCCGGCCTACGCGCACCTGCCCCTGGTGGCCGAGCCCGGCAGCCGCACGAAGCTGTCCAAGCGGAAACTGGCCCAGTACCTGAAGAACCCCGACTTCAAGCAGGTGGCGGAGCACGGCACGCGGATCGCCGAACGCATCGGCCTGACGGCCGATGCCGACACCTTCAACCCGGTGATCGTCGACTTCTACCGGGAGGTGGGCTACCTGCCCTGGGCGATCGACAACTACCTGTCGCTGCTGGGCTGGTCGTACGACGACAAGACGGAGTTCTTCTCGCGCGACGAACTCGTAAAACAGTTCACACTGGGGCGGATCAATTCCTCACCGGCGAGCTTCGATCCCAAGAAGCTGTGGGCCGTGCAGGACCATTACATGCACGCCCTGTCGGTGGACGAGAAGCTGGCCCTCATGACGCCCTTCCTGGTGAAGGCCGGGCTCCTGCCCGACCCGGCGCCGGCCGCCGCATTGGAGACGGTGCGGAAGGTCATCGAGGCCTCGGCGGACCGGCTCAAGGTGGCCGGTGACATCCTCGCTTACGCCGACTTCCTGCTGGTGGAGGAGCCGGCGATGGACGAGGCGGCCGTGAAGCAGCGGCTGGCCAAACCCGGGGTCCGCGACCTGCTGACCAACTACGCCGCGGCCCTGCGCACGGCGGAGCCGTTCGCGCCGCCGGCGCTGGAAGAATGCCTGAAGCGGGTGGTGGAGGCGGCGGGCGTGAAGGTGGGCGATCTCGTGCACGCCGTGCGCGTGGCGGTGACGGGCAAGACCGTGGGGCCGGGCCTGTACGACTGCCTGGCGATCCTGGGCCGCGAGCGGTCGCTGGCCCGGCTGGAGCGGGCGCTGCCGCAGTGCGGGTGATGCGGCTCGCATCGTCGATCCGCAGGCGTCGTGGCCGGGGCCGCCCATGCCCCGTCGCCCGGCCCATGCCCCGTCGTCCTGCCCACGACGGTCTGCTCTACTGGGCCGGAAGTGGTGCGGGATTCGGTGCCATTCTCAGAGGCGGGGGCAACTCATGACGCAGACGATCGGCAGCCGGCAACTCGATGACAGCCAGGCGGCGGAGTACGCCCGCGAGGGTTTCGTGATCGCGCGGGGATTCTTCGACGCCGCGGAGATCGACCTCCTGGGCCGGGCCGCCAAGGAAGATCGTGAACTCGACGCGCATGCCTTCGGCCGCGCCGACGGCGAGGGGGGCACCGTGCGGCTCTCCCTGTGGAATCACCCCGGCGACGGCATCTACGGGATGTTCGCCCGCTGCGAGCGGATCGTGCGCTCGGCCGAGCAGCTGCTCGGCGGTGAGGTCTACCACTACCACTCGAAGATGATCATGAAGGACGCCCGCGTGGGCGGGGCCTGGGCATGGCACCAGGACTACGGGTACTGGTACCAGAACGGCGTTCTCGCGCCGTTGCTGACGAGCGTCTCCATCGCCGTCGACCGGGCCACTAGGGAAAACGGTTGCCTGCAGGTGATCGCCCGCTCGCACGAACTGGGACGCATCGAGCACGAGCTCAGCGGCGAGCAGGCCGGCGCCGACATGGAACGGGTGAACGTGGCCCTGGAGCGGCTGCCGCTCGTGCACTGTGAGATGGAACCGGGCGACGCCATCTTCTTCCACGCCAACCTGCTGCACCGTTCCGACATGAACCGCTCCGCCGAGCCGCGCTGGTCGATGATCTGCTGCTACAACGCGGCCCGCAACGATCCCTACAAGGAGTCGCACCACCCGCGCTACACGCCGCTCGACGTCGTGCCCGACACGCGGATCCGCGAGGTGGGGGTGCGGCGGTTCGCCGACTCGGGGGCCGACGTGGCCTGGCTGGCCGACGAGAAGGATCGCTCGGCGCGCATCCTCAAGAAGACGACCTGACCGGCGGCGGGTGCGCACGGCCCGCGGCCCAAACCCACGGAGCACGTCCATGCGTGTTGGTTCCCGATCCTGGCTCGTTCCAGTGGTGGTCGTCGCCTGGCTGGCCGGCACTTCCGCGCCGGCGGCGGACCCCGCCGGCTTCGTGCCGCTCTTCAACGGTCGCGACCTGACCGGCTGGCACACGCTGCCGGGCGGCACGTGGGAGGTGCGGGACGGGGCCATCGTGGGCCGTAGTCCGCAGGCGGAGCCCCGGCACGGCCTGCTCGTCAGCGACGCCCGCTACGGCGATTTCACGCTGCGGGCCCGGTTCAAGGTGACGCAGGGCAACAGCGGCCTCTACTTCCGTTCCGAGGAGGTGGCGGGCGACGTGGGGGTGAACGGCTTCCAGGCCGAGGTCGACAACTCGAAGTCGGTGGGTGGCCTCTACGAGACGGGCGGCCGTGGCTGGGTGACGAGGCCGGAAGCGCGGCTGGTCGAGGCGGTCTACACACCCGGCGAGTGGACGGCGCTGGAGATCCGGGCCGCCGGTCCGAACGTCACCGTGCTCGTCAACGGTCGCGAGACGGCGCGGCTGGAGAACGACCCCGGCCGGCGCACGGGCGTGATCGCCCTGCAGTTGCACGGCGGCATGGAGATGGACGTGGCATTCAAGGACATCGAGATCCGGGTCGACACGCCATGACGTCGCCCGCCGCCGACCTCGACCATCTGCCCCCGCTGCCCCGCGACCGGAGCCCGGGGATTGGCTGCATCGGCGCCGGCTTCATCATGGCCGACTGCCACCTGCCCGCTTACCGGGCGCACGGCCTGAACCCGGTGGCGATCGCGGCGCGGACGGAGGCGGCGGCCGCGGCCGTGGCGGCCCGGCACGGCATCCCCAGGGCCTACGGCGACTTCCGCCACCTGCTCGACGATCCGGCGGTCGAGGTGCTCGACGTCGCTGTGCCCCCCGACGTGCAGCCGGCCGTGATCGCGGAGGCGCTGCGGCGGGCCGGCCGGATTCGTGGCATCCTGGCGCAGAAGCCGCTGGCCACGAGTTACGGCGCGGCCCGGCGCATCGTGGAGGACTGCCGGGCGGCGGGGGTGCGGCTGGTGGTGAACCAGAACATGCGCTATGACCACGCCGTGCGCGGCTGTCGCACGCTCATCGAGCACGGCACGCTCGGCGAGCCCGTGCTGGCCACGATCGAGATGCGGGCCATCCCGCACTGGATGCCCTGGCAGGAACGGCAGGGCTGGGTGACGCTGCGCATCATGTCGATCCACCACCTCGACACGTTCCGCTCCTGGTTCGGCACGCCGGCGCGGATCTTCGCTTCGGTGCGGCCCGATCCGCGGACGGCCGCCAGGTTCGCCCACGAGGATGGCATCTGCCTGTACGTGCTTGAATACGACTCGGGCCTGCGCTGCAGCGGCCTCGACGACGTGTGGGCCGGGCCGGCCCGCGAGGGGGCGGAGGCCGACCTGGGCGTGCGCTTCCGCGTGGAGGGCACGCGCGGCATGGCCCTGGGCACGATTGGCTGGCCGGCCTGGCCGGAGCGCCGGCCGAGCACGCTCGACTACACGACCACGGCGGGCGGCTGGCAGCGGCCGCGCTGGCCGGAGGCCTGGTTCCCCGACGCCTTCGTGGGGCCGATGGCGGAACTGCTCCGCGACCTGGAGGGCACGGCGCCCGCCACGGCCACCGGCGCCGACAACCTGCTCACCATGGCGCTCGTGGACGCGGCCTACCTGTCGGCCCGCGAGCACCGCGCCGTGGCCTTGGCCGAGATCACGGGCGCCGCGGGCTGACCGGCGGCGCGAACACGAAACCGGGAGACGCACGATGCGACTGGGACTGATCAACTCGGCCTTCGCCCAGGCCGGCCGGGGCACCCGCTTCGGCCTCGAGCAGACGAAGCGGCTCGGCTTCGACACGGTCGACATCTTCGCCGACCCGCTCGACATCGACGCGGCCGAGCGGCGGCTGGTGAAGGACGTGTGCCGCGACCTCGATCTGCCGATCGTGAGCCTGTGCTGCGTGGCGCTGGGCCTCGTCGACTTCAATCCCTCGGTGCGGCGCTTTCATCTCGACCGCTGCCGGGCCTACCTCGACCTGGCCGCCGAGTACGGCTGCGGCAACCTGCTGCTCGTGCTCGGCGAATATGTCTGGCAGCAGGAGGTGATCCCGCCGGCGGAGCAGTGGCGGGCGGCGGTGGAGGCGGTCCGCGAGTTGGGCCGGCACGCCGCCGACCGCGGCCTGACGATCGCCATCGAACTGGAGCCCTTCACACTCTCGCTCGTGAACTCGGTCGACACCATGCTCGCCTTCCTCGCCGACGTGGGACTGCCCGGGACCGTCCGCGCCAACTGCGACATCTCGCATCTGCATCTCGTGCACACGCCGCCGGCCGAGGTGGCCCGCATGGCCGGCCTGATCGAGCACGTGCACCTCAGCGACTGCGACGGTCGCGTGCACGGCGACCTGCCGCCCGGCCGCGGCGTGACGCCGATCGGCGACTACCTGGCGGCGATCCGCGACACGGGCTACGACGGGGTCGTGAGCATCGAACTGGAGTATTCGCCGCAGCCGGAGCGGATCGTGGAGTGGGTGGCCGAGGCGTACGACAAGACGGCCGAGATCATGCGCGGCCTGGGCTGCCGGGCCTGAGCCGAGGGGCCGCGTGGCCTATTCCGCCAGCAGCGTGAGGAGATCGCGCAGGTCGTCGTCCGACAGGCCCTGCTGGAGCCCCGCGGGCATGATCGAGGCCGCCAGCGGCACGCGGCTCTCGATGGCCGCCACGTCCACGACCGTCTCGCGGCCGTCGGCCCCCACGAACCGCTCGCGGCGGTCGCCGTCGGTGAGCCCCAGCGACAGTCCCGTCACCACGCGGCCATCGCTGAGTTCGACCGTGTAGGCCTGGAACGCGGGGCCGATCTCCTTGTGGGGTTGGAGCAGGGATTCGAGGACGCGGGCCCGACCGACGCGGGTCACGATGCCGGAGAGCTCGGGGCCGATCGTGCCGCCGCGACCGCCCAGCGCGTGGCACTCGCCACAGCGGGCCCGCCGGCCCGCGAAGAACAGCCGCCAGCCGGCTGCCGCGTCGCCGGGGCCGTCGAGCCGAGCCAGCCAGGCGGTGGTGTCGGCGGCCGCGGGCCGGTTGGCTTCGGCGTCCGACAGGGCGGCATCGGCCGGCAGCGTGGCGGCCGCGCGGGCCACGGTGGCGTCGGCATCGCGGGCCAGATCTGCGACCAGCGACGCTACCGCGTCGTGCCGCACGATGCCGGCCACAGCATCGGCCCGGCGTTCGGCGGGCAGCGTGCGGTCGGTAGCGATGGCGTCGAGCGCGGGCCGCGCGTCAGCGGCCGGCCGCAGGGCCAGCAGTCGCACGGCCTGGCGGGCCAGCGGATCGAACTCCGCATCGGGTTGGGCCACCGCGAGCCGGCTGAGCGGTTCGATGGCACCGGGTTTCAGGGCCGGGTTGACGAGCGCGAGCGCCGCGGTCCGCACGGCCACGGGGCGGCCTTCATCCTGCCAGATCGCGGCCAGCCGCTGCCGTGCGGCTTCGCCGTCGAAGCCCTGGCCATCAAGCCAGGCGACCGCGGCGATTACGCCAGCCACGAGCCGAGGTGCCGCCTGCGGCGCCGCCAGGAGTGCGTTGAGTTCGCTGCGGAACTGCTCGAGCCGCGCGTCGGCGATCCAGCGCACGGCATACAGCCGCACGTCCTCGTCGGCGTCGGCAAGCGCCGCGCGCAGGAGCGCATCACGGGCCGCGTCGTCGAAGGCCGGAAGGGGCGGTTCGCCATCCGTGGTGCGGCCGCAGGCGGCCGCTTCGGCGCGCCACCGGTGTGCCATCAGGCAACCGAGCCGCCGGCGGGGATCGTCGATCGCAGACAGCGATGGCAACGTGGCTGTAGTCGCGGCCACCAGGCCGGCGACCGCACCCTGGCGCACGAAAGGATCGTCGTCGCCGAGGGCCGTGACGCGGTCGGCCGCGGTGGCTGGAGCGGCGTCAGTGCGGCCCTGCACGTCGCAGCCTGCCAGCCGCCGTGCCCGTAGTTCCGCGGGAGACAGAGGAGGCCAGTCCGTCGTGTCCCGTGGTTGACCCGTGGCCACCTTGATCCGCCAGA
>QWPN01000153.1 GCA_003671185.1 Planctomycetota bacterium
CGCGACAGCGAGGAGTACGAGGCCTACCGCAAGACCCAGGTGCAACTCATCAAGAGCCCGTTCGTGCTCACCGCGGCCCTGCGTCAGCCGGGCGTCAGCTCGTTGGCCGGTATCGCCGAACAGCAGGACCAGGTGGGCTGGCTGGTGCGCAACGTCCAGGTGTCGGCCCCCATGGAGTCGGAGGTGGTGCAGGTCCGCCTGCGGGGTGTGAACGCCAAGGAAGTGACGGCGATCGTCAACGCCGTGACGCAGGCCTACTTGACGGACGTGGTCAACAAGGAAAAGGCGGAACGGCTGCAGCGCCGCGACATGCTGGAGCGGAAATACAAGGAAAACATGGCCGAGGTCCGCAGCCGCCTCGATACCTACCACAACCTCGCCAAGTCGCTGGGCACCAGCGACAGCGCCGAGGTGGCCACGCAACGCAGCCTGCTTCTCGACCACGTCAGCACCCTGCGGGCCCAGCTCAACCACATGCAGCGAGACCTGACCGTTCTGGACTCCGAGTTGGCGGTCATGGACGCCAAGGAGCGGGGCGAGATCACCCTCGAGCAGTCGGTGCCGGAGGAGATAGTGGACGCCATGGTGCGCCGCGATCCGCAGTTCGTGGAGCTTCGTGACCGCCTGGCCTCGATCGAGGAGGCGATCACGTTCCAGCACGAACGCAGCGCCCGGGGCGGGAACGAGCCGGCCGTAAAGCGGCTGCAGACGATGCGTGAGGGCCTGCGGGAGCGTCTGGAGGAGCGCGTGGCGGAGTTGCGGCCGCAGATCGTGGCCCAAGTCACGGCCGATGCGGCGACGCGGCGGGCGGGCCCTGCCGCGGAGAGCCCGATGGTGCTGCGCAAGCGGCGCGAGATCCTGGTTCGGCAGATTGAGCAGGCCATGAAGGACTACGACAAGGTGGCAACCGAGGCGAAGGCTCTGGGCCAGGCGAACGCCGATCTCGCCGCCCGCAAGCAGGAGATCGACCAGCTGATGCGGGTTACCGATCAGATGGGCGTGCAGCTCAACGCCACCGAGATCGACATCACGATGCCCAACCGGGTGGAGCTCATCGAGGAGGCGAGCGTGCCCGAGGGCAGCGACAAATTGCTGCGGCTGGCGATTTCAGTCATGACCGCCGCCGTCGGCCTGGCGTTGGGTGGCGGCTCCGTGCTGGCATTCGAGTACATGCGCGACCGGATGAGCACGCCCGAGGACGCCGCACAACGGGTGGGGTTGCGGGTGCTGGGGAGCGTGCCTCGCATCTCGCGGTCACGGCACCAGCCCAACGACATGCACGTCGCCGAGTGCGTGGATGGCGTGCGCGCCGTCGTCATGCAGTCCGGACGGGAATCGCCCAAGGTCATTCTCGTCACCAGTGCCGTCGAGCACGAGGGCAAGACCACGTTGGCGGCCCAGTTGGCGGCCAGTCTGGCCCGGTCGGGGCGGCGCACGCTCCTCCTCGACGGCGACCTGAGGCATCCCAACGCCCACCTGGCTCTGGGCCTCGACCTGCGCAGCGGGTTGCCCGAGTTGCTGCGGGGCGACATCGTGAACGACGAGGCCGTGCAGCCCACCTCCGTGGATGGCCTGTTCGCCGTGACCGGCGGGGCGTGCGATTATGCCGCGATCACGGCCCTCTCCCGTCCGCAAACGGCAAAGGTGATCAAGGGCTTCCGCGACTCCTTCGACCACGTCGTCATCGACGCGGGCCCGGTGCTCAACTTCGCCGACTCGCTGTTGCTCGGCCAGCAGAGCGATGTGGCGATTCTGGCAACGATGCGGGACGTGAGCCGGTTGCCGTTGGTGAGCAGTGCCGTGGATCGCCTGCGTTCGGTCGGCGTGCGGGTGCTGGGCACGGTGGTGAACGGTGTCTCCGATGCGGCGCCGCGTCGGCTCTACGCATCGCCGCTGCCGAGTTGACGTTGCCCGGTCGGCGGAGCCCCTCGGGCTGAAGGACGGGTGATGAGAGTCTTCGAATCGCGGCTCGTGGCGGTCGTCGGTGCGGTGCTCCTCGTGTTTGCCACGACGCTCGTGCAGGGCTTGTGGACGGACCGCTGGACCGGCCGCCAGGTGGGGGGCGAGCTCGAGCTGGCCGCGAAGCTTCTCGAGGCACGGTTCCCCAAGACATTCGGCGACTGGGAATACGAGCGCGAGCTGGAGTCGAGCCCGGCGGAATTGCAGCGGGCGGGCGCCGTGGGGCACGTCTCCAGGCTGTACCGCAACAAACGCACCAAGGCCCGGATCTCGGCCTTCGTGGTCTGCGCCCGGCCTCATGACGCATCCGGGCACACACCCGACCGCTGCTATCCGGGAGCAGGCTTCACGATCGGCGAGCCCGAGCATCGGGAGACGATTCCGCTCGAGGGTGGCGGCGCGGCGGAGACCTTCACGGGCACGTTCGTGAAGGCCGATCACGCGCTGCGCGTGTTCTGGACGTACGGTGTGCTGGAAGACTCTCCTCCCGCGGCCTCCGACGGCGCCGCGACCGCCAGGCGTTGGATCGCCCCAGGCATCGCCCGGATCGCGCTCAACGGCCAGCCTTCCGTGTACAAGCTCTACGCCATCGCCGACCAAACACGGCTCACGAGCGCCCAGGCCATGGTGGAGTGCAAGGATTTCCTGGCCAAACTGCTGCCCGCGCTCAACGAGTCGTTCATGCCGGAGCGTCCGGCGGCGCCGTCCTCGAGCGCTGACGCGGCTGCGTCGCAGGATGGGGCCGGGGCCGGCCGGGAAGCCGCCGCGGACGCGGCCTGATGGACGGGCGGCAACCTGCCGCGGCAGCCAGTGGCGTGGAGTACGGCAGCGTGGCGACGACCCCCAAGCGGGCTTTGGTGACCGGCATCACCGGGCAGGACGGCTCCTACCTGGCGGAGTGCCTGCTCGGGTTGGGCTACGAGGTGCATGGGCTCGTGCGCCGATCGAGCACGTTCGGCACGCAGCGCATCGAGCATCTGTATCGTGACATCCACGACGAGCATCGGCCGCTCGTGCTGCATCATGGCGACATGGCCGACGGCAGCGGGCTGGCCCGGCTGGTGCGTGCCATCCGTCCCGACGAGGTCTACAACCTTGCTGCCCAGAGCCATGTGAGGGTGAGCTTCGACCAGCCCGCCTACACGGCCGACGTGACGGGACTGGGGGCCTTGCGGCTGCTGGAGGCGATCCGCGATTGTCAGGAGACATCCGGCCGCGGCATCCGCTTCTATCAGGCCTCCAGTTCGGAAATGTTCGGCACGGCGGCCGAGTCGCCGCAGCGGGAGACCACGCCGTTCCATCCGCGGTCACCCTACGGCGCGGCGAAGGTGTATGCCCACTGCATCACGGTGAACTACCGCGAGAGCTACGGCCTGCATGCGTCGTGCGGCATCCTCTTCAACCACGAGAGCCCGCGGCGTGGTGAGACGTTCGTGACCCGCAAGATCACCCGGGCCGCGGCGCGGATCAAAGTCGGCCTGCAGCAAAAGCTGTACCTGGGCAATCTCGACGCCCGTCGCGACTGGGGATTCGCTGGTGATTACGTGGAGGCGATGCGGCTCATGCTGCAGCAACCGGAGGCCGACGACTATGTGGTAGCCACCGGCGAAACCCACTCCGTGCGGGAATTCTGTGAGCAGGCCTTTGGCCGGCTGGGCCTCGATTTCCGCGACTTCGTGGCAATCGACCCACGCTACTTTCGGCCCGCCGAGGTCGATCTGCTGCAAGGCTGTGCGGAGAAGGCCCGGGCACGTCTGGGTTGGCGGCCGCGCGTGTCGTTCTCCGAGTTGGTGGCGATGATGGTCGACGCCGACGTGGAATTGGCGGAGCGGGAACGTGCCCTGGTCGCCATGGGTCACGCGGCCTTCCCGCAGCACGGCCAGTCGGGGCCCTCACGGCCATGATCGATCTGCGTGCGAAGCGGATCGTGGTCACCGGGGGCGCGGGGTTCCTGGGCAGGTCGGTGTGCCGTGTGCTGCGCGAACGCGGTGTGGCCCCCGCACGGCTCATCGTGCCGCGGAGCCGGGAGTGCGACCTCACCGTGGAGGCCGATGTGCAGCGGCTCTACGACACGGCCCGGCCGGACGTGGTCATCCATCTGGCGGCCGAAGTGGGGGGCATCGGCGCCAATCAGGCCCATCCGGGCCGCTTCTTCTTCGCCAACCTGGCGATGGGGCTGCACATGGTGGAGGCCGCCCGCCGCTTCGGCATCGAGAAATTCGTGCACACGGGCACCGTCTGCGCATACCCCAAGCATTGCCCCGTGCCGTTTCGCGAGGACGACCTCTGGAACGGGTATCCGGAAGCCACGAACGCTCCGTACGGCGTCGCCAAGAAGGCGATCTTCGTGATGCTCGACGCCTATCGCCGCGAGTACGGCCTCCGCAGCGCCGTGACCGTGCCGGTGAACCTGTACGGGCCGGGCGACGATTTTCACCCCGCCTCGAGCCATGTGATTCCGGCACTGATCCGCAAGTGCGAGGACGCCCGGCTGGCGGCGGCACCAGCGATCGTGTGCTGGGGCACGGGAGCGGCCACACGGGAGTTTCTGCACGTCGACGACGCCGCCGAGGGGATCGTGCGGGCCGCCGAGGTGATGGACGACCCGCTGCCCGTCAACCTGGGAGGTGGCGAGGAAATCTCGATCCGCGATCTGGTGCTGAAAATCGCGGTCGCCTGCGGCTACACGGGCCGCATCGACTGGGATGCCTCGAAGCCCGACGGGCAGCCCAGACGCAGCCTCGACATCTCGCGGGCCCGCAGCCTGTTGGGCTGGTCGCCGCGGCAGGATTTTGCGACTGGGTTGGCGGACACCGTGCGCTGGTGGCGCGAGCAGGCCGGCGGCTGACAGCGGGCCGGGTCACTCCACGGGCTCGAGTGCACCGTGGGAGAGAATGAATTTCCGCGTCTGCGCCGGTCCGTCGAAGATCACCGTGCCCACCGATCGTGGCCCGCTGCCGCTGATGCCGGCGATCACGCCCTCTCCGTACTCGCGGTGCCTGACCCGCTGGCCACGTTCGAACGTGCATGCCGGTCGAGGGCGGCCACCGAGCATGGCGGCCAGATCCGCGGCGGTCTGCAACGTGCCGGGGCTCCGGGGCCGCGGAGCCGTTGCCTCCCGCGCCGGAGCCTCCTCGAATTCCAGCGTCAGGCCGTCCTGTCGGGTGACCGCCCGCCGGGCCGCAGACGACGGTTCTTCCTGTGATTCCCAGTCGACGGCGGCGGACCGGGCCGCCGTAGCGAACGGGTCGAAGACCGGCGCCTCGCCCGTCGGCGCCTCGGCGCCGGTGACGACGGTTTCCGGGCCCGTCATCTCCGTGAGAAACAGGCTGGGCGCGGAGATGCGGCGCGTGCCGCGATAGTCCCGCAGTCGGGCGGCGCTGGCATGCACCTCCTCACGGCCGCGCGTGATGCCCACGAACACCAGCCGCCGCTCCTCCTCGAGGTGCTCCGGGCGGTCGAGGCTGCGTTCGTGGGGGAGGATGCCGTCCTCCATGGCCACGATGTACACGACGGGGAACTCCAGGCCCTTGGCCGCGTGCAGGGTCATCAGGGCCACCCGATCGCCACTCGTGTCCCAGGCGTCGGTGTCCGACGCCAGGGCCGTGGTCTCCAGGAATCCCCCCAGTGCATCGCCGTCGCCGGCGTCCGCCGCCCGGGACTCGGCGTAGTGCCGGGCCGCCGTCAGCAATTCCTCGACGTTGGCGAGGCGATCCTGGCCCTCCTCGTCGTCCTCCTGTTCCGCGGCCAGCATTTCCCGGTAGCCGGTCTTGTCGAGCACCGCGTCGAGGAGGGCCTCCACGTCGGGCTCCCGCCCCGCCGCGGAGGATAGTTCTGCATGGAGGGCCGCGAAGCGCTCGAGCGCCGTGGCTGCGCGGCGCGGCATCCCGGGGATGCGGGACGCCGCTGCCGCGGCCTGCAGTCGGCTCGCGCCGTGATCCTCCGCCCAGGCAGCCAGCCGTTCCAGCGACTGCCGGCCGATGCCGCGCGGCGGCACGTTCACCACCCGCAGCAGCGCCTCGTCGTCACGCGGGTTTCGCAGCAGGCGCAGCCATGCCAGTACGTCGCGGATTTCCCGGCGCTTGAAGAACTCCAGTCCGCGCACGAGTTGGTACGGCACGCCGCGGCTGCGCAGAGCGACTTCGAACGATCGCGACAGCGCGTTGGCCCGGAAGAGGATGGCGAAGTCGCGCGGCAACCGTGCGCCCGCAGACACGGCGGCGGTGATCTCGGTGGCGATGCGGTCGGCCTCATCGCCGCCCGAGGCATCGAGCACGATGCGCACCGTGGCGCCGGGCGGAGCAGCCGTGATCAGCCGCTTGGGCCTGCGGCGGGTGTTGTGGGCGATGAGGCGGTCGGCGGTGGCCAGGATGTTGGAGGTGCTGCGGTAGTTGTGCTCCAGTTTCACGACGGTCGCCTGGGGGTAGTCGCGCTCGAACTCCAGGATGTTGCGGATACTGGCGCCCCGCCAGCCGTAGATCGCCTGGTCGGGGTCCCCGGTGACGGCCAGGTTGGGATGGTCGATGGAGAGCCCGCGCAGGATGGCGTACTGCACGGCGTTCGTGTCCTGGTATTCGTCGACGAGGATGAAGCGGTGGCGGTCGTCGAGCGCCGCACGCAACTCAGGATCGCCGGCCAAAAGAGCTGCGATGTGCACCAGCAGGTCGTCGAAATCGACCGAATCGGACTGCAGCAGCATCTGCTGGTAGACGGGCCAGACCCGCCGGGCCACGTCGTCCACCGGCCGTCCCCACCGTGGCTCGAAGGTGTGGGGTGTGAGCAGGTCGTTCTTGGCCCGGGAGATCACCCCGGCGATGCGGTCGACCGGGGTGTGGGACGATGACAGGCCGAGTTTCTTGAGGGCCCGTTTGAGCAGTGACAGAGAGTCGTCGCTGTCGAGTATCGAGTAGTCGGAGGTCAGCCCTACCTGGCGGGCATGCCGGCGCAGCAAGCGGGCTGCGAAGCGGTGGAAGGTGCCTATCTCCACAGGCTGCCGGCCGATCATGGCCTCGACCCGCCGCCGCATCTCGTCGGCCGCCTTGTTGGTGAAGGTGAGGGCCACGATGCGCGAGGCCGGGATACCTTCTGCGACCAGGTTCGCCACGCGCTGGGTGACGACCCGCGTCTTGCCGCTGCCCGGGCCTGCTAGCACCAGCAGCGGTCCCTCGACATGAGTGGCCGCCTGCATCTGCGGGGCATTGAGCGAGGCGTGTGCAGGAGCGGCCACGTCGTTTCCCGGGGAAAATGCGGCCCGAACACCGCCTCACGCCGCTGCGGCTGCCGACCGGGCGACGGAACATGTAGGCGGTTTCGCGGCCCCTGCATTATATTCCAGTGAAGCCGCATTCCGGAGCACGCGCCCGGTGGCCGCGGAATCACGAATCGCACGGGAGGGACCCCATGCCGCGAATTCCTTACAAGAATTTGATGCAGTCGGACGAAATGGCCGAGAAACTCGAGATGAGCACGGCGGAGATCGGGCTCTCGGTCCGCACCACCAACTGCCTGGAGGAGCGAGGCATCTTCACGGTGCACGACCTGCTCAACTGCACCCAGGCGGACCTGCTGTCGATCTCGAACTTCGGCGAGAAGACGCTCGAAGAGGTCTACAAGGCACTGGAAAAAATCGGCTTTTTTCGCTCCACACGCCCTGCCGGCGATGCGGCTGAGAAGCGGCCAGAAACCGTGTCGCACGCCTCCTAGCCGTCCGCGGAAAAAGCCACTTTTTCCAGCGGGCCGATCCGGGCCGCCCGGCGCCGGCGCATGGCGAGGAGGTCGATCGTGAAGTTGCCGCGGTTCTTCGGCAAGAAACGCGGGCACCGGCGCACCGGTTCACAGGCCTGGGCGTCGTTCGGGGAGGGGTTGTTCCATGCCGTGCTGCTCGGGGCGGGGGTCGTGTTCGGCGGCCTGCTGGCCTCCGGCGTGGCCGTTCCGGAGTGGCGCATCAACCACGATTTCCCCCCCACGACATGCACGGTCGTGGCCAAGGGATTGGAACGGCTCGCCCCGGCGGGGTCGGCGGCCGGCGGCGCCGTGACCTGGCAGCCGTGCCTGAGGGTGCGGTATGAGGCGGCGGGAAGCCGTCAGGAGTCCTGGACCAGGCCCATCTCGGCGGCGCCGACGACCGATCGCGCCGCCGCCCTGACGCGGCTGGCATCGTGGCGGCTCGGTGAGACGGTGCCGGGATGGTACGACCCGGCGGACGCGTCCCACGTCGTGCTGGAACGCGGCTACAACTGGTGGATGTGGCTGTTGGCGTTGCTCCTGCCAGGCGCGCTGCTGGCGTTCGGCGGCGCGGGTGTGGCACGCTCCGTGCGGCGCTGGGGCAAGTCGGAGGAACGCCGCGCCGCACCCTCCCGTCTGTCGGGCCTGCTTCACCCCCTGGCCGGCAGCCCCGCACAAGCCCCCGATCATCCTGGGGTGCCGGCCTGCGACAATCATGTCAATTCGCCCGGCACACAGTTGCGCTACCGGCTCCCGATCGAGAGCCCGGAAAGCTGGACGCTGCTCGGTTTCGGCCTGTTCGCCGTGCTCTGGAATGCGATCCTCATCCTGCTGGTGGTGGGCGCCGGGCTCGATCTGCTTGGCGGGCGTACGGACTGGCTGTTGATCGGCCTGTTGGTGCCCTTCGCCTGTGTGGGCATCGGCGGGATCGTCGTGTTCCTCCGCGGCCTCGTGCTGGCCACGGCGGTGGGCACGACGCAGTTGGAGATTTCCGCGCATCCGCTGCATCCCGGGGGTGCCTACGATGTGCTTCTGGCACAGGGGGGCTCGGGATTGTTCACGTCGCTCGACGTGACGCTGGAACTGGAGGAACAGGCCACGTTTCGCCAGGGCACCGACACACGCACCGAGAAACTCGTCGTCTGGCGGCAGCCCGTGCAGTCCTGGCGCGGGCTGCAGTTGGCGTCGGGCCAGCGTTTCGAAGGCCGCACGGTGGTGTCGCTGCCGCCGACCGTCATGCACTCGTTTGCCTCGGAGCACAACTACGTCCGCTGGAGCATCGTCGTCCGTGGTGCCCCGGCACGCTGGCCGGCCTTCACACGCGTGTTTCCGGTGGTGGTGTTTCCCGGCACGGTCGGGCCGGGTGAGCCGGCTGCCGGACATCGAACGGAGGCCACCACGTGAGCCAGGCGGGCGATAACGCCGGAAAGGGCCTGCGGGTGCTCGTGCAGTTCTGCCGGGCCGACCGCCGCTACGAACCGCTGTCTGCCCTGCGCGTGCGCTACGCCATCGAGGGTTTCGCGGATGACCACCCCAGAGCCGTGGAGCACTCCGTGCTCTGGTACACCGAGGGCAAGGGGGAAGAGGACCTGGTTGTGCATTTTTTCGAGCGCGTCACGGAACGGTCTGCCCTGCCCCCCGCCGCGGCTTCCGGCACGTTCGCCACCCTCCTGCCACCGAGCCCGCTCTCGTACGAGGGGGTGATCGTGAAGGTGCGCTGGTGCGTGCGGGTGCGGGTGTTCTTCACCGGCGGCCGCGACTTCGTCTCCGAGTATGTGTTCGACGTGGGCCGTATTCCGCCCGCGCGCCTGCCCCGAGGTGATGATCCATGAGCGCACCAGCACCGGCGGCAGCGATGGTGAACCCGTTTTCCACACGATTCACGCGGCCTGGCCGCCTCACGCCCCTGGATGCCCTGGGGCGTCCGCTCGACGTCGACGCCCTGGTGGCGGCGCTGCACGCCGGCGGCGGTAGCGGCGCCATCGTCGGCCCGCATGGAACCGGGAAGACGACGCTGCTCCTGACCCTGGCCGACCGGTTGGACGCTGCTGGCTCCCTGGCGGGCTTGCTCCGCCTGCGTTCGCCAGGGGATGCCGCGGTGATGTGGCGGGCGATCTCGCGGGCGCGGAGGGGAACGACTCTTTGCGTCGACGGGTGGGAATGCCTGCGGCCGTGGGGGCGGATAGTTTCGGTGCTGGCATGGTGGCGCGGGTGCAGGCTGGTGGTGACGAGCCATCGGGAGCCGGGAATGCCGATCCTGGTTCGTGCCAAAGGCACCCTGCCAATCCTGGCGGCCCTCGTGACCCAGGTGCCGGATCATGGCGGCCTGATCGAGGATGCGGACATAGCCGATGCGCACCGCCGGCATGGCGGGAATCTCCGCGAATCGCTCTACGACCTCTACGACCGGTTTCAGGGCCGCTGTCGGTGAGGGAATGTTTTTCCGGGGCGACCGGGGGTTTTTCCCGGGCCCGGGCGACGCGGCCGCCTTCTCGCGGAAGACGCCTCCAGCAGCCAGACCGGGGTGCGGTCGTGCCGACGGTGCGCTTCCTGACGGTCGTGCGGCGTCAGATTTGGGAATTCATGAAACGCGACAGGTTTTTTTCGGCGCAGACCATGCGTCGCACGGCCTACGTTTGGGATGTCGCCGACCGACCGGGCCGGTATGGCCGGTGGGTGACACGAGAGCGAGGAGAGTTGGATGACTACGCGTCGTGTGCTGGGTGTCTTGATCGTGGCCATCGGTGTGGCGTCTGCCGGAGCAACACCGGTGCGCGGCCAATGCTGCCTGAGCGACTTGTTCGCAGGCTGCGGCAGCTGCTTCCGGAAGCCGGCGTATGCCGTGGCCCCCGTCATGGCCCCCGTCATGGCACCGGTAGCCGCCCCGGTCGCGGCCCCCGTCGTCGCGCCGCCGGTCATGGTGCCGATGCAGCAGACAAGCTATGTGCCCGAGACCACCTACCGCACCCAGTACCAGTGTGTTCCGGTGACGACCTACAAGCCTTCCTGCGAGGTCGACCCCTGCACCGGCTGCACGCGGGAGTGCATGCAGCCGGTCACCCAGTACGTGCAGCAGGCGGTCAATGTGCCGGTGACCCAGTATCGCGCGGTGACGACCACCAAGTACGTGCAGATGCAGCCGGGCTATGCCGGCGGTGGATATCCAGCGGCGGCCCCGGTGGTGCCAGGACAGGCTGCCGCCACTCCGTTCGCTGCGCCGGTGCAGACCACGCCGCAGGCCTGGGGTGCCGCTGGTGCGGACGTTCCCCAACAACTCGTACCGGGGGCCGCCCCGCCCGCACTGCCGTCAGCGCCGGTCGCACAACCCACGTTCCAGCCGATCGCCCCCCAGGCAGGCACGTATGCCCCGACGCCCCCGGCGGCAGCCGCGCAGCCCCAACCCACATCACCACCGGCCCTGACGCCGACGCCGTCGCTGAAGCCGATTCCGGAAATGCCGCGAACGGGCTCGGGGACCACGACGGCTCCGGCGGGTGGCAATGCCCCCGCGGCCCCGGCTGACGGCGGCAAGGCCGGCATGCCGGTGCTGCCAGGATCGGGACCGAGCGCCACCACCCACGCCTTCCCGCGTTTGCTCGAGCCGACGGGCCACACGACGTCCTGGCAGCCCTCCACGATCGGGGCGCAGCGGGCCGCGGCCTACCCGACCGCCGCCCTGCCGGGCCGACTGCAGGCCGACGCACCTCGTCTCTGACAGCCCCTGCGCCGGACCGTCTTGCCGGCCGGGGTCGTAGCGGCGGAGAATCGGACCGTGGGCCTCCGCACAGGCCCTGAACCGACCGCGGCGACGAGGAATCCGTGACGAACTCGGAGATCGCCGCCGCGCTCGATCACCTCGCGGACCTGCTGGAGTACCGCGGCGAGAACGTGTTCCGGGTGCGGGCCTACCGGAAAGCGGCACGCACCGTGGGCACGCTGGTCGAATCACTGGCCTCCGTGCGGGCGGACCCACAGCGTGCACTCACCGATCTGGAGGGCATCGGGGCCGATCTGGCCGGCAAGATCGAGGCGCTGCTCGACACGGGCCGCCTGCCGCTGCTGGAGGAATTGGAACGCCAGGTGCCCGCGGCGGTGTTCGAGTTGATGCGCGTGCCGGGGCTGGGGCCCAAGAAGGTCAAGTCGCTCGTCGACGGACTGGGGATCGACTCCCTCGATGGCCTCGAGCGCGCCTGCCGCGAGGGGCGAGTTCGCGGCGTGCAGGGCTTCGGGGCCAAGACCGAAGCCGCGATCCTGGACAACATCGCCTTCGCCAAGAGTCCGGAGCACGCCCGGTTGCTGTGGCAGGACGCCGATGCCATCGCAGCGATGATGCTGGCGTGGATGAGGCAGTGTCCCCAGGCGCGGCAGGTGGAGGGAGCTGGAAGCTGGCGACGAGGCCGCGAGACCGTCGGCGATCTCGACCTCGTGGTGGATAGTTCCGAATCGGCCGCCGTGATCGACCACTTCTGTCGTTGGAGCGAGGCGGCGGCGGTGCTGCAGCGCGGCGACACGAAGGCCAGCATCCGCGGCCCGCGCGATGTGCAGATCGATCTGCGTGTCGTCGAGCGAGACTCCTTCGGGGCTGCACTGCAATATTTCACCGGATCGAAGGAACACAATGTCCGCCTGCGGTCGCGGGCCCGCGACCGCGGCTTGACCATCAATGAATACGGCGTGCATCGGCTGGAGGGCGGAGTGGCCGGGGATGCCGCGCCGGCCCGGGGCGAACGGCTGGCCGGTGCCACTGAGGCCGAGGTGTATGAGGCGGTGGGGCTGCCCTGGATTCCGCCGGAACTCCGCGAGGGAGGAGACGAGATCGATCGGGCGTCGGGAGGATGTTTGCCCAGGCTCGTGGAACTGGCGGACATCCGTGGCGATCTGCACATGCACACGACGGCCACCGACGGTGAGGACACGCTCGGCGAGATGGTGCGGGCGGCAGCCGCCCGGGGGCTGTCCTACGTCGCCATCACCGACCACGGCCAGCGGGTGACGATGGCCCGGGGCCTCGATCGCACGCGTTTATTGCGGCAGTGGGACGAGATCGACCGGCTCAACGAATCCCTCGCGGAGGAGGGGCGGCCGCCGATCGTGGTTCTCAAGGGGATCGAGGTCGACATGCTGGAGAAGGGCGGCCTCGACCTGCCGGATGAGGTGCTCAAACGGGCGGATTGGGTGGTGGCAAGCCTGCACTACGGCCAGAATCAGCCCCGCGAGCGGATCACCCAGCGCATCGTCGAGGCGATCGAGAATCCGTACGTCAGCGTGATCGGGCACCCCACGGGCCGCCTCATCAACCGTCGGCCCCCGTATGACGTCGATATCGAGGCCGTGATCGCGGCAGCGGCCCGCACCGGGACGTTTCTGGAGATCAACGCCAACCCCTGGCGACTCGACCTTGATGACCGACACGCGGCGGCAGCCAAGCGTGCCGGGGTGAAAGTGGTGATCTCCACCGACGCCCATTCGACTGCCGGCCTCGACGTGATGCGGTGCGGTGTCCTGCAGGCCCGTCGCGGCGGCCTGGAGGCGGACGACGTCGTCAACACCCGCACGCTGGCGGGGCTGAAGAAGTTGCTGACGCGGCGGGGCTGACGCCGCGGTGGCCAAGAGCCGCGGCAGTTCGTCGCGGTGGGTCGCTCAGGGGGATTTCACGCAACGAAACCCGGTGTGGTTCGTGCCACTCGACACCTCCCCCTTGCCCCGCGTGCCCACGATGTATCGGGAGCAGTACTGGTCGGTGCAGAGGAACGAGCCACCGCGCTGGACGCGCTTGGGCAGACCGGGTTCCTGGGGGTCATGGCTGCTGGCCGGGCCGCGCGGATTGCGGGTCACCCCGCCGCCCAGCGCATCGCTGCGGTAGGTGTCGGGCCGGTACCAGTCGCTGCACCATTCCCAGACGTTCCCCGACATGTCGTACAGGCCGTAGCCGTTGGCCGGGTAGCGGCCGATGGGAGCGATGCCGGCGTGTCCGTCGGCGGCGGTGTTCTCCACCGGGAACCGGCCCTGCCAGGTGTTGGCCATCCACGTGCCATCCGGCCTGAATTCGTCCCCCCAGGGATAGACAGCGTTGTCACGCCCGCCGCGGGCGGCGAATTCCCATTCGGCCTCCGTGGGCATCCGCTTGCCGGCCCACGACGCGTAGGCCTGGGCGTCGTCGTAGGCGACGTGCACGACAGGATCGTCGCCGCGGCCCTCGATCGTGCTGCCCGGTCCGGCCGGATGCCGCCAAGTGGCGCCGGGCACGTACGCCCACCACTGCAGATGACCCCCGCCGCTGGGAAGGTGCAGCGGCACCGGATCCGACGGCGGCCTGAACACAATCGAACCCGCCACCAGATTCTCGGGCGGCGCGCCGGGAAAGTCCTCGGCCTGGGGAGTTCGTTCCGCGATCGTCACGTAGCCCGTGGCGGCCACAAAAGCGGCGAACTGATCGTTGGTGACTTCGTGCACGTCCATCCAGAAGCCGTTCACCTGCACCCGGTGGACGGGCCGCGCGTCGGCCATTGATTCGCCGCCGCCGCCGGGCAGGCTGCGCGGGTCAACGCAGCCCATCGAGAATTCACCGCCGGGAATCCAGGCCATGCCTTCGGGGGTGGGGCCGGGGGGCACGGTCGACGGATCAGTTACGCCGCCGGCCGGTGACCGCCCCGCCGTGGAGGCCGACGGATGTGGTCCGCACGCCACCCAGGGAAGGGCGACCAGCAGCCAGATCGGCACGGGCCAGGCCAGGCGGAACGAGCCCGCGGATCGCGCCGGACTGCGGGGGCCCGTCATGCCGACGTGCGCCGCTTGAGCGTCCTCTCGAAGGCCCGGCGCAACTGCCGGCGGCGGGACGCATTCCACCACTTTGCAAATGCCTGACGAGCCTTGTCGGCCAGATCATCCTCCGCCTTGCGCAGGGCCGTGAGCGCATCCCGCTCGGCACAGGCGCCATCCTCGCGCGACCAGCGGCGGAAACGGTCAGCGGCGGCGGCATGGTCCGTGAAGTCTCCGAGCGTCCGCTGCAACCGTTCCAGGGACTCCTGGCATTTGGCCTGCAGCGGCGCCGGAAACGCGCCGGAAAATATTTCCAGGGCGTAGCGCAGCTTCTTGCCCTCGATCCGCAACCGGTGAATCTCGGCCGCATCCCGCAGTTTGTGGTCGGCCCGAGCGAAGAATCGCTCCATCAGGGGCTTGAGCCGCCGGCGCGCGTAGCGGCCGAATGGAACCCGTCCGCGCCGCCGCGCGATTCCGTCGACGAGCTTCTCCGTGCGTCCGGTCCAGTCCGCCGCGGCCAGTGTCTCGCGGAGTTCTCGGATCGGCAACCGCGACACGTCGCGCTTTCGGGCGAGCATGGCGACAAGCCGGCCACGTGCCCCCTGCCCCGCGGCGGACATCAGCGGCGCTGCCTGGACGGGCTCGCGGACGAGACGCTCCGTGAGCACGTCGAGATCACGCGCGTCACCGGCCGAGTGGCGGATGCGTCGCAGCCTTTTTGCGAACCAGGCGGCACGGTGGGTGGGAAGCAAATCACGGAAGGCCTCGATCGCCGCCAGGGTCCGCCGGGTGGCGACCCGCAACCGGTGCACCCGCTCCGACACCTGGCCTTCATCGCAGGCGGCGTGCAGTTCGGCCCACACGTTGTCGAGTCGCAGCCGCAGCGTCCGCGCTGCGACCTGCTTGGCGGAGACGTGCTCAACGTGGGGAGCAAGCCGGCTGGAAGAGGTGTTCATCGATTGCACGCGCGGCGCAGTGGCGTCGGAGGCGAGGCCAGCGCCGCCCCTCCGACACTGTAGGGCCGGGAGTGGGGCGATTCCAGCGGCCGCCATGCAGCGGGCGGAAAGCTCCGGCCCGGGGTGCCGCTCACTGGGCGGCGACGGTCCGCGGCCCGCGTGGGACGGCCGCCACGGCGGCCTTCGTCACCGTGATCTGCGAGGCGAATACCGTGCCCGCACCCATGGCACCGTCTCCGCTCCACAGACGTCCGCGGGCCTCGATGGTGTCGCCCGGGGCGACCAGATCGAGCCGTGATGCGTCGATCGTCGCCTCGGCGTCTTCCGCCAGGGTGAGCGTAAGCCGGCGAATCCTGCCCGTGGGGATCCGCAGCGTGACCACGTTATTGCGACGTTGCTGCACCGTGCCCACGATCTCGTCGAGGTGGCCGGGACGCACGTCGTCGGGTATGAAATCGGCGGGGGGCGTCACGATCTCGAGGGCACTCACGGGCTCGGCGATGCGACCACGTTCGTCGGCCGTGGCCCGGATACGCACCGTCATTCCGCTGCCGACCACCGCCACGGGGACGCTGCCCACGACCCGCACCTGGCTGACGCCGGCCGGGTGCAGTTGGGCGACGAGGGGCGCGGCATGGGCAGGATCAGCGCCACGATCGACAAAGGCCACCATACCGCCCGCCAGCGTGCCCGCCGTGCCGCGCACGACACCATTGAAGTCCGACTCGGGAAGTCGATCCACGACCAGCTTGTTCTCCTGGACCGGAATCGTGATCGCCTTGTTCGTGTTGCGGCAGGCGCCGAGTTCCCAGAGGCGCTCGTAGGTCTTCTGCATCGCGGCCGACTTGTAGAAGGTGCCCCAACGGATCGTGCCATCAGCGGCCAGCGGAGCGCTGAGGATCTCGTTGTCGGCGTACGGGTTGTAGGGCTCATCGGCACGGGTGAGCGCCGCGGCACACAAGGCCAGACAGACAGCCAGGGCGGTGATACGGGCAGGCATGTCGGACGACTCCGGGGGCGGGGAGTTGGGAAACCGCGGCCCCTCCGACACTACTTCGTCATGGGCAGCGGGGCAAAAATGCCCTCCCGGACGAAGAATCCGTCCGCAGCGGATATGACCCCGGTGCCGGCCCCGACCACGGGCCTATTCGCCCGGGTCGGACGCCAGGGTGGCCACGTCCCCGGCCGTTTCCACGGCCCCATCGCCCGAAGCAGCGGCCTCCAGCAGCGGAAACTGCCTGGCGAGCACGTTTTCCCGGTCCAGCCGCAGCGACTCCAGGGCCTCGGGCCGGACGCGGACCTCCGCCGACTGGAACGTGTTGAAACCGGTCCCCGCGGGGATCAGATGGCCGAGGATCACGTTCTCCTTCAGGCCCACGAGGTTGTCGACCTTGCCGGCCAGCGCCGCCTCCGTGAGCACCTTCGTCGTCTCCTGGAAACTGGCGGCGGAGATGAAGCTCGAACTCTGCACGCTGGCCTTGGTGATGCCGAGCAGTTGCGTGCTGGCGGTCGCCGGTTTCGGCTTCGTTCCCTTGGCCGGCGTGCCACCCAGCGTTTCGATCTGGGCGTTGGCCTGGGCGAGCACGTCCTTGGGCACAATGCTGCCCACGGCGAACTCGGCGTCACCCTTGTCGGTGATCCGCACGCAGTCTGCCAACCGGTCATTGGCCTGCCGGAACTCGAACTTGTCGAGCACGCTGCCCGGCAGCAGGGTCGTGTCGCCGACCGTCTCGATCTTCACCTTGCGCAGCATCTGCGACACGATGATCTCGATGTGCTTGTCGTCGATGTCGACGCGCTGGCTGCGATACACGTTTTGGATCTCGCGCACCAGATACTGCTGCACCGCGTCCTCGCCCGAGATGCGCAGAATGTCATGCGGCACGAGCGGACCGTCGACGAGCGCCTCGCCGGCCTTGACGATATCGCCGGCATGCACCCTGAGATGCTTGCCGTGGGTGACGAGGTGCTCGCGCTCGATGCCGCTCTCGTTCTTGACGATGATCGTGCGCTTGCCGCGCCGCTTCTCGCCCAGCAATTCCACCTTGCCACTGATCTCGGCCATGATCGCCGGATCCTTGGGCTTGCGGGCCTCGAAGATCTCCGTCACCCGCGGCAGACCGCCGGTGATGTCCTGCGTGCCGGAGGCCTCGCGCGGCGTCTTGGCGAGGATGTGGCCCGCCTTGACGTCCTCGCCCTCGTTGACCTCGATATAGGCCTTCTCCGGCAGATAGTAGAAGCCGAGGGTCTTCCCGTCGTCGTCGAGCAGCACGACCTGTGGGTGATAGATACCCTTGTGCTCCATGATCATGCGGCGGACGTGTCCGCTGGGATCCCGCTCCACGCGGACCGTCTCGCCCTCGACGACGTCCTCGTAACGCACCTTGCCCGACACCTCGGAGAGGATGGGGATCGAGTGCGGGTCCCACTGGACCAGGACCGTGCCCGGCTTAACCTCCTCGCCCTCCTTGACCTTGAGGATGGCGCCTGCGGGGACGTCGAACTTCTCCAGGTCGTTCCCCTTGGCGTCGCTGATCGTGATTTCACCGTTTCGGGCCAAAACCACCTGCTCGCCCTGCTCGTTCTGCACGGTTCGCAGGCGGGCGAAGCGGACGTTGCCGGAACGCTTGGCCTTGCTCTGGTTCTCCTCGAGCGCCCGCTGCCCCACACCACCGATGTGGAACGTCCGCATGGTGAGCTGGGTGCCCGGTTCACCGATACTTTGGGCGGCGATGATGCCCACCGCCATGCCCTCCTCGACGAGCGATCCGGTGGACAGGTCCATGCCGTAACACAGGCGGCAGACGCCCAACGGCGCCTCGCAGGTGAGCGCGCTGCGAACCTGGACCTTCTCCAGGCCCAGTTCCTCGATCTGCTGTGCGATCTTGGGGGTGATCAGCTCGTCCTCGCGAACGATCACGTCCCCGCTGATCGGGTTGCTGATGTCGGCCCGGCTGACCCGGCCCCGCAGGCTGTCCGCCAGCCGCACCTCCACCTTCTCGCCCCGGTAGATGACCGCCTTCTGCACGCCGAGCGCCGTGCCGCAGTCGTGCATCGTCACCACGACGTTCTGGGCCACGTCCGCCAGCTTGCGGGTCAGGTAGCCGGAGTCGGCGGTCTTGAGGGCCGTGTCGGCCAGGCCCTTGCGGGCGCCGTGCGTGGAGCTGAAGTACTCCAGCACCGTAAGGCCTTCGCGGAAGTTCGCCTTGATCGGCGTCTCGATGATCTTGCCCGACGGCTTGGCCATCAGGCCGCGCATGCCGGCCAGCTGCCGGATCTGTTCCACGCCGCCGCGGGCGCCGGAGTGGGCCATCAGGTAGATCGGATTCACGTAGCCGGCCCGCCGGGCCTCGCTCGCCGTGTCCTTTTCCAGGGCCCCCATCATCTCCTTGGTGATTTCCTCGCGGGCATGCGTCCAGGCGTCGAGCACCGAGTTGTAACGCTCACCGTCGGTGATCACGCCCTTCTGGTAACGCTTGAGGATCTTGAGCACCTCCTTCTCAGCGTCACCGATGATCCGCGACTTGTTGGCAGGCGTGATCAGGTCGTCGGTGGCGAAGGAAAGGCCGCTCTTCGTGCTCCACTTGAAGCCCGTGCGGTTCATGTCGTCGAGCAGGTCGATGGTGCGCCGCCGACCCAGTGCCTGGTAGCAGTCGGAGATCACGCGCGCCAGTTCACTCGACCGCATGGGGATGTTGTAGAAGAGCATCCCCGCGGGCAGCACCGAGTTGAAGAGCACGCGGCCCGTCGTGGTCTCGATGATGGCGCCCGGCTTGGAATGCGACATGTCCTCGGTCTTCAGCCGGCGGTCGTGCGGCAGCTTGACCTTGATCTTGGCGTGCGTGTCCACCTTGCCGAGCGAGTGGGCCAGTTCCACCTCCTCGACGTTCTTGAACACCATCCCCTCCCCCTTCCGGCCGGGGAGCAGCATGGTGAGGTAGTAGCATCCCATCACCACGTCCTGGGAGGGCGAAATGATCGGCGCGCCGTTGGCCGGGCTGAAGATGTTGTTGGTCGACAGCATCAGCGTGTGCGCCTCGACTTGGGCCTCGATCGAGAGCGGCAGGTGGACCGCCATCTGGTCGCCGTCGAAGTCGGCGTTGAAACCCTTGCAGACCAGCGGATGCAACTTGATCGCGTTGCCCTCGACGAGCACCGGCTCGAAGGCCTGGATGCCCATGCGGTGCAGCGTGGGGGCGCGGTTGAGGAGCACGGGATGGTTGCGGATGACTTCCTCGAGGATGTCCCACACCTCGGCATCCTTTCGCTCCAGCATCTTCTTGGCGCTCTTGATCGTGTCGGCGTGGCCGAGGTCCTTGAGGCGCCGGATGATGAAAGGCTGGTAGAGTTCGAGCGCGATCTTCTTGGGCAGTCCGCACTGGTGGAGCCTCAGGTTGGGGCCCACCACGATCACGCTACGGGCAGAGTAGTCGACCCGCTTGCCGAGCAGGTTTTCGCGGAACCGGCCCTGCTTGCCCTTGATCATGTCAGTGAGGCTCTTGAGCGGACGGTTGCTGGACGCCAGCACCGGCCGCTTGCAGCGGTTGTTGTCGAACAGGGCGTCGACGGACTGCTGCAGCATCCGCTTTTCGTTGCGGATGATCACCTCGGGCGCGTTGAGATCGACCAGCTTCTTGAGCCGGTTGTTACGATTGATGATGCGCCGGTAGAGGTCGTTGAGGTCGCTGGTGGCGAAGTTGCCACTGTCGAGCATCACCAGCGGACGCAGGTCTGGCGGGATCACAGGGATCACGTCCAGCACCATCCACTCGGGCTTGTTCTCACTGTCGCGGATCGCCTCGACGATCTTCAGCCGGTTGACGAGGTCCTTCTTCTTCTGCTTGGAATTGGTGGTGATCAGTTCCTCGCGGAGTTCCCGCGACAAGGTGACGAGGTCGAGCCCCAGCAGGAGTTTGCGCACCGCCTCGGCGCCCATCTCGGCGTCGAAACTGCCCTCGCCATAGGTGCCGCGGGCCTCGCGGAACTCCTCCTCGGTGAGCAACTGCTGCTTCTTGAGCGGAGTGTCCTTGGGGTCGAGCACGACGTAGTCCTGGAAGTAAATCACCTTCTCCAGGCTGGAGGTCTTCATGTCGAGCAGGGCGCCGAGGCGGCTGGGCATGGCCTTGAAGAACCAGATGTGCACCACCGGCGCCGCCAGCTCGATGTGCCCCATGCGCTTGCGCCGCACGCGGCTGTGCGTGACCTTCACGCCGCAGCGGTCGCAGATCATGCCCTTGTACTTCATGCCGCGGTACTTGCCGCAGGAGCATTCCCAGTCCTTCTCGGGTCCGAAAATCTTCTCGCACATCAGGCCGTCCTTCTCCGGACGGAAGGTGCGGTAGTTGATCGTCTCGGGCTTCTTCACCTCGCCGAACGACCAGCTGCGGATGTCGTGCGGCCGGGCCAGGCTGATCTTCACGGCCGAGTAGTCGTTGACGCGATCGTAGGTGGACTCACCAATGCTCACGTGTCATCTCCCTTTGTCGTTTCGGAAACCGCTCGATCAACCCGCTTGAATCAACCCGTCGTCATCTGCCGCCTAGCCAGCCCCCCAGCCACCACAGGGCGGGCGCGTGTCACACGCGCCGCTTCTCCAGTTGCATGTTGAGGGCCAGGCCACGGATCTCGTTGGTGAGCACGTCGAAGCTGGCGGGCGTGCCGGCCTCGAGCGTGTTCTCCCCCTTGACCATGCTCTCGTAGATCTTCGTGCGTCCCTCGACGTCGTCGCTCTTCACGGTGAGCAGTTCCTGGAGGATGTAGGCGGCGCCATAGGCCTCCAGGGCCCACACCTCCATCTCCCCGAACCGCTGGCCGCCGAACCGGGCCTTGCCGCCCAGGGGTTGCTGGGTGATCAGCGAATAGGGGCCGGTGGAACGGGCGTGCACCTTGTCGTCGACGAGGTGGTGGAGCTTGAGCATGTAGATGAAGCCCACGGTCGTTTCCTGCTCGAGCGGCTCGCCGGTGCGGCCGTCGAACAGCTGGGCCTTACCGTGCCGGGGAAGGCCGGCGTCGTCGAGGACCTTGTTGATGTCCTCCTCGCTGGCCCCGTCGAACACCGGCGTGATCGCCTGGAAGCCGAGCAACTTGCCGGCCCAACCCAGATGGGTCTCCAGGATCTGCCCCACGTTCATGCGGCTGGGCACACCCAGCGGGTTGAGCATGATTTGCAGCGGGGTGCCGTCGGCGAGGAAGGGCATCTCCTCCTTGGGCAGGATCTTGGCGATCACACCCTTGTTGCCGTGGCGGCCGGCCATCTTGTCGCCCACCGAGATCACGCGCTTGGCGGCCACGTAGACCTTCACCATCTGCAACACGCCGGGCCGCAGTTCGTCGCCGCGCTTCATGCTGTTGAGTCGCCGGTCCTTGGCGTCGATGGCGTCCTCGACCGCCGGCCACATCGCCTTTACGAGCTTGTCGATCTCGGCCTTCCGCTGCGGCGAGCGGATGTCGAGATTGTCGGCCTTGAAGGCCGCGGCGCGTTCGGCCACGACCTTGTGATCCTGGTTGCGCACCAGCGGGCTGCCGTCGGCCGCGGGGAGCGGCTTTTGCAGCACTTTCTCGATCTCGGTGACCATCGCCACGAAGGCCTCCGCCACCTGCAGATCGCCTTGGCTCTCGGCCTCCTTGAGCTGCTTTTGGAATTCGCGACGCTCTTCCTCCGAGAGGCTCATCTGCCGGGAGAATTTCTCGGTGGCGATGACGATCCCCTCCACGCCCGACGGCACCTCCAGCGAGTCGTTCTTCACGTCCTCGCCGGCTCGGCCGAAGATGGCGTGGAGCAGTTTTTCTTCCGGGGTCAGTTCCGTCTTGCTCTTCGGC
>QWPN01000049.1 GCA_003671185.1 Planctomycetota bacterium
GGCAGCCGCGCGGAGGCCGCCAGCGCGGCGGCGCGCGGCGGGTCGCCGACCACGAGCGGCTCGAGGCCGAACCAGATCATCTTGGGGATGTTGTGATCGTCGCGGTCCTCGTCCCGCCGGGTGAGCGGTTCGATGATCGACCAGGCGTCCTCGGGGCCCACCCGCTGGATCGCGGAGACGAGATACAGCCGGACCACGGGCGACGGATCACGGGCGGCCATGGCGGCCAGTTCCGCCGTCACGGCCGGCGACGCGGCGCGGTCCTCGCAGAGGAGCTGGATCGCCCAGCCGCGCACGTATTCCTCGTCGTCGGCCAGAGCCGCGCGGAGCACGCCCGGTGGCAGGCCGCCGATCACGTGCAGGGCCCACATGGCCCGCAGCCGCAGGTCGACCGGTTGCCCGGCGCCAAACCAGTCGCGAAGGCGGGCCACGGCGGTCGGATCGATGGGCCGCGACACCGCCCTGTGCTGGAGGATCGTGCGGGCGTGGGTGGCGTGCCAGACGCTGGGGGCGCACTGTAGGTCCACGAGCGCGGCATCGTCGAGACCGTTGAGATCGGCATCCCGGTGGGGAAACGCCGCCGCCTCGGACGCCGTCGGGGCGATGCGGAACACGCGGCCGGTCTCCTTGTGGAGCACGCGCGTGCCGCAGATGTCGGCGTCGTGCCAGTCGAGCACGTACACGGCCCCCTCGGGCCCCACCTCCATGCTGAAGCCCACCCACTTGTCGTCGTGGGCCTGCAGGAACTCGTCGCCGTGACGACCCACGAAGCCGCTCCCGCGGCGCTCGAGCATGTCGGTGAGCACGGCATGCTCGTGGATGTTGGCCATGAAGATCCGGCCCCGGTAGCGGTCGGGGAAGGCGTCGGACTGGTAGATGCGGGCGCCGCCATGGGCCGACTTGTGGGCATGGTCGGCGATCGTGCGCAGGTCGGCATAGACGTGCGGATTGAAGTGGCTGCCGCCTTGGCGGTGATAGATGCCGCCGGGCACGATGTGCCAGAGGTGCGGGATCACGCAGGCCGTGAGGAACAGTTGCCCCTTGGCGTCGTAGTCGATGCCCCAGGGGTTGCTCAAGCCGTGGGCCACGACCTCGAAGCGGTCCTTGGTGGGATGGTAGCGCCACACGCCGCCGTTGATCTCCACCGTGGGCCCGTCGAACTCGTGACGTTCGGGAAACGGCTCGCCATGGCGGAGGAGCCTGCCCGTGCCGGCCGGCCGGCCCACCGTCGACGGCGTGGCGAACCCCTGCAGTCCGTACAGCCAGCCGTCGGGACCCCAGATCAGGCTGTTGAGCGTCTCATGGCGATCGCGGATGCCCCAGCCGGTGAGCCGCACCTCGATGGCGTCCATGTCGGCCCGGTCGTCGCCGTCGCGGTCGGGCACGAACAGCAGATTGGGAGGCGCCCCCAGCCACAGGCCACCAAAGCCCACGGCGATGGCGGCGGGGAAGGGGATCCCCTCCAGGAACACCGTACGCGTGTCGGCGTCGCCGTCGTGGTCGGTGTCCTCGAGAATCAGAATCCGGCTCGTGCCGTCGCCCGAGAAGCCCCCGCCACGCGACTCGTAGTCGCGGTTCTCCGCAATCCACATCCGGCCCTTGGCATCCCAGCAGAAGGCCATGGGCTGACCGATCATCGGCTCCGCCGCATAGAGATTGGCCCGAAATCCCTCGGCCACCGTCATCCGCTCGACGGCCCGCTGCGGAGAGAGATCAGCGGCGACCGCATCCTCGGGCCCTGACCCGTGGGCCAAGCCGCCCGCCTGGAGGACCGCCAGCACGATCGCGACATGGCTGATGGATTGCTTCCACATGAACTGCATCCTGGCGATGGAGACGAGGGACAAGCCGGTGCGACCGCCGCACGGACGGCCTACGGTTTCGGGAACCTGTTCAGGGTGTACCAGCCCGTGTCGTGCAGGAGCGGCAGGCCGGCGGCGCTGCGCACGCCTGCGGCCTGCACCTCGTGGATCATACACTCGCGCAGATTGTTCACCGTGAGCCTCACCCGCCGGCCGTCGGTGGACACCTCGGCCTTCTCCACGGGGCAGGGCTGTTCGTCGACGACCGGGCTACCGTAGCTCGACTGGTAGATGTACGTGAAGCCCTTCGCCGCGTAGCTGGCCGTGGCCGCGGCCACGGTCGCGTCGACAGGCTCGGTGAACTCCAGTTCGAAGCCTCCCGGCACGGCCCGCATGGCCAGGATTTCGAACGGCGTTTTCCCAGTCCATGAGAGCCGCTCGAGCGCGAAGTCGCCGCCCCCCCGCGACCCCCAGCCTCGGTTCGTGCCGCCCACGTAGAGCGCCCCATCGGGGGTGAACTGCAGCACGAGCGAGCCGCTCTTGAACCCCTCGCGAAACCGGAAGCAGGCTCCCTGCATGACGCCATCGATCGTCTCCAGGCAGCAACGCATGACGGTCGAATGGCTCTGGTCGCTGACGAACACCTGGCCGGTGAAGGGACCGAACGCGCCCTTCGTCTCGTCGCAGGCGACGCCCGCCGCGCTCTGGCCCATCAGGTTGTAGGGGAACACCACGGCCGAGGGCACGAGTTGCGGGATGCGCTTGACTTCGTCGGCCCAGCGGCTGCCGCTCTTCGGCTCCTGCGGCTTCGGACCCATCTCCGGCGCGAGGTCATACCATCTGAAGCCGCCGGGGTGCCCCACGAAGCCACCCGGCACGAGGTGCTTGAGCGCGCAGGCGCCGTTCCAGGGTCCCTGATTGTCGGTGTAGAGCACGTTGCCCGAGGCGTCGAAGCCGATGCCGCCGGGGCTGCGCACGCCCGACGTGGTGGGGATCGTGCGACCGTCGGGCGTGACACGCACGGCCCAGCCCCGAAACGGCGTCACGCTGTCGAAACTGCCCGTCAGGCAGAGCACCAGCCAGATGTTCCCCTGGCGGTCGAACTTGGAACCGAACGCATATTCGTGGTAGTCGCCCGACACGCCCCAGCCATCGGCGACCGTTTCGAACTCGTCGGCGACGCCATCACCGCTCGTGTCGCGAAGCCGACTCACCTCGGGCCGCTGCGTGACATACAGCCAGCCATCCTTCCAGGCCAGCCCCAGCACCTCGTGCAGGCCGTGCGCGAACCGCTTCCACTCGGGCGTGGCAGCGGCCGGATCGGAGACCATCCAGATCTCTCCGCGGCGGCTGGCCACCGCCAGCCGGCCATCGGGAATCCACTCCAGGGCCCCGACCTCGAGGTGGGCCCGGGCGGGAATGTCCAGCGTCTGGATCCGATAGAACTCGGCTTCCGTAGGGCGAGCGGCGGGGTCGGCGGCCACGGCTCCCAACTGGGTGGCAGCGCATGCCATCAGGCACGCCAGCACCGCGCCACAGAACCATCGTCTCGTCACCATGCCAACTCCTCCACGATCTCGGCCGTGCCTTGGCTCGACCACGGCACCGCATACCGCAGTTCCGTACGGCCATCGTGCTCATGCCGCACGACCGGCCCCGCGCCGCCGACGCGGACCTTCCACACGCCGTCGACCCGCGTCCAGCCGTCACCAGCGTCCGCCAGTTTTGCGGCCCGCGCCGCCCGAAACACCACCACGCCCTCGGCCGGTTTTCCTGCCAGGCGGATCGTGCGGCGCACGTGCGTGGTGTCGGTCCCCTTCGCACCCGCCGCCCCGCGCGGCACCACCACCGGCACCACCGTCTCCTTCACCTCGAGGCCGGCCATCGACCAGGCGAACGTGGGCCGTCCGGATGCGTCGAGCGAGTAACCTTTGAACCGCGCCCCGCGGCTGCGGGCCGGCGGCGCCGGCCAGGGGGCGTCGATCACCGACAGCGCCTCCACGGCGGGCGCCGCATCGGGCGCGAACACGCCGTCGCCCAGTGGCGGCTGCCAGCCCTCGCCGCGGCCCGACCAGTGCCGCGAGGCGTCGATGAAGGCGTTCCGCCACACGAGTGCCAGCCGCAACGCCTCGGCGTCCCAGGCGATGTTGACTGCTTCCGGATAGCCCACGCCGATGGCGCGCGGCCCGGCGCTCTCGATGAAATTGCGGTAGATCACGGGCCGCTCGTCCGGCACCACTTCGAGCGGCATGGCACTGGCCCCGAGCGGAGCCCGCGCGCCCGGCGCCGACAGGTAGCGCCACACGGCCTCGATCTGCCCGGCGGCCGAGCCGTCGAGGACGTCGGGGTAGAACGTCTTGCCTGCCGGCCAGGCGGCCGGCATGCGGGTGCCGGGGCGGAATTGCTGCGGGTCGGCGACGTAGGCCAGGAACCACTCGTGCCGCAACCGCACCGGCATGCGGGTCATGGCCACGAGCCCCATGCTCTGCCCGCGGTCGCCCGCGAACGAATGACACTTGATGCAGCCCAGGGCCTTCGAGCCCGCCAGCAGGCGACCGGCGTCGAGCACGTCCTGACCGGAATGCCCCTCGAGCGCCGGCACGGGCATGGTCGTCCGTGCGTCCTCCGCCAGCAGGGCCGCCAGCGGTTCGGCGGCGGCCGCGTGCCACGTGGGCATGCGCGTGTTCATGTACAGCCGCCGGTCGTTGCCCCCCTCGACGAGCACCGTGCGCAGAAACGCCGGGGTGAGCTTGTCGCCCACGTTCGTGAGCGTGGGGGGCAGGCGTCCCTCGTCGCCCAACTCCTTGTCGATGACGGTGAAGAGCTGGTCTCGGCGCTCGTCCTTCGTGACCGGCTCGCCGTCCTCGTCAGTGGTGGGAACGGCCAGCAGGGTGCCGCCGCGGCCGTCGCGCACGTGGCAGGCAAGGCAGTTGAACGTCAGGAGCGAGCGGTCGATGGAGCGTTCCCGCGGGGCCGGCGCCGGCGCAGCCAACCAGCGGATCGCGGCGGCAAGCGCCTGCCGCTGCGCCGCGTCGAGGCCGTAGTGCGGCACGCCCCGCAGAGGCTGCCCGGCCGACAGGCAGCCCGCATCGAGGGCCGCCAGTGCGGCGAGCGGCCGGGCACGCAGCGCCGACGCCACCAGAGCGGCGCCAGCCTGGGTGGGATCGGCGAGCCGATGACAGTTGACGCACCCCTGCGCGGCGAACGCCGCGCGGCCCTCCGCCACGCGGTCCGCGTCAGCCGCGAAGGCCGGCTTCACGATCGCCCGGCCGGCTTCCGTGTCGAGGTAGGGCGCGCCGTCGGCCGCCGGGGTGACGACGGCCACGAGCGGCAACCGGAGGCCGTCCGGTCGGGCCACCTGCGCATCGAGGCTGGCCCCGCCGCTTCCCTGAAAATAGTCGATGCGGATCGGGTGCACGCCGACCGGCAGATCGATCTCCCCCTGCCGGTCCGTATGACCGTGATTCCCGTCGTTGTCGACCACGAGCTTGTCGGCGATGAACAGCCGGCCGCCATCGTCGCTACCCAGCAGGAAGCGATGCACGCCAGCATCGGGCACGTGAAGGAAGCCATCGAGTCTCACGATGATGTTCTCGTTGCGTCCGGCGAGCGCCACCACATCGAGCCCGGAGACCCGGCCGGTCTTCGCCGGCGCGGCGACGAAGTCGAAGTGGGCGAGCGTATCCGTGGCCGCATGCCAGGCCCGGCCCTCGAATGCCACCACATCGTGCAGCGTCCCCTGCGCCGGCACCGGCCCCGCCAGCCAGGTGACGAGATGGCGGCGTTCGTCGTCCGAGAGGACCAGGGCCGGCATGCGGCCCGCCGGTCGCACGGCCAGCGGGTCGCGCAGGAAGGCATCCAGACCGTGGGGCCGCCACTTTGCCGCCAGGTTTTCCAGCGGCCGCTGGTCGGGCAGTGCCGCCTCGGGCTGTCGCGCCGGGCCGTGGCAGGCGGCGCAGCCGATGCGGTCGTGCAGCGCCGCCCCCTCGGCGGCGCTGCCGCCGCCATGGTCGCGGAACGGCTGCGGGTCGACGCTGCCCTGCGAGGCGAGGTAATGGCCGATCGCCGTCGCCGTGCGCTCGCGATCGGCGGGGTCGAGTGCCGCGAGCAGGTGCGGCATCGTGGTGCCGGGTTGTGCGGCCCGCGGATCCTGCAGGTAGGAGATGATCCAGCCGGGATCGAGCCGAGCGGCCACCTGCTCGAGGTTCGGCCCCTGCTTGGGCAGCAGATGGGCGGCTGCGGCCGGCTCCGTGGCATGGCAGTTCGTGCAGCCCAGTTCCCCGACGAGCACGAGTCCCGCTTCCACGGTGCCAGCCTCGTCGGCCGCGGCCCGACCGAAGCGTTCGAAGGCGGCCACGACGGGTGGCCGGCTCGCGGCATCGGCAGGGTTCGCATGCGCAGGCATGGCAACGCCACCCGTGGCACAGGCGGCGGCCAACGTGCCGAGCCATGCGGCGCAGGTGCCGCGGTGCAACTCCCGGCGCTGCGATCCGGCGCGGCCTGATCTGCCCGACGCGTGGTGCTGCATGATCACGGCGCAGGCTCTGGTGGGCGGGGCGACGCGGTGGCCTGGAACGGCACCGCACCGGCGTCAATCTAAACCGCCGGTCGCATCAGACTCAAACCGCTGCGCAACGTGCCCACCGACTCAGCGGCGGACGCGGCGGCGAACGCCAAACCCGGCGTCGCCGGCACCGTCGCCGTGGCAGACGGCCCCGCCCAGTCCGGCGGAACCTAGATTGGCGAATGCTCCCTGACTGCCGGCCAAGGCTGCGAAGGCCGAGGCGCTGGGCTTCCCGGCATCGACAGTCGCAGCAGCGGCGGACGACGCGGCCTCCCCAGCTACTTGCGAAGCGACGTGTGGTTCCGCGCAGACGAGCGACAGGGTGTCGATGGCGGGGCCGCCAACCGATGTGACATCATCGATTGGGTCTTGGACGAACAGCTGATCGCCGACATCATCTCCAAACAGCTCGGCCGCAGCGTACGCCACAGGGTAGGTCAGCGGTGAAAACCCATCGCCGCAAGACGAGAAATCCACCAGGTCTGCCGTCGTCCAGTCGGTGAACTCGCCATCAGTGACCGATCGCCAATA
>QWPN01000007.1 GCA_003671185.1 Planctomycetota bacterium
ACGCCGTCGCCGACGTGGTGGAGGGCGCGGAAACGACCCTGCCCGGCGGGCAGCGGGCCGTAGGGCTTGCCGTCCCGTCCCAGCGGCCGCGGGTCGGCGAATGAGCCGGT
Source organism: Planctomycetota bacterium (assembly GCA_003671185.1). Lineage (GTDB taxonomy): Bacteria > Planctomycetota > Planctomycetia > Pirellulales > UBA1268 > QWPN01. The sequence continues at coordinate 111 of QWPN01000007.1, forward strand.
GGCGGGATCGGCCCAGGCCGGGCCCGTGGGCGTGGCGGCCGTGATCCGGCCGGCCACGCGGGGATGCGTGCCGTGGCTGCCGTCGAAGTGGATCCCGCGCCAATCGATGAAGTCGTTGCCGGCCCACACCGCCGCCGCGCGGAGCGTGTCGAGTTCGTAGAGGATCCAGACGCGGCCGCGGCCCACGCCGCCCGCACCCGGATCGAGCCGCACGGCGAGCCCCTTGCGGGCCACGTTCCCGCCGCCGTTCCCCACTTCGATGCTGCCGGCGAGGAACGGGCCGTAGTCATGGATGCGCCATGGCTCCAGGTTCGAGGGCGGCGGTCCGCGACCGGTACCCTGGGGCAGTGCCGCTAGGTACTCCGGCGTCAGTGGCACGTACTGCGATGGATTTTTTGGCTTCAGGTACGCCTCGCGGATGTAATGGATGACGTCGTACTTCTGGCTGGGCACCATCCATCCCTGGGCCACCATCTGCCCGGCGCCCTCCGTGAGCGTGCGGTACATGGCGTGCGGGTCGGCGCCGACCTTGAATGTGCCTGCGGCGAACCGCAGGGCCGTGGGCAGCGAGCCCGGCGCCTCGGGCGTGCCATGGCAGTTGACGCAGACGCGGGCATAGATCTTCTCGCCGCGTTCGTAAGCCTGCCGCCCCTTGCCGGGGTCGGCCCACTCGGCGATGAAGCCTGCGTGGTCGATGTCACGCTCGTAGGGGGCCGGTCCCTGCAGGGCCAACAGAGCCGGGTCGGGACGCAATGCCGCCGCCCGATCCGGGCCGCCGCGGGCGATCTCGTCGAGGTACTTCACGAGGTCGAGGAACTGCTGCCGGTCGGCGAGCAGGTTCACGAGCCCGGCCGGCATCAGCGAGGCCGGGCTCGCCACGCGCTCGGCGATGGCTGCGAGCGGGATCACCACCTCGGCGCCGCTGGCCGCCAGATCGCGGAGCACGAGCGTGGCGGGCTGGCCGTCCGCCGCCGGCGTCTCGCGGGCCAGGATGCCGGTCAGCGTCCGGCCATCTTCGGTGACGATGGCCAGGGAGCGGTATTCGGGCCGGATCGACTTCGACGGCTCGAGCAGCGACTCGATCAGGTGGGCCGTGAGCCGCTCGCCCTGGAGCGCCGCGCCGTCTGAGTCCAGCCGCGGTCCGGCCAGGTTTGGTCCCAGCGGCGACGCCCCGGCGTCAGCCGCGTGGCACTTGGTGCAGGTGAGCTGCGCCGTGTGGAAGACGATGGCCCCGCGGGCCGGGTCGCCTGCGCGGAGCGACTCGGCAGCCAGTGAGGCCACGGGCTCGGCGGCCAGCGCCTCGCCCAGTGGCCGCACGTCCGCGGCGCAGGCCGCGGCTGGCAGCAGGGCCAGCAAGGCCAGCCCGGCAAAGCGGCGGACACGGCTCGAGGCGGGGACACGCATGCTGCGATTCTAGACCACCCTGCGCCGGCGTGCAGCGGGCCGGGTTTTGCGGCGTCAGGAGGAGAGCGTCCAGTCGGGGAGTTTCATGAGCGTGCCCCCCTGGAGTGCCGACTCGTGGGCCAGCAGCCCCGTGCAGGTCCAGTTCGCGCTCTGCCGGGCGTTGGGGTAGGGGTCGCGGCCCTCGACGACGGCGGTCACGAACTCGTGCACCAGATGCGGGTGGCTGCCGCCGTGGCCGCCCCCCTGCGTGAAGGAGAGATGCTGGTGTTCGGCGCCGTATACGCCGCCCGTCGTGAAGGGGCGGATCGGCTCGGGGAGCAGGTGGGCGAAATCGGGCACCGCCACGCGGCGCGGAATCTCCGGCTCGGGGACCTTGGCCGTGTGCAGCACCGGCTCCTCCCCCTCGCAGAGCTGCCACTCGTAGCTCTGCTTCGAGCCATACACGTCGAAGCTCTCGCGGTACTGCCGGGCCACGTCAAACAGCGAGCGCACGATGCGGGCCACCACGTCGCTTCCCCGCAGCCGCACGTGGGCCGTCTCCACGGCGAACGGCGAACCGTAGCGGGCGGCCAGTTCGGGGCGGATCCGTCCCGACCCGAAGCAGCTCACCTCCTCGGCATCCGTGCGCTCGAGCGCCAGGCAGGGGCCCACGCAGTGGGTGGCGTAGTGCATGGGCGGCAAACCCGGCCAGTAGTCCGGCCAGCCGTCCATGTCCTGCTGGTGGCTGGCCTGCAGGAACTGGATGCGGCCCAGTTCACCGCGTGCTGCCAAGTCCCTGATGAAGAGGAACTCGCGGGCGTAGACCACGGTCTCCGCCATCATGTAGCGCAGGCCCGTGCGGGCCGTCAGCTCCACGATGCGCCGGCAGTCGGCCACGCTGGTGGCCATGGGCACCGTGCACATCACATGCTTGCCGGCCTCCAGGGCGGCGATCGTCATCGCCGCGTGGTCGGGGATCGGCGAATTGACGTGCACGGCGTCGATGTCGCGGTCGGCCAGCAGGTCGGCGAAGCGGCCGTAGCGTCGCTCGACGCCATGGGCGCGGCCGGCGGCCTCCAGCCGGTCGGCGGACCGCTGGCAGATGGCCACGAGCTCCACCTGCGGGTGCCGCTGGTGGATGGGGATGAATTCCGCGCCGAAGCCCAGGCCCACAATCGCGGTGCGCAGCTGACGGCTCGACGGAGGTGCGGAACCCATCGCGGTGATCTCCCTGCACGCGGGCCCGGGCGACGATCGTCGACCGGGCACTAGCGGACGTCGAGCAGCTCCACGAGGAAGTGCAGTCGGGCGTTGGGTGGGATCACGCCGCCGGCACCCCGGGCGCCGTAGCCCAGTTCGCTGGGGATGTCGAGCTCGATCATGCCCCCTTCACCGACGAACTGCATTCCTTCTGTCCAGCCTGCGATCACGCCATCGAGCGGAAACTCGATCGGCTCGCCGCGCTGGTAGGAACTGTCGAACACTTTCCCATCGTCGAGCCAGCCGTGGTAGTGGACCTTGACGGTGTTGGTGGCCTTGGGCTTTGCCCCCGTGCCCTTGCGCAGGATGCGGTACTGGAGCTTCGACTTCGGGCTTTTCACGAACTCCGGGCTGGCGTCGGCGTCGACCTGGCCGGCGCCTTTGGGGAGGGTGGGAAGGGGCTTGGTGTCTTGGGCCACGGTGGTCTCCAGGGTGGTGAGGGTGAGGGCGAACAGGGCGACGAGGCGGGCGAAACGCATGGGCTGGCTCCGGGGTGACGATCGGTGGCGGCATCATACCCGCGCCGGCGGCCGCGGGCTCAGGTCCGCCGGGCGGCGCTCACTTCGCCATCAACCGCTCCACGTCGTCGGGCTCGATCGGCACGTGGCTGCAGAGATCGACCGGGCCGTTTTCCGTGACCAGGATGTCATTCTCCAGCCGTACCGCCAGCCCCTCGTCGGCGATGTAGATGCCGGGCTCGACCGTGAGCACCCAGCCGGCCTCGAAGGGGCCGTCGAACGGGGCCACGTCGTGCACTCCCAGGCCCAGGGCATGGCCCAGGCCGTGCATGTAGTAGGGCTTGCAGGCCGGTTCGTCGGGGGAATCCTGGGCGGCCTGCTCCGGGCTGAGCAGCCCCAGGCCCACGAGTTCCCCGGCCATCTCCACCTGGGCGGCGCGTTTCCAGTCCCGCAGCGACGCCCCCACCGTGGCCCGGGCGATCGACGACTTGAGTACCCGCAGCACCGCCTCGTACACCGCCCGCTGCCGCGGCGTGAACCGGCCGCTCACCGGATAGGTCCGTGTCAGGTCGGAGCAGTAGTTGGCGTAGGACGCCCCCACGTCGACGAGCACGAGGTCGCCCGTGCGGCACTCCCGGTCGTTGTCCACGTAGTGCAGCACGCAGCCGCTCTTCCCCGAGGCGATGATCGGCTCGTAGGCCATCCGGCCCCGGCGCCGGGTGAACTCGGCGAGCAGTTCGCCCTCCAGTTCGTACTCCATCACCCCCGGCTCGAGGGCCGCCGCCATGCGCCGCAGGCCGGCGTCGGTGATGTCGATCGCCCGGCGCAGGAGCGCCACCTCGGCGGGACTCTTCACGGCCCGCAGCCGGCGCAAGAGCGGCGCCAGCCGCTCGTAGCGGTGCAGCGGATACTTTTCCAACAGCCGGCGCGTCAGCCTCAGGTCGCGATCTTCGACGTCGATCGCCGCACGCTCGTGTTCGTTGGCGTTGAGGAACACGCAGTCGCTTTCGCACAGCAGTCCGTGGAGCACACCCGGCAGTTCGCCGAGCCAGCGGATGCGGCGGATGCCGGAGATGTCTTGCGCCTTCTGCTTGTCGAGTTTCTCCCCCTCCCACGTGGCCAGATGCTCGCTGGGTTGCCGCAGAAAGAGCATCTCGCGCTGGGCGGGGTCGGTGGCCTGCGGCGCCAGCACCAGCACGCTCTCCTCCTGCTCGACGCCGGTGAGCCAGAACAGGTCGGCGGCGGGCTGCATGCGCAGCGTACCGTCGCCGTTGGTGGGGAGGATGTCGGCGGCGTTGACGATCGCCACGGACCGCTGCGGCAGGAGCTGCACGAGCCGCCGGCGGTTGGCGGCGAAGAGGGCGGCGTCGATCGGCGCGTGGCGCATGGCGGGATCCTCGGGGGCGGGGAGCAAGGCGGGGACATTCTCCGGGTTTTGCCCCCGGTCGCAAGGCGGCAGCACGCGGTTCTTTTTCGCCGCCGGACGTCTACAATCGCCCGCAGCCGACGACCTTTTGGAAAGGCCGCGGCGATCCCTCTCCCGGAGCGCATCATGGCAGTCGACTGGCGGGGCGTGTACGCGGCGGCGACCACGGAGTTCCACGCCGATGAAGCGCTCGACGTCGCGGCCACCAAGAAACACTTCGAGCGGCTCATCGACGGCGGCATTCACGGGCTGGTGGTGATGGGCACCGTCGGCGAGGGCACGTCGCTCGATGCCGACGAGAAGCGCGAGGTGCTGCGGGCCGGCATCGAGGCCTCCCGGGGCCGCGTGCCGGTGGTGACGGGCGTGGCCGAATACACGACCCGTGGCGCCTGCCGCTGGGCCGCCGAGGCTGAGAAGCTCGGCGCCGACGGCCTGATGGTGCTGCCCGGCATGGTCTACAAGGCCAAGCCGCACGAGAACCTGCACCATTTTCGCAGCGTGGCGGCCGCCAGCGGGCTGCCGATCATGGTCTACAACAATCCCGTCTCCTACGGCGTCGACCTCAAGCCGGCGCACATCGCCGAACTGGCCGATGTGCCCACGATCGTGGCCGTCAAGGAGTCGAGCGACGACCCGCGTCGGATCACCGACCTCGTCAACCTGGTGGGCGGGCGGTTCGTGCTCTTGGGCGGCGTCGACGACCTGGCGCTCGAGTGCTGCCTGCTGGGTGCGGTCGGCTGGGTGTCGGGACTCGTCAACGCCTTCCCCGAGGAGAACCGCCAACTCTGGGACCTGGCCACGGCCGGCCGCTGGGAGGAGGCCCGGGCCATCTACCGCTGGTACATGCCGCTGTTGCACCTCGACACGCTGCCCACGCTCGTGCAGTGCATCAAGCTGGCGGCCGCCGAAGTGGGGATCGGCAGCGAGACGGTCCGCGCCCCGCGTCGGCCGCTCGCGGGCGCCGAGCGCGAGGAGGTGCTGCGCATCATCCGCACGGGGATCGCCACGCGGCCCACGGCCCGCGCCGGGCGATGATGCCGCCCCGGCTGCGAATCGTCGATTCGCACACGCTTGGCGAGCCGACCCGCGTGGTGCTCGACGAGGCGCTGGCGGCGAGCATCGAATTGCCGGTGGGCTCCGTCCGCGCCCGCCGGGAGGCATTCCGGCAGCGGCACGACGACCTGCGTCGGGCGCTCGTGGGCGACCCGCGCGGCACGGACGCGATGGTGGGCGTGATCCTCCTGCCGCCCGCCGATCCCAGTTGCGCGCTCGGCGCGATCTTCGTGAACCGCGTCGGCTACCTCGACATGTGCGGCCACGCCACGATCGGGCTGGCGGTGACGCTGGGGGCCGTGGGTCGCATCGCGCCCGGGCCGTTCCGCCTGGAGACGCCGGCCGGAGTCGTGGCCGTCACCTGGCACGGCGGCGCCGAGGCGTCGTTCGAGAGCGTGCCACCGCGGCGCACGCACCGCGGCCTGGAACTGGCCTGCGCCGACGGCACGACCGCGACCGGCGACGTGGCCACGGCGGGATTGTGGTTTTTTCTCACCTCCGACCACGGCCTGCCGATCGTGCCGGAGGCGGTGGCGTCGCTCACGGCCCGGGCCTGGGCGATCCGCCGGGCGCTCGAGGCCCGGGGCATCACCGGCAGCGGCGGCGAGCCCATCGACCACGTCGTGCTGCTGGGGCCGCCCCGGGAAGAGGGCCATGACGGCCGCTCGTTCGTGCTCTGCCCCGACGGCTCCTTCGACCGCTCCCCCTGCGGCACGGCGACCAGCGCGCTTGTGGCCTGTCTCCACGAGGATGGGAAGCTGGCCGCCGGCCACGTGTGGCGGCAGGAGAGCGTGCTGGGCGGCGTCTACGAGGCGAGCGTTCGCCGCGCGGGCGATATGCTGGTGCCCAGCGTCCGCGGCCGCGCCTGGATCAGCGCCGTGGGCGAACTGTGTTTTGATCCCGACGACCCGTACCGCAGGGGCATCCCCCGATGACGACCTCCGCAGAACACGTGCTCGTGGCCGGCTCCTGGCGGCCGGCCGCCGCCGCCGGCACCTACCAGGCCGTCGATCCAAGCAGCGGGTTGGACCGGCCCGCCATCTGGCCGGTGAGCGGCTGGAGCGACGTCGACGAGGCGCTCGATGCTGCGGTGAGCGCCGCGGCCGAACTCGCCCGGCTCCCTGGGGACGCGCTGGGCGGGTTCCTCGACCGTTACGCCGCCCGGCTCGAGGCCCGCG
>QWPN01000085.1 GCA_003671185.1 Planctomycetota bacterium
CGTGGGGCCGGATGGCGAGCGAGAACCGGCGCCGCTCGGTGCCGGCCGGGCCGGCGGCCGTCGGCCCCGGGGCCCGGGAGCACGGAGACCTGGCGGACGCGGCCTGCCGGATCGTCGTCCGCAACGCGGTGAGTCGGGATCCGGCGGACCTCCCCGTGGCCGGCCGCCGCGCACGAAGCGGAAGCGGCCCGGCAAGGCGTCGTCGTGGCGTTCGAAACCGGCTACTGGCGGCGGGGAGGCCTGACCATGCCTGCGACCGCACAGCCGGCCGCCTGTCATGCCGACGCCGCCCGCCACCTGCGGGCTGCCGTCGTGAGCCACGAGCAGGTCGCCGAGGCCACCTGGCGCATCCGCCTGGACTGCCCGTCGATCGCCGCGGCCGCCGTGCCCGGCCAGTTCGCTATGCTGCGGATTCCCGATCGCCACGACCCGCTGCTGGCGCGGCCGCTGGCGGTCTACGACACGTTCGCGGCGGATGGCGTCCCGCGGTTCGTCGACTTCATCTACCTCGTGCACGGCCGGTTCACGAAGGCCCTCGTCGGCGTGCGTCCCGGTGATTCCCTGACCCTGTGGGGGCCGCTGGGCAACGGCTTCCGGCCGGCCGCGGCCAACCACCTGCTGATCGTAGCCGGTGGCATCGGCCAGACGGCGCTGCTGGCGTTGGCCCGCGAAGGCCTAGGGCAGGCCCGCTACGGGACTCGGGACCGCAGCGCGGCCCGCGTAGGACGTGTCACCTTCTGCTGGGGTGCGCGGCACGCTGGCATGTTCGCCGCAGTCGAAGACTTCCGCGCGGCGGGCTGTGACGTGCACCTCGCCACGCTGGACGGATCGGCCGGCACCCGTGGCACCGTCATCGACCTGCTCGACGAGCGGTTCGCGTCCGCCGAGCCGGGCGTCGGCACCGCGGTGGCCTGCTGTGGGCCGGAGCCGATGATGGCGGCGGTGTCACGCTGGGCCGCGGCGCGGAGCCTGCACTGCGACGTGTCGCTGGAGACACCGATGGCCTGCGGCGTGGGGATCTGTTTCACCTGCGTGGCACGGATCCGCGATGCCGGCGGCGAATGGGACTACCGGCGCACGTGCGTCGAAGGACCCGTGTTCAATGCCCGCGACGTCGTCTGGTGAGCTGTCGCCGGGCGCCGCAGCGAAGGCGCCGGGGGGCCGGTCAGCCTTCCGACTTGGCCGTCTTGCGGGGCTTGGCGGCACCGCCCTTCGACGCCGCCACGAGGCGAGCCGACATCCGTGACTTGATCCGCGCCGCCTTGTTGCGGTGGATCGTCCCCGTCGCAGCCGCACGGTCAGCCGTCTTCGCCACGCCCCGCAACTGCTCGCTGGCGCCGGTCACATCGCCCGACGAGATCGCCTCCAGCACCTTGCGGATACGCGACTTGATCTCCGACTTCACCGCCCGGTTACGGTCGCGGTCGCGGAGGTTCTGACGATGACGTTTCTTGGCACTGGCCGAATGGGGCATCCCGAAATCCTTGATCGACGTGGTGGAATCGCCGGCCGCTATGCCGGCTGACGGGGGTCTCCCGGCGGCCGGGACGGCTCACCCGTCGGAACCTTTATCCTTCACGGGACTCAACTTGTCCAGACGCTGGGCTACGTCCCGGTATCCGAAGTCCAGGCCGGCCAGGGCCTGGAGGTGTTTCCGGGCGGCATCCACGTCGTTCAGGCCGGCGGCCAGCACGCCAGCGCGGTACAGGGCCCGCTTGCGAAGTTCGGCCTGGCGGTCGGTGAGGACGTCGACCGCCTCCTGGTAGTTGCGCATCGCCAGGTCGTACTGCCTGATCTTCTGGAAGCACTCCCCGAGTTCCAGGGACACGGCTCCCTTCCGGCCCGCGTCCTTCATCACGTCCTGGAAGAGGCGGATCGCTTCGGCGTAGTTGCCGGCCGACTTCAGACGCATCGCCAGTTCGTACTTCCAGGTGAGGTTTTCCGGATACCGCGCCGATCGCGCGGCGTAGATGTCGATCTCCTGCTTGAGCTGCGCCGCCTTGAGTTTCTCCAGCGAGGCGCGGATGTCGGGCGTGTCCTCGGACTCCAACCGTTTTTCCGCGATCATCACCTTGTGCCGCGCCCAACGCAGTTGACGGTCCTCGACGTGCTCCCGGACACGAATCTCGTTGCCGGAGGCGGCCAGGCCCTTCGCGAGCACCTGCTCCGCCTCGGCGATCGTGCCCTCGCGCTCCAGCAGATCGGCGAGTTCCAGATAAGAGTCGACGGCAGCGGGGTTGTCGCGGATCACCTGCTTGAGTTCGGCGACCCGGTTTCCGCCGGGGGCCGCCGCCTCCGGCGTGGCGGCAGCGGCGCCGGCCTTGCCGCCGGCCGGCGCCCGGCCCATCATGCCCTGCCCGGCGCTGATCGTCTTTTCCACCGACAGCCGGGCGATCTCCCGTTCCGCCTCCTCGGCCAGGCCCTTCAGTTTGGAGATTCGCCGCCAGCACTCGATGGCCTGATCGAAATGACCCTGGTTGGCCGCGAACCGGGCGCACTGGCGATTCACCTCGGCATCGCCAGGCGCTGCGTCGAGGGCCGCCCGCAGGTAGACGTTCTGGGCGTCGACCAGCATGAGGTTGCCGCAGGCCTCGGCCATGGCCAGCAGGCAGGAGTGGTCGGTGGGGTTGGTCTTGATGATCTCGACGCCCTGCTTGATGACGTCGCGCCACTGGGCGTTGAGGGCCAGTTTTTTCAAGCCGCGGCCCCCGCCGCCGAACAGCCCGGCCAGGCCGCCCGCCTTTTTGCCAGCGTACTTCTTGCGCAGTGTCACCATCAGCGACTGCAGGTAGATGGCGTTGCCCGGATCGCCGGCCACGCACAGTGAGAACATGTCGATGGCGTAGTCGGCGTTCGTGGGGGCGGCCTGGGTGCCGCGCTGGAAGCACTGGGCCAGCCGCGCCCGCTCGGCCGGCGGCAACGCCGCGGATGCCGCGGATGCCGCGGCGGAGGCCGCATCGCCCGGGCCCGGAGAGGCCGCTGTGGACTCGTTCGCCATGGTCGGGGAGATTGGGGGGAGGTTCGGGCTGCGACGTCGTGCGGCCGCTCCGCCGCTGGAATGCGGATCGGCGGCCCAGAGTGTAGTGCCGGGCGCCGACGGCTGAAACACTGCCCCTTCAACCCGCCCCCAGACGATCCTCCCGCCATGGACATCGCCGTACCACCGCCGGCCCGGGTGTCGTTCGTCGGGGCCGGGCCGGGCGCGCCGGATCTGCTCACCCTGAGGGGAGTCGAGCGCCTGCAGCAGGCCGACGTGGTCGTGCACGACGCGCTCGTGCCCGCGAGGCTTCTCGACGCGGTCAATCCGGCAGCCGAGCGGATCGCCGTGGCCCGGGAAGACCGCGGCGAAGGCGACCCCGGCACGGCCACCGGGATGCTGCTCGTGCGGCTGGCGACACAGGGCCGCACCGTGGTGCGGCTCAAAGGAGGAGATCCGGCGGTGTTCGCCCGGCTGAGCGAAGAACTCGAGCCCTTGAGGCAGGCGGGCATTGCCGTGGAACTCGTGCCCGGCGTCACGGCCGCCCTCGCGGCGGCGGCGGCGGCGGGCCTGCCGCTGACGAGCCGCGAGGCAGCCTCCAGCCTCACGATCGTCACTGGTCGGGAAGCGGACGACAAGCCTTCCGGACTCGACTTCGGGACGCTGGCCGCGCTGCCGGGAACGATTTCGGTCTACATGGGCGTGGAGCAGGTGGCCCGTTGGTCGCGGGGCCTGCTCGCGGCGGGCCGCCGCGGCGATGAGCCCGTCACCATCGTGAGCCGCTGCTCCTGGCCCGACCAGCGGATCGGCAGGACGACGCTGGCCGAATGTGCCGCCGGCTTTGCGCGGCACGGTTGGCGGTCGCCGGCGGTGGTGATCGTGGGCGCCGGGGGGCCGCCGTTGAATCAGCCGGGCCCGCTGGGCGGCTGCCGCGTGCTCGTGACCCGGCCTGCCGGCCAGCACGACGAGGTCGACTCGCTCGTGCGCGAGGCGGGAGGCGAATGCCTGCACGTGCCCGTCGTCTCCATCGTCGACCCGCCCTCATGGCAACCGCTCGACGAGGCGATCGGCCGCGCCGACGGCTACGACTGGATCGTGTTCGCCAGTGCCAACGGAGTGCGCTCGTTCCTGCGCAGGCTGCGTGCCGCGGGCCGCGATGCCCGCGCGCTGGGAACCGCGCGACTGGCCGCCATCGGCCCGGCCACGCGGCGGGAACTCGAGCATGCAGGGCTCGTCTGTGACCTGGTGCCAGACACGTTTCGCTCCGAAGGGCTGGCCGCGGCCCTGGCCGGCACCGTGCGTCGGGGACGCTTCCTGCTCGTTCGTGCCGACAAGGGGCGGGAGGTGTTGCGCCGTGACCTCCAAGCCCTCGGGCATCACGTCGACGAGGTGACCGCCTACTGCAGCCGGCCGCTGGATACGCTCGATGACGACATCCTCTCCATGGTCGACGACCTCCCCATCGACTGGATCATGGTGACAAGCTCGTCGATTGCCGAGGCTTCGGCCCGGCTGTTCGGGGAACGCATGCGACGGTGGAAGATCGCCAGCATCAGTCCCGTGACGACTGCCGCCGTCGTGACCAGCGGCCTGCGGCCCACCGTGGAGGCGGACCAGGCCACCGTGGAGGGACTGGTGGCGGCGATGGTCGGCTGGCATGCCGGGATGGCAAGGGCCACGCAGCCGGCAGAGTCGACGAAGCCGGCCGACGCCGCCCCGCCGGGAGATGGCTGACTCGCGGGCCCGAGAACGAGTCTGCGGCCTGTGCCTGCGCCGCAGGGCGGGTCTCCAGTGATGGTGCTGGCGGCGACGATACTGCCCCGGTGTCGCGTGGGGCGGGTGAGCCGGGACTGGGCTGCAACCTGGGGGGGTATCAGATGGCGAGGTCGGTGCCGCCGGCCACGATCGTGATCTGTGCGACGCTGCCGCAGCAGTTGCGCGCGGAACGCTGCGCGGATCTGGTGCGCGGTGCCGCGGGCCTGCCCGTGCCGGTGACCTGGGTGACGGCGATCGACCGGCTCGCCGACGTGGGGGCCGAGATTCTGCGCGGCGTCGAGACCGCCGACGTCGCTGTTCAGGTGCCCGTGGCGGAATGTGCCTCGCGGCAGCGGCTGCGGCAGTTCCTGGTCCGGGCTCGCCAGGCGCTGCCGTCTCTGGCTGCCGCCGCGCTGCGCGGTCCCGCCGCCTTCGAACACCGGGCGCTGCTCGTCGGCGAGGGCATCGGAGTCGTGCTCGTCGACGCCCTCGATGAGCAGTCGCTCGGTCTGCGCCGACCGGCGCCGCGCGGCTGGCCCTGTCGGAACACGGCCTGGGGCCTGTGGGAGGTGGAGGCGGGCCAGCCCCGCACCAGTGCCTGGACCAACTGGCTGGGACTGTGTGGCCTGCCGCGGCCCCGGGCGGGTTCGCTGCACGTGGTGCGGACCGATGGGGCGATGGTCGGCAACAACGGCGCCGGATTCCTCACCTCGCGACTGGAGCGCTGGGCCGCCTGGGCCGAGAAGCGTTGCCGCCGTGGCGGCGCCGTGGCCACGACGCTGTCCGGGCTGGGGAACACGCTGGCCAGTGGCGGCCGTGGACCGCTGGCAGGGTCGGTGTTGCGGGCCGCCTGACGCGCTGCCGGGCTACTTCCGCGTCCGCTCCATGATCGACCAGCTCAGGTAGGCCACGATCAGGCCGCCGAGGATGAAGCCCGCGTCCGCGGCGACGCTTTCCCGCTGGAAGGGGAATGCCGCGGCCAGGTCGGCCACGAACAGGATCACGATCAATCCCGACACGATGAGGCCGGTGAAAGACAGGACTTTCGACACGCGTGAGGCCCCCTCGGAGACCGTGGTTTCGACGCAACGGCCTTTTCCATACCATAATCGGCCTGGTTCGGGGAGCCGGGAGCCGGCTCCGCAGGCCGCGTTTCGTCCGTTCCGGAACGGCAGCAACTGCTGCAGCCGTCCGGCGCCGATGCCCAGCGAGGATCCGTGAACACAGCACACACCGTCGGCCGCATCGCCGTGTATACGGGATCGTTTGATCCCATCACGCTCGGCCACATCGACGTGATCGGCCGGGCGAGCCGCATCTTCGACGGAATCGTCGTGGGCGTGGGCATCAACCCCGACAAGCAGCCGATGTTTTCGTTGCAGGAGCGGGTGGAGCTCGTCGAGGCTGCGGTGCAGGGCCTGCCCAACGTGCGGGTCGAGTTGTTCAGCGGTCTGTCGGTGGCCTTCGTGCGCGAACAGGGAGCCCAGGTGCTGCTACGCGGCGTGCGGTCGCTGACCGACATCGAGGCGGAGTTCACGATGACGCTCGCCAACCGCAAGCTCGATCCGGCTGTGGAGACGGTGTTCCTGATGGCCGATGCCGCCTATTCGCACATCTCGTCGTCGTTGCTCAAGCAGATCACGCCGCTGGCGGATGACGCCGCCTTGCTGCGGTTCGTGCCGGCCCCCGTGGTGTCGGCGCTGCGGCGCAAGTTCGCCGCCGGCTGAACGGCACGTGATGGCGCGGGTCGGGGCTGCCCGTGCCCCGTCGCCGGACGATCGCTGCGCCCATCCTGGGCTCCGCTCTCTCGATGCTGTCTGCGCTTCGCCATCCATGGCTGCGCTGGCCAGCAACGCCGGCTCCCGGGGCACGGGCAGCCCCTCACGGATTCCGCGCTTGGAAACCGCAGTTACGCTGCGTGAACCGCAGGGGCCGTCAGGCCGCGGAGGTTCGCAAGCACGGCGGGGCCATGGATGAGAACACCGACCGATCGCCCGCCTGGAAGGCGGGCCCACTTCGAACCGCAGGGGCCGTCAGGCCGCGGAGGTTCGCAAGCACGGTGGGGCCATGGATGAGAACACCGACCGATCGCCCGCCTGGAGGGCGGGCTCACTTCGAACCGC
>QWPN01000163.1 GCA_003671185.1 Planctomycetota bacterium
CACGAGCTCATCTACCACGATGCCGGGGCCACGACGCCCGAGGTGCTCTCCGTGGAGGAGATCTGCCGCCTGATCCGTGAGGCTGGCCGTGAGCCCGTGGAACGCGACACGCTCTACCACGGTGTCGTCCGCGACGGCACCCGCTGGCACTCCAGCGAGCCGATCCGGGCCGGATGAGCACGGCCGATCAGCCGATCGTGCCCAGCCCCAGCGTCTTGCCCCAGCGCATCAGCACCAACTCCTTGAGTCGTGCCAGAGCGGGGTCGACGAGTTGCGGATCGCGTTCGATGAGGGCCAGGGCGTCGCGCCGGGCCTCGGCGACCACCGTGCCGTCCCGCAGCAGGTCGGCCAGGTAGAGCGGCGGCATGCCGCTCTGCCGCGTGCCCACCAGGTCGCCCGGGCCGCGCAGCAGCAGGTCCCGCTCGGCCAGCTGGAAGCCGTCACAGGTGGCCACGAAGGCGTCGATGCGCGGGTGTGGCTCGCTGCCCCCGCCCGTCACCGCGCCGCATATGCCCTGCGTCGCGCCGCGGGCCACCCGGCCCCGCAGCTGGTGCAACTGGGCGAGGCCGAACGATTCGGCATCGAGGATCGTCATGATCGTCGCCTGCGGCACGTCGATGCCCACCTCGATGACGCTCGTGGCCACGAGCACGTCGAGGCGTCCGGCCCGGAAGTCCTCCATCACCGCAGCCTTGGCCTTGGGCTTGAGCCGGCCATGCACGAGGCCGAGCCGGAACGCCTCCAGCGGCCCGTTGGCCAGTTCTTCGTAGGCCGAGGAGATGCTTGCCACGTCCCGCTTCGATTCCTCGACCGCGGGCACGACGACGTAGCCGCGACGCCCCTCCCCGAGCTTCTTGCGGAAGAACTCCCACCAGCGATCACGCTCGTCGGGGCCCACGCGGTAGGTGGCCACAGGCTGCCGTCCCGGCGGCTGCTCGTCGAGCACCGACACGTCGAGGTCGCCGTACACGGCGTGGGCGATCGTGCGCGGAATCGGCGTGGCCGTCATCACCAGCGTGTGCGGCTCGGCCTGGCCCTGCTGGAGCAGGGCCCGCTGCAGCACGCCGAAGCGGTGCTGCTCGTCGATCACGACCAGGGCCAGGTTGCGGAACGTGGCCGCACCGCACACGAGGGCCTGCGTGCCGACCACGATGCCCGTCTGTCCGGCGGCGATGCGGGCCAGGATCTGCTCCCGCTGCCGGGCCGTCTGGCCGCCCACGAGCAGTTGCACCTCCAGTCCGCTGCCCGCCAGCATCCGCTCGAGCGTGGCCATGTGCTGCCGGGCAAGAAGCTCGGTGGGCGCCATGATGGCGGCCTGGTACCGCTCCGCACCTCCCGCAGCCACCGGCCCCGGCCCGACGGGCTGCGGCGGCAGCACCGCGGTCGCCGCCGCAGCCAGCATGGCGTACACCGCGATCGCCGTCTTGCCGCTGCCCACGTCCCCCTGCAGGAGCCGGTTCATCGGTTCCGACCTGGCCAGGTCGGCTGTGATCTCGGCACACACGCGGCGTTGAGCGGGGGTGAACTCGAAGGGAAAGCGGGCCCGGATCCGGCTGTCCAGCCGGGCATCCACGGCCAGCACGGGCGCCAATTTCCGCTCCCCCTGCTGTCGCCGATGCAACCGCAGCGCCAGCTGCAGCATGAACAATTCCTGGTACACGAATCGGCGCCGGGCCGCGTCGATCATCTCGCGGCTCGATGGGCGATGGATCTCGCGCAGGGCATGCTCGATCGGCAGCAGCGACTTGGCGGCCAGCATCTCCTCGGGAAACGCCTCCGGACAGATGCCGGCGGCGTGGTCGAGCGCCGCTTGCACCGCCAGCCGCACGTGGGACTGCTGCACGCCCTCGGCCAACGGGTAGACCGCCAACCAGTCGGAGGCATGTGCATCCTCGCCGGCGACGAGCCACCGGACCTCCGGGTGGGGAAACTCCCACGTCGCCCCGTTGCGCTTCGGCTGCCCCGCGATCACCACCTGCATGCCTGCGGCGAAGCGACGGGTCATGAAGGGCATGTTGAACCACACGGCGCGGACGCGGCCGCCGGCGCAGTCGATCACCACGGAGAGCATGCTGCGGCCGGAGAACAGTGTCCGTGATCCCACGTCGACCACCGTGCCCTCCACCGAGGCGTGCTCCCCCGCGCGGAAGTCAGCCAGGGTGTGGGCTCCGGAAAAGTCCCGGTATTCCCGCGGGAAGTGCATGAGCGCATCACGCACCGTGACGAGTTCCAGCCGGGCGAGCCGCTCGGCGCGGGCCGTGCCCACGCCGGGCAGCCGCTCCAGGCGGGTCGAGAGGCTCGGTTCGAGTACCGGACTGCCGCCAGCGCCATCCATGCACGCCAGTGTAGCGTCAGGCCCCATGCGGCAGCTGTTCCAGCTGCGACGGCGACCGTCCGTGGCCGCGTGGCGGCACGGCCCGACGTCAGCGCCGCAGCTGGAGTTGCTTGTAGGCCTCCACTGCCATGCGGTCACAGGCTTCGTTTTCCGCATGCCCCGAATGACCGGCCACATGCGTGAAGCGGATCGTGTGCGCCGCGGCGAGCCGGTCGAGCTCCCGCCACAGATCTTCGTTCTTGACCGGCACGAAGCGGCCCTTCTCCCGGCGCTGCCATCCCTGCCGTTTCCACTTCGGCATCCATTCCGACAGGCCGGTTCCTACGTACACGCTGTCGGTGACGAGCTCCACGACGGTGGGCCGCTTCAACTGCCGCAGCCCCTCCACCACGGCCGTCAGCTCCATGCGGTTGTTGGTCGTGTCGGGTTCGGCCCCCGATTCGCTCGTCTCCCGACCGCTCACCGGGTGCCGCAGGATGTAGGCCCAGCCGCCCGGCCCGGGATTGCCGCTGCAGGCCCCGTCGGTGAAAAGCACGACCTCGCTGTCGGCTGCGGGCTTGGGCATGGAATCTGCTCCTCCGTGGGCTCGTACCACATATCGCGGGCGTTCAGGCGACGTCACGGGACGCCGCGGCAGCCACGGCCGTTTCGCCGGCCCCCGGCGCCGGCTCGTCGGCAGGCAGGGCGAGTCGTACAGGCAGGCGGACGGTGAACCGACTGCCGCGGCCCAACTGGCTCTGCAGCGACACGTCGCCACCCAGCAGCCGGCACAACTCCCGCACGATCGACAGCCCCAGGCCGGTGCCGGAGAACTCGCGGGTCATGGCATCGTCCCGCTGGAACACGTGACCTTGGCGGAACTTCTCGAAGATCGTCTGCTGCTCTTCTTCGGCGATTCCCACGCCGGTGTCGGCCACCTCCAGGAGAAAGTGGCGGGCCGCATCCCCCTCCCCGTCGAGCCGGGCCGCCACATCCACGCGGCCGCCCTCCGGGGTGAACTTGATGGCGTTGGAGAGCAGGTTGGCGAGGATCTGCTGCACCTTGGCCTGATCCTGCTCCACGGCCTCCAGGCCGGGCCCCGCTTCGTAGGAAAGCTCGATCCGCTTCCGTTCGGCCAGTGGCCGCACCATGTCGCACTGGGCCGACAGCGCCGCCTCGAGGCGAAAGATCGTGGGCCGGACCTCCATCTTGCCGGCCTCGATCTTGGCCAGGTCGAGGATGTCGTTGATCATCTCCAGGAGCATGCGGCCCGAGGAACGGATGTTCTCCACGTAGCGGCGCTGCTTCGCATCGAGCGATTCGATCGAACTGAGCACGTCGGAGAAGCCCATGATGCTGTTCAGCGGGGTGCGCAACTCGTGGCTCATGGTGGCCAGAAAATCCCCCTTCAGCCGGTTAGTCTCGTAGAGGTGCAGGTTCGCCTGGGCCAGTTCGTCGACCTTCTCGTCGAGCACGCCGTTGGTCTTGCGCAACTCCTCCTGGGAGTCGATCAGCCCACGCAGCATGCGATTGAAGGCCAGCCCCAACTCCTCGAACTCGTCGGCCGTGTGGATGTCGGCTCGGGCCTGCACGTTGCCGCGCCGCACCTCGTCGGCCACGTCGCGGAGATGGTCGAGCGGCTTGACGATCACGTAGCGGACGATGGCATAGGCCACGAGCATCGCCAGGAACACGGTGATGATGGCGGTGGCCAGGAGGATGGCCCGATTCCAGTTGATCGCCTTGCGCGTGGCCGCGTCGGGCATCACCACCTTGACCACGGCCATGAGATCGTTCTCGGCAAGCCGCGGCCGCCCCGGCTCAGCCGCGGCGCCCGCGGCGGAGCCCTGGTATTCGTGGCAGACCAGGCAACTCTTCCGGGCACGGACCGGCTGGTAGTAGTGGTACTCCGAGTTGTCCTCCGTGCGGAACTCACTGTAGTCGGCCGCGGGCGGGCCGGTGCCCTGAGCCGAGGCGTTCGCGTTCGGGGCGGACCGGACGCGGAAGTAGTTGAGCACCCCGATGTCGAGCCGCTTGTAGTTGGCCTGCTCCTCGGGTGTGGCGTCCGGCTTGAGCAGCCGCCAGCTGTAGGGCTGGCTCTGCAGGGTTCGGCCCAGGGCCTCGATCAGGCTCGTGTACTGCTGCTCCTTCTCCAGCGTCTTCCAGTGGTACTGCAGCATGATGGCGTCGACCAGGTGCCGGCCCGTGCTCCTGGTCGTGGCGTAGACGAGCTGCTCGGTGCGACTGCCATACCACCAGAAGCTGCCCGCGATCAGGGCGAACAGACAGAGTCCGAACAGGAAGCGGCATTTCCGCTCCAGGCTCGTCTCACCCAGGATGTCCTTGATCGACCGGTATGACATGGCGCGTCGTTTCCCGCCCAATCGTACCTGCTTCCACAGCCCACCAGAAATCCGCCATCGTTCCCACCGTCCCGGGAGGGCCCGACCCTGCGGCGCCGGTGGTCACGGCCTCAAGGCTGGTCCGGCCCCGCGTCGATGGCCCGGGGGTGAGGTTGATCATGAGCTGGCGGCGATCGAGCGGACGGAAATCGACGCCCGTCGGCAAGGAAACGGCGGCCCTGCGCATCTATCGGGGCCCGGAGGAACCGGTGGCGGTGCACAACGCGGATCGGGTGCCCGAGACGCGGCCCAGGCCAGCGCTGTTCCGCGCCTTGGGCCGGCACGAGCCGCCTGCCGTCGTCGAGATCGACGGCGAAACGTTCCAGCGACAGGAGGTGTTCAAGCACGATTCCTGGGCCGCCAGCGGCATCTACGTGTCGGCCACCCGCCGGGCATTCTGCAAGTTCAACCGGCAGCAGGCTGTGCTGTTCCTGCCCATGCGTTGGCTGGGCCGGCGGCTCGCTGCCCGGGAACGCTCGTTCCACGACCGTCTCAGCGGAGTCGAGGGCGTGCCGGCATCGCTGGGGCCGGTGCGTGCCGCGGGCCAGGTCCTGCCCCATGCCCTGGCCCGGGCCTTCGTCGCCGGGCACGCGCTCGGCGAGCAGGAACAACTCGACGACCGCTTCTTTCCGTCGTTCCGCCGGCTGCTGGCCGAGGTGCACGCGCGTGACGTGGCCCACGTCGACCTGCACAAGCGTGAGAACATCCTCGTCGCCGACGACGGACGGCCATACCTGATCGACTTCCAGATCTCGTTCGCCCTGCCGCGCTGCGGTGCGGTCGCCGTGCTGCTGCGCGGCGTGATGCGGATGCTGCAGCGTTGCGACCGCTACCACCTGCTCAAGCACGAGTTGCGATACCGTCCCGACCAGGCGGGGCTGACCGCGGTCGACATCGACCGGCTGCGGCCCTGGTGGATCCGCGCTCACCGCATGATCGCGGTGCCGTTCCGCACGCTGCGCCGCAGCCTGCTGGTGCGGCTCGGCATCCGCTCCCGGACGAGCGCGGGCCACGCCTGGAGCGAGGCCTTTCCCGAGGTCGCCCATCGACGTGAGGCCGCCTGACGTCCGCGGCAGTACGCGACCGCCAAGCCGTCAGAGCATATCGACCGGGTCGACGTCGGCGATCCAGGCCACGTCGTCCGGGGCCCGCAGCGAACACGTCGCGCGGCGCACGATGAGACGCAACTCGCTGCCGTCCGGGCCATGCACCTGCACGTGCCAGCGAAAACGATCGCGGAGCCGAGCGATCGGTGCCGGGGCCGGGCCCAGCACGCGGATGGCCGGCACGCCCGCCGCCTCGGCCCGCAGCCGCTCGGCCACCAACCCGGCCCAGTCGGCCGCGCCCCGCTCGCTCTCGCTGCGCACCACGATCCGCACGATGCTTCCGTAAGGCGGATAGAGCAACTGCTCGCGAATCGGCAATTCACTGCGCACGAACGCCTCGTAATCGTGCACGGCCGCGGCCCGGATCGCCGGATGGTCGGGCGTGCTCGTCTGCACCACCACCCGCCCGCCCAGCGGGCCACGGCCACTGCGGCCCGCCACCTGCATGACCAGTTGGCAGGTCCGCTCCGAGGCCCGAAAATCGGCCAAGTGAAGGGCGGCGTCGGCGTTCACCACGCCCACCAGCATCACCGTGGGGAAGTCGAGCCCCTTGGCGATCATCTGCGTGCCCACCAGGATGTCGATGTCGCGGTTGCGGAACGCGTCGAGCGTGCGCTCGTGACTGCCGCGCGTCCGCATGGTGTCGGTGTCCATGCGGGCCACGGCGGCATCCGGGAAGGCGCGGCGCACCTGTTCCTCGAGCCGCTGCGTGCCGGTGCCGCGCTGCACGAGGCCGGGGGCGTGGCACTCGGGACAGGCTGCTGGCAGCCGGGACACGAGGCCGCAGCCGTGGCAGATGCCGCGGTCGCCGGGCTGGTGCAGCGTCAGCGCCAGGTCGCACTGTGGGCAGCGCATGGCATGGCCGCAGGACGCGCACTGCACGTGGGTGGCGAAGCCACGCCGGTTGAGCAGCAGCATCACCTGCCCGCCGGCGTCGAGGGCCCAGCGGATGCCCGCGGCCAGCCGCGGGGTCACGGCGCCGCGGGCCCGGCTGCCGGGATCGCGCAGGTCGACGGTGAGCACGGCCGGCAACTGCGAGCCGCCCACGCGATCGGCCAGCCGGCACATGCGCCACTCACCCGCCAGGCAGCGGGCGAACGTTTCCAGCGACGGCGTCGCCGAGCCGAGCACGAGCGGCACGCCCTCCGCCCGGGCGATCCATTCAGCCACGTCGCGGGCGTGGTAGCGCGGGGCCGTGGCCTGTTTGAACGACGTCTCGTGCTCCTCGTCGATGACGATCAGCCCCAGCCGGGGCAGCGGTGCGAAGATCGCCGAGCGGGCCCCGACCACCACGTTGACGCGGCCGGCGGCGATCTCCCGCCACTGGGCGTGCCGCTCCGCGGGCGTGAGGTGGCTGTGCAACACCGCGACGGTGCCGAAGCGGGCCCGAAACCGGTCGCAGGTCTGCGGCGTGAGGCTGATCTCGGGCACCAGCACGATCGCCTGCCGGCCGTAGGCCACCGCTTCCTCGACCGACTGCAGGTAGACCTCGGTCTTGCCGCTGCCGGTGACACCGAACAGGACGACGGTCTCGTGCCGCGAGGCGCGCATCGATCCGCAGATGGCCGCCAGCGCATCCGCCTGGGCCGGTGAGAGCTGCGCAGGCCGGTCGTGCCGCACCGGCTGCCGAGGCGACTTGCCCACGGGCCGTTCCACGCTGCCGGCCTCCTGCAGCAGTCCGATCTTCAGCAACCGCGACACCACCGCGCGACTGGCACCCGTGGCCCGCGTGAGTTGGACGGCGGTGGCCGGCGTTGCAGCCGCCTCCAGCACTCGCGCCTGCGCGGGGGTCGGCCGACGGGATGGCGCCACACCGCTGGCCACGAGCAGCGGGTCCAGTCGCACCCGGTGCCGGAGCCGCACGCCGGCCGGCAACACCGCCTCCAGCACCTCGCCGCGGCGGGCCATCCAGCGATCGGCCATCCATTCCGTCAGTTCCAGCATCCGTCGCGAGAGCAGCGGCCTCTCGTCCTCGACACCGGCCACGTCCTTGAGCGGCGCCTGTGGGAGTTCGCCGCTGCGCACGGCGACGCAATAGGCCAACCGCTCGCGGTTGCCGCGGCCGAGTGGCACGCGCACCCGTCGGCCCGGCTCCACGCTGGCGGCCAGCGCCTCCGGAACGCGATAGTCGAGCGGCTTGTCGACGCCTTCGGGCAGCACGACCGTGGCGATCGTGCCGTGCCGGGCGTCGTCCTCGACCCATTTCGGCCCGCTCTCGAAGAGTTGGCGCTGCGTCGTATGCTGGTGCGTCATGCGGGAAATTAGACAGGGTCGCACGAGGCGCCGTCCAACGGCCTGCGGCCCGCGGCAATCCGGTGGAGGCTCGGCATGCGGTTGGGCGTGTTCGGCGGCAGTTTCGACCCGGTGCACCTCGGGCACCTGATCGCGGCCGAGTGCTGCCGGGAACAGGCGGGACTGGATCAGGTGATCTTCGTGCCGGCGGCGCTGGCGCCGCACAAGCAGGATCGGCAGCCGGCTGCAGCGGAACACCGCCTGCAGATGCTGTCCCTGGCCACCGGCGGCCACCCTGACTTCACCGTGTCGCGGCTGGAGATCGACCGCGGCGGTGTCAGCTACACCGTCGACACGCTGGCGGCACTGGCCGGCGAGCACCCGTCCGCCGAACTGCTGCTCATCCTGGGCCCCGACGCGTTGACCCAACTCCCCTCCTGGCGCGAGCCGCGGCGGATCGTGGAACGGCACGGCCCGTTGGTGGTGGAACGGGAAGGCCTCGACGACGTGGTCGCGATCGCTGGAACGCTGGCGGTCGCAGCCCTGCTCGGTGACGAAGGAGCGGCCCGGGTCGTGGCCTCACGCGTGAGCATGCCGGCGATCGGCATTCGCTCCAGCCAACTCCGTGCTGCGGTGGCTGCGGGCCGCAGCATCCGCTTCCGCACGCCCCGGGCCGTGGAGGCCTACATCGAGGCGCAGCGGCTCTACCGGGAGGAGTGACCGTCCGACACCGCCCGCAGCCGGTCCTCGAGCAGCCGGCTCTTGGGCTCCGCGGCGAGTCGCGGATCGGCGACCAGCGCTGCCAGCAGGTGGTCGAGCCGCTCGGCCGGCGCGTGCTCGAGGTTGAGCAGCACGTGCTTCGTGCCGCCGATCATGCAGCCCCCCCCGGGCAGTTCCCCCAGCGGTTCCTCACGCACGTGGTAGCCGAGGTCGCGGGCGATTTGCAGCGCCTCTTCGAGGAGGCCGAGCGTATCGGGCATGGCTGTTCCCCCGGGCGGAATCCGCCTCACCTGGGCCCGGCCGACGGCAGACCACGCTGTTCGCGCCGGGCATCCATCGCCCGCCGGTACTCGGTGTACTCCGCCCGCTGTTCCGGGGACGTGCGATCGAGGATGTGCGACTTGCGCCAGCGGTTGCGTTCCTCTTCGGTGCGACTGCCCGATCCGCCCGGGCCACCGGCCGGCCCGCCACCGCCGGCTCCAGCCTGCTGTCCGCCGGACTGCGCGTCACCACCGGGCCGGAAGGCGCCGGCGACGGCGCTCGCCGCCGCGAAGGCCTTGCGCATCAGCTCCTCCTGATCGATCTGCCGGTCGAGTTCCGCGGCACGCTTGTCGGGCGGCAGGGTGAAGTAGGCTTCCATGCGGGCCTGCATCGCGGTGCGGAACACGTTCTCCCCCGAGCGTTCCACCTGGGGCCGCAAGTGCTCCGGGAGTGCCGTGACCCGTTCCCGGATCTGGCCCATGGCCGCCACGGCTGCCGTGGCTTCGACGACGGTTCTTGGCCCGCCGTTGGCGGCGAACGTGTCGCGGGCCTGCCGCTGCAGGTCCTGGATCTCGGCAACCCGCGGATCGACGCGGGATCCGAACCAGCCTGCCATCCACGCCCCCACGAGCGACAGCAGGAGCAGCACCGCGACGATTGCCGCCCAGCGCAACCCGCCGCCCGACGACGAGTCGCCGGCCGGGGTGCCGGGGCGGGAGGCCCGGGTGGATCGCTGGGTCACCGTGCTCATGACAGGGCCTCGTGAAGGTGAGTGACTGGGCGGCAGCGGTCAGAGATTTTCCACGTGCCCGTCGAAGTAGAGGAAGTTTCGTGCGCCATCCTGGGGCGGCGACCGCGACGGGTCGGGCGAGTTGAAGTCCGCCTCGTTGGTGGTGGGAACGAAGGTGAAGCCGCCGTGAAAGGCCTCGAACTCGTAGAGCACCCAGAGTTTGGACGTGGCGCCCTCGTTGCCTCGGTACATGAGCGCCTCCTGGCGGGTCTTGTTCGCCAGGCGGCGGGCCGGGTACTCGTAACTCGTGCCCTCGTATGGCAGGTCCTTGTATTCCGCGGGCCGGTCCTCGAGCGATCGGCCGATGCCGGCCAGTTCGCGTTCCAACGCTTGGATCGCCTCGGGAGGCTTCACGAAGTACGCGTTGTCGGAGGGGCAGCGAAAGATCTGCCGGTTGTTCTCCACGAACGGCCCCAGCGCGGCCGCGATGCTCGGCTTGATCGGCCGTTCCTTGGTGAAGAACTCCAGTTCTTCGCTGGGCAGCACGGCGGCATCCGGGAATCGGCTCTTTTGGCCGCTCCCCGTCTTGCGATCCAGATAGACGAGAAAGGCGATGCCGATCTGCTTGAGGTTCGACTTGCAGGTCGTCCTCCGCGCCGATTCGCGAACCGACTGCACGGCCGGCAGCAGCAGGCCGATCATCAGCGCCACGATCGCCATCACGACCAGAAGTTCCACGAGGGTCATGCCGCCGGGGGCCCGAGGAAGGTTTTGCTGGGGATGCTTCATGTAGCTCTCAGATCAACTCGACACGACTCGCCGGAAGGGCTCCACCGGCATGGCCCGCCTGACAGGAGCCGACGGGCTAACCGGCCGCGTTCCGGGGCCCGCAGGCTCCGACCTGCGGAATATTGAACGGTCGAGATGCCGTTATGGCATCACGCCTGGATTGTACAGGCTCGATTCCGAGGCTGACGATCTCCTTGGTTGGAACGCAAGTCCCAACGCGCAAAGCAGTTTGCGCGCAGGATCGGGGAAATGAACCCGATCGGGGGGCTGTGCTCGTCCGGGCGACCTTTCGGATCGAGGGATCGAGGCAGGCATGGCGTGCAGCAGCGAGCAGTCGGAGCCGGCGGACGACCGCCACCAGGGGGGGCGGGACTCCTGCGGTCGACGCGACTTGATCGTTCTGCGGCGGGACGTTCCTGTCCGTGCCCCCGTCCCTGCCCCTGCCCCGACCGGCGAGGCGGCGGCCCTGCGGCGGCAGCTCGACGAGGCCCGGGCCCGCCATGCTGCGGAACTGGCCGACGTGCGCCGGCAACTGCTCGACGCCCGTAAGTTGGCCGGGCTGGGCGAACTGCTGGGGACGACCACGCACGAATTCAACAACGCCCTGACGACGATCCTCAATTACGCCCGGATGGGCCTGCGGCACCGCGACCAGCCCACCCGGGACAAGGCCCTGGAGCGGATTCTCTCGGCCGGCACCCGGGCCGCCAAGATCACGGCCAGCATCCTCTCCATGTCGCGCAGCCGCTCGTCTCGCTTCGAGCCGGTGGACCTCGTGCTGCTCGTGGAGGATGTGCTCGTGCTTCTGGAACGGGAGATGATGAAGTACCGGGTGCAGGTGGAACGTGAGTTCGCCCCGGTGCCGCGAATCCTGGCCAACCCCGGCCAGGTGCAGCAGGTGCTGCTCAACCTCCTCGTCAACGCCCGGCAGGCGATGCCGGGCGGGGGGCGGCTGATTCTCCGCCTCACCCACGACGATCCCGGCGGATTCGTCGACCTGATGGTGCGCGACACCGGCTCCGGCATGACACCCGATGTGATGCGACGCATCTTCGAGCCGCACTTCAGCACGAAGTCGGGTCCCGACGAGACCGGCAAGGGGGGTAGTGGCCTGGGCCTGGCCTCCTGCCGTGAGATCGTGGAGGCGCACCGCGGCCGGATCCGCGTGGAGAGCGCGCCGGGACGGGGCACGGCCGTCACGGTGCGTCTGCCGATGCTTCAGGCAGCCGCCGAACGCCGTCCGGCTTGATGCGGACCGACGGCCGCTTACGGCAGGGCGAGGGCGATCGTGAAGTCGTGGTCGGGCCCCTTGCCCCAGCGGTCCAGGGTGGGCGAGTAGTCCCGGGCCCGGACCGTACGACCATCAGCCGAGAACTCCAACAGCCGCAGCCAGCCGTCGCCGCCATGTGGCAGCATCTGGAAGTTCACGAGCATTTGCTGCACCGCGTGCCCGCCGCCCGAGGCGCTCTCCAGCCGCCCCAGCCCGTCGCCCCCCACGTGGCCGTTGACCACGAGCACGATGGAATCGTGCCGCGACACCAGAGCCTGCCAGACCTGCTCTCCGTCATGCACGCCCCCGGGGTGCCCAGCGACACCGTAGGAGTGCGGATTGCCGGCCTGCCGCGGGCCCTTGGCTTGCCAGTCGTACCGCGTGTCATCGTGGTACAGGTGGGCATGGGTGACCACGATCGCCGGCAGGCCCGGGTGGGCGGCAAGCACGTCGGCCGCCCAGGCCAACACCGCCGCGCGCGGCCCGAACTCCAGCACCAGCACGAGCCAGTCGCGGCCGCCCGCGGGAAACCGCCAGGCGGAGTTTTCCAGGCGGTCGGGCTCGGTGGGCATCGCGGCCAGGAATCCCCGCCGGCTACGGACCGCGTCCGGGGGAAAGAAGTCGGCGTACAGCGTCGAGCGGTCGGCCGCCTCGCCGCCTGCCCCCAGATCGTGATTGCCGAGGGCCATGGCGTAGGGCAGCCTGTCCTCCAGACGGGCAAACGCGTCGCGGGCCACGCCCCACTGCTCCGGGCTGTTGCGGTTGGTCACGTCGCCGAGGTGGAGCGCGAAGGCGATGCGCCGCTCGGCTGCGTGCTCCGCCAGCCAGCGGGTCTGGGCGTGAAGGATCTGCGGGTGCTGCTCGCAGTAAAACTGCGTGTCGGGCAGTAGGGCTACGGTGAAGCCACCGTCGTCCCCCGCGGCAGCCCAGGTCAGACGCGCCGACGCCCCGGTGAGCGTCGCCGCAACGCCAAGAAACATCCGCCTCGCCAGCCGGGGTGGTCGTGCCATCGACCTCGGCTCCGAACTCAGGGTTCCCGATTCCGCCGGACGACTCAGGCACTCTTCGTGCGGGTCTCGGGCATGGGCACCACCGTCTCCGTGCCCTCCACGTGCCGCTCGTTGATCACGTACGTGCTGCCCTGGTTCTCCGGCAGGTCGAACATGATGTCGAGCATCACGTCCTCCATGATCGAGCGCAGGCCGCGGGCTCCGGTCTCCTTGCGCATCGCCTTGCGGGCGATCGCCGAGAGCGCCTCGTCGCTGAATTCGAGCTGGCAATTCTCCAGCCCGAACATCTTCTGGTACTGCTTGACCAGGGCGTTCTTCGGCTCCTTGAGCACCTTCACCAATGCCTGCTCGTCGAGCGGTTGCAGCGAGGAGATCACCGGCAGGCGGCCCACCAGCTCGGGAATCAGGCCAAACTCCAGGATGTCGTCGGAGTCGACCTGCGGCAGAAGTTCCGCCAGATCGGCCTCACCGCGCTGCGTGGTGGGCTGGCTGAAGCCGATCGTGCGCTTACCCAGCCGCTTGGCGATGATCTTGTCGATGCCCACGAACGTCCCGCCGCAGATGAACAGGATGTTCGACGTGTCGATCTGAATGTACTGCTGCTCGGGATGCTTCCGGCCGCCCTGTGGCGGCACGTTGGCCACGGTGCCCTCCAGCATCTTGAGCAGTGCCTGCTGCACGCCCTCGCCCGACACGTCACGGGTGATCGACACGTTCTGGCTCGTCTTGCCGATCTTGTCGATCTCGTCGATGTAGAGCACGCCCCGCTGGGCGGCCTCGATGTCGAAGTCGGCGGCGTTGAGCAGTTTGAGCAGCAGATTCTCCACGTCCTCGCCCACGTAGCCGGCCTCGGTGAGCGTGGTGGCATCGCCGATGGCGAAGGGCACGTCGAGGATCCGGGCCAGGGTGCGGGCCAGCAGCGTCTTGCCGCAGCCGGTGGGCCCCAGCAGCAGGATGTTCGACTTGTCGACCTCCACGTCCCCCGGTTCGCGGCCCAGATTGAGCCGCTTGTAGTGGCTGTGCACGGCCACCGCCAGCACCCGCTTGGCGTGCTGCTGGCCGATCACGTACTGGTCGAGATGCGTGACGATCTCACGGGGCGAGGGTATCGAGGTGAACAGTTGCTTGCTCGTGCCCCGACGCCGCTTCTCCTGGTCGAGGATCGACTGGCAGAGTTCGATGCACTCGCCGCAGATGTAGACGTCTCCCGGGCCCTCCACGAGCGGCCCCACGTCGCGGTAACTCTTGCGGCAGAACGAGCAGAAGGCGTTTTTCTTCGTCGTCCCGCCGGCCCCGCGCCGCCCCAGGCTGCCCACGTCTTTCCCTGATGGCATCAGTTCTGTTCCTCGCGTCTCTGAGGCCCTCTGGGATCCGGGGACGGCTGCTGCCGCCCCCGGAGTTCGGGCATGCCGGACCGCATGCGCGGCTCGACGAGCGTTCTTATCTTTCGGAATTCCTCTTCGCTAAGCACACCTTCATCGCGGAGATTTTTGTATTCGACGAGCGTTCTTTCCCAATCGCCACGATCGTCAGCCTGCCGCAGCGCCCTCTTTCGGATCATGACGATCGCACCGGCGCCGGCCGCCACGACCAGGGCCAGCATGACCGTGGTGACCAGGAACGACGGCACGGATCGACAGCGCCCCACCGGGACAGTTCGGCGGCCGGTACTCCGGCCCGGGTCCTGCGAGACGCCCGATCCGCGACCACGCCCGCTGCGGATTATGGCAGGCCGTGAGGCGGGGAGTCCAGGAGAAAACCGCCCAGATTCCGCCGTTTCCGCACCCTGCTGACGAGCCCACGAGCAGCCTGCCGGAGACCGCCCACCACCGGGCCGGCGCTGCCGTAATTTCCGATTTTGAGGGAAACGACTGACTTTTCCGCCGACGCTTGGCCGATTCATGGGGTCATGGGGTGGTTCACAGGCACACCAGGCACCGATGCTCTGCGCACCAGTTTCGGACGCTGCCGCCGGCAGTGGCTGCTGGTCGTGCTGCTTCTGTGGGCCTGCGCACCGGCGGGCGCCGCCGAGCCGCGGTCCGCGGGACTGCCGGAAGCGGTGCGCACCCGAAGCCGCGCCTTCACGATCCCGTTCCGCCTGCCGAAATCAGAGGATCCGGATCCTGACGCCGTTCCCCAGCGGGTCATGCTCCAGGCCTCCAAGGATCTGGGAGCGACCTGGCTTGCCGCCGGCGAGACCGCGCCTTCATCCGGTTCGTTCACCTACAAGGCCGAAGCCGACGGCGAGTACTGGTTCCGGTTGCGGGCCGTCGACCGCAAGGGCCGGACGCGGGGCGGCGAGGGACCGGACGTACGGGTGCTGGTGGATGCCGCGGGCCCGCGGCTCGCGGCCCGCGTCTGGAAGGGCGCCGACGGCGAGATCATGTGTCGCTACGCCGCCGCGGATGATTCGCTGCGGCTCGAGTCGCTCAAGGTCGAGTACAAACAGCCGGGCGATGCCGGCTGGAAGACGTTGGCCGCCCAGGCCATCCTGGCCCGCGAATCACCGGCACATCTGGTGGGTGAGGAAATCTGGTGGGCGGGCGAGAAGGTCGGCACGCTGGCCGTGCGGATCACCGTCGCCGATGCGTCGGGCAATCAGACGGTGCGCCAATTCACGCTCGAACAATCCGATCCACGGGTCGACCAAACCGCACTGGCGGACGAAATCGGCGTGCCCCCCCTGCCGGCCGACGGCCAGGGCGAATTTGCCGCCGACATCGGCGCTGGTGCATCGGCCGATCCAGGCCCGGGCAGCTCGCCGGTCACGAATGCACCGGTCGCCGACGCGCCGGTCGCCGGTCGCTGGCGGTCGGAAGTGGCGGGCACCTGGTCCGACGGCCAGCCGACCCAGCGGCAGACAGCGACGCAGTCGGTGCCGGCGCAGACCGCCGTCGCGGCGCTCCTGCCGCGGGCCAATGATCGTGGTGAACCTCGGCAGCCCGCCCCCACCCCGGCTCCCGTCACCGGCCTCGACGCGGCGGCGGCAGGCGCTGGCCAGGCTGAGTACCGCGGCCGGCCGCTGCACCTCACCAAGTCGCGGCGCTTCACGTGGGATTACGAGGCCCCTGCCCCGCGCCCGGCTGCGGGAGGCCTGCGGGCCGAACTCTGGACGACGCGGGACGGCGGCGTGACCTGGCAACAGACGGCCGTCGACCACGATGGCCGTAGCCCCATCGAGGTCAGCCTTCCGGAACAAGGTCTGTTCGGCGTGCGGCTGGAAATGGTGGCCGAAGCGGCCGGCGCCGACGGCAGCCCACGCTCCGGCGACACGCCCGATGCCTGGGTGGGGGTCGACGAACAACCGCCCGAGGTCGACATCGTGTCCGTCACCCGCGACGAGTCGGATGCCGGCGACGCGTTGCTGATCCGCTATGCCTGCCGCGATCCGCTCATCGTGCCCCGCTCGGTCCGGCTCCTCTACTCGCCCAATGCCGAGGGACCGTGGGCCACGATCGCTGAGTCGCAGGAAAATCAGGGCGAACATCGCTGGCAGCCCGGCCGCACGGTGCCGTCACGGGTCTATGTCCGCATCGAGGCCAGCGACGCCGCCGGCAACATCGGCGGCACCACCACGCCCGAATCCGTGTCGGTCGCCGCCGCACGGTTCGGCGGCAAGCTTGGCGGCCTGCGCGCACTGCCGGTGCCGTAGCAGACAGGTGCACACGTCTGCACCTGCAGTCACCCCGGCGTTTCGGCCCGTCGACCGGCTGGAGTCGGGCGGGGATGACTTTTTTCACGGCCGGCTACACTGACGGCTTGGCCGCGTCGTGCCCCTGCACGTGGCCCTCGCCCAGGAGACGCGCCACGTGGCCGGCGCCCCCAACGCCCTCGACATCCTGGCCGCTCCCGAGGAGTGGACGCTCGGCACGCCGGCGATCGTCGTTTTGCACGGCGATGAACCGTTCCTGGCCCGCGAAATCCTGGCACTGCTGCGGGACCGTCTCTGTCCCGACGAAGCGGACCGGGGCTGGGCGTGGCGGGAATTCGCGGGTGACGAACCGCTCGATGCTCGCGACGTGTTCGACGAGGCGGCCACCGTTCCCATGTTCGCCACCGCGACCCGCGCGGCCGTGGTGCGCCAGGCCGATGCCTTCGTGTCGGCAGCCCGTGAACGGCTCGAGGAACTGGCCGGCGCCGATCGTGGCCGACGCGGGCTGGTGATCCTGGAGGTGAAGAGTTTTCCCGCCACCACACGGCTGGCCAAAGCAGCCGCCAAACGAGGACTCGTGATCGACACCTCCCTTCCGGCGCGGCACGACCTGGCAGCCTGGTTGAAGAGCTGGGCCGCCAGGCGACATGGAGCGCGGCTGGCGCCGGCCACGGCGCAGCGACTCGTGGAGAGGCTGGGGGGCGATCTGGGCCAGATCGACCAGGCGCTGGCCCGGCTCGCCGCGGCGGTCGACCCCGCGGCCAAGTCGGCCCCCATCCCGCCCGAAGCGGTCGACGACGTCGCCGGCTCGCCCCAGGAACGCACGGCCTGGGGGATGGTCGATGCGGCCGCGACGGGCGATGCGGCCGCCGCCGTGAAACAACTCGCCGACCTGCTCGAAGCGGGCGAGAATCCCGTGGGCATCGCGGCCCAGATCGCGGCGGTGCTGCGCCGCCTGGCGACAGCGGCCAGGCTGTTGGCATTGCCGGCCGACGCAGGCCGACCGGCGGGCGTGGAGCCGGCGCTTCGCGAGGCGGGCGTGGCGGCCTGGCCCAAGGCGCTGGCCCAGGCCCGCGAGTCGCTCGTCCAATTGGGGGCCCGTCGCGCCCGCCGGCTGCCGGTGTGGCTGCTCGACCTCGATCTGGCGCTCAAAGGCGAATCCTCGCGGGGCCTGCGGGCCCGGCTGGCCTTGGAGCGACTGTTCTGCAGACTGTCACGAGCCATGGCCACCGGCCCGGAGCCCCGGGCCGCGGCAGGGCCGCGCCGGGCCGGCCCCGCACGCACACCAGGAGACCGACCGTGAACCAGGACCGCCACCACGACCCACGCGACCTGTGGGAAAATCCGCTGGCCTCGCGCTACGCGTCGGCCGAGATGACTCGGCTGTGGAGCGACAACCACCGCTACCGACTGTGGCGCCAGTCCTGGCTGGCACTCGCCGAGGCCGAGGCCGAACTGGGCCTGCCGATCTCGGCGCAGCAGCTGGCCGACATGCGTGCCCACCTCGAGCCGATCGATTTCGCGAAGGCGGCCGAGTACGAACGCCGCATGCGGCACGACGTGTTCGCGCACCTGCACGCCTTCGCCGACGCCTGCCCCTCGGCGCGACCCATCATTCACCTCGGAGCCACCAGTGCGTTCGTCACAGACAACGTCGACCTGATCCTGATGCGCGAGTCGCTCGACCTCGTCGCCGCCCGCCTCGCCACCGTGATCGAGCGCCTCGCGGCGCGGGCGATGGAGACGCGGGAACTCGTCTGCCTGGGCCGCACCCACCTACAGCCCGCCCAGCCCACCACGATCGGCAAGCGGATCTGCCTCTGGATCCACGATCTCCTGCTGGATCTCGAGGAGGTGACTCACCGCCGCAAGTTGCTCCGGGCCCGCGGTGTGAAGGGCACGACCGGCACCCAGGCCAGCTTCCTGGAACTGTTCGCCGGCGACCACGCGAAGGTTCGCCGGCTCGACGAACTCGTGGCCCACAAGCTCGGATTCCACACCTCGTACGAGGTCACGGGGCAGACCTACACCCGCAAGGTGGATTCCCAGGTGGTGGCGGCGCTGGCCGGCGTCTCCGAATCGACCCATAAGGCCGGCAATGACCTGCGGCTTTCCGCCGCGTGGGGTGAACTGGAGGAACCCTTCGAGACCGAGCAGGTGGGTTCTTCGGCGATGCCCTACAAGCGCAACCCCATGCGGGCCGAGCGCATGGGGGGCCTGGCCCGGTTCGTGATGGGACTGGCCGCCACGGCCGGCCAGACGGCGGCCGTGCAGTGGATGGAACGCACGCTTGACGACTCGGCCCCGCGGCGGCTCGTCCTGCCCCAGGCGTTCCTGGCCACCGACGCGCAACTCGTGATCTACGCCAACATCGCAGCCGGCCTGGTCGTGCTGCCGGGTGGCGTGCGCCGCAACCTCGACGCCCATCTCCCCTTCCTGGCCAGTGAGCGGATCCTGATGGCGGCC
This sequence comes from Planctomycetota bacterium, assembly GCA_003671185.1. GTDB lineage: Bacteria > Planctomycetota > Planctomycetia > Pirellulales > UBA1268 > QWPN01. Next base: position 18,953 of record QWPN01000163.1, read on the forward strand.
ACGACGGCGGGCGGGGACCGGCAGACGCTGCACGAGGCACTGCGGACGCACAGCCATGCGGCCACGGCCCGCATCCGCGAAGGACACGACAACGACCTGGTGGCCCGCTTGGCCGCCGACCCGCTCTTCGCGGGCATCGATCTGGCTGCCGCCATGGAGACGAAGGGGCTGGCCGGCCGGGCGGCCGAGCAGGTGCTGGAGTTCGTGAACGGCGCCGTGAAGACCGCCCTCGCCTCCTACCCCGCCAGGGCGCCCGAGTCCCTGCTCAAGGTGTAATACGGATCACCCGTGAAACTCGCGCGTACGGGTTTCCTGACCATCGATTGTGCGAGGGGTCGCCCGTGCCAGTCGAGCGGCGTGGGAAACCGAGCGCAGCCACGAAGGCGAAGCGAGGTTTCCCCCGAGTGAGCGCAGGGCGGGAAGCCCGCAGCGAACGTCCGGCGAGACGGCACGGGCGACCCCGGCACGCCAGCACGCCTGCGGATCATGTGTGATCCAAAAGGGCGACGCTGCCCGTGGCGGTCAGATCCGGTCCTGGTGACGCGCGCGGCTCTTGCTCGTGCGGCACCGGTCGCACAGGCCGCTGACGAGGAGGCGGTGCGACTGCGCGCGGAACTGGTGTCGGGACGCCACGGCGTTGCAGATCTGCGTCACTTCGTCGCTCGTGAACTCGATCAGCGTTCTGCAGCCGGTGCAGTAGAGATGGTCGTGCTGCGGGTAGCCGTAGTCGTGTTCGTACACGGCGCGACCGTCGAGCACCATTTTCTTGAGGAGGCCGGCGTCGACCATCTCGGCCAACGTGCGGTACACGGTGGGCCGGCTGGCCCTGGCCCCCTCGGGAGTGCCCCGTAACTCGGCCAGCAACTGCTCGGCATCGAAGTGCTCGTGCCGCCGGGCCACGTGATCGACGATCACCTGCCGTTGGCGGGTGACCCGCTTGCCGCGGGCCTGAAGGAATTCCGCAAAGCGCTCGCGCGGCGTCAACGCCACGTCGACCCTGCCCAGCGGAAACTCGGATGCCACGGCCACGACTCTGCCTCCCGGCGGTCGATTGTAGCACCACCGCGGCAGGGCAGATGAGCCCCCACCCGGGCCGTCGCCCGGCACACCCCTTCGGCCGCCGGACGCAGATTCACCGTCCACTCAGTGCGATTCAACCCGCGCCACAGCCGGGCGAACGGGAACCCGATGGCTCGGGTGTCGCTCCCCCGGCCGCCTCGGGCGGCTGGGGGCGCGACTGGTTGGAGCCGTTGCGTCTCGTCAGCCCAAGCGGTCGAGCAGCCTGTCGAGCGCGATGTCGAGTTTCTCGGCCGTGTCGTACGAGCCGTCAGCGATGGCCGCACGGATCGCGTTCACGCGGTCGAAGCGGATGTCGGCGGTCGCATCAGCGGCCCGCACCGCATCCACCGAGAGCGTGACGGCATCGCGAACTTCGCCCACGCCCTGCTGTGGCGCGGCCGCCGCAGCCGACTGAGCGGCCTCCACACCCTTGACGGCGTTGAGCCCCTGAGAACCCTGCGTGGAAAACACACCCCAGACGTTCATGATTGCACTCCTTGCAAGCCTTGGACCCGCATCCCTTCGTCCCCCGCACGCCCGCTCCTACGCGGAGCGACGGCGGATGGTTCATCGTGATCGCGGAATCCCGTCCTGCTGCCCTTCATTCTTGCCGCGCTTCCGCGTTCCGGCGACTCCAGTCGTCGGACAGCGGCCGGTCGGGTCGTCCTTCCGGTCGCCGCGGTCAACTTGTCATCATCGTCACACCCGAAGAAATTCTTGAACCTTTTTTTAGGCTGCCAATTTTTCCCGTCCTGCCGATCCCGCACTCGCCCGGAGCGCCTATTCTGCCCAGACGACCCGGTCGCTCACATCGCGAATTCGGGCCTCCGGCGCCCGAGCTGGTTCTGCAACCTCTCCACGATGGCGCTGTGCATCTGGCTGACCCGGCTCTCGGAGAGGTCGAGCGTGGCGCCGATCTCCTTCATGGTCAACTCCTCGTAGTAGTAGAGGATGATGATCAGCCGCTCGTTGCGATTCAGCCCCTTGGTGACGAGCCGCATCAGGTCGGCCTTGTGGATGCGACGCGTGGGGTCCTCCCCCTTCTTGTCCTCGAGAATGTCGATCTCGTGGACCTCCTTGGAACTGTCGGTCTCACACCACTTCTTGTTGAGGCTCACCAGGCTGACGGCGTTGGCCTCGATGAGCAACTTTTCAAAATCCTCGCGCGACAGGCCCATATGCTCGGCGACCTCGGCGTCGGCGGGCGCGCGGCCCAGCTTCGCCTCCAGCGTCTTGATCGCCTCGTTGAGCTTGCTGGCCTTGGAACGCACCAGCCGCGGCACCCAATCCATGGTGCGGAGTTCGTCGAGCATGGCGCCACGAATCCGCGGCACGCAGTAGGTTTCGAACTTCACGCCCCGTGACATGTCGAAGGCGTCGATGGCGTCCATCAGGCCGAACGTGCCCGCCGACACAAGGTCGTCGAGTTCGACGCCGTCGGGCAGCCGGGACCAGATCCGCTCGCCGTTGTATTTCACGAGCGGCAGGTAGATCTCGATGAGCCGGTTGCGGAGTTCCTCGTTCGACTGGTCGAGCTTGAACCGCTTCCAGAGCTCCTGCATTTCCTCGGCCGACGGCTGGGTCGCATACTGTGCCACGTCATCCTCCTTGATGGATCCTCAGGGCCGTCACCTTCCTGGTGCCGGCGCGCCGCGCGGTCGAATTGGTTGTCTTCGTCCGTGCGGCGCCGCTTGCTTGAACATTTCCCGGGGCACCCCTGCCCCCTGCCTCGCTTCTCCAGTGTGTCACCCGCCCGGTACCGCCTCGGCGTGCCGGCAGTCAGGCCGCGCGGGCTGTCTCCTCCGTGCCGACCGTGGCGAACACCTCCACGCGGGCCTCGTCGTAGGTCTCCTCGTCGGCCAGCACCTGCAGATCCGGCAACTGCCGGGCGAGCGCCTCGCGCACGTCGCGGCGCACCGCGCCGGGCACGAGCAGCACGGGCAGGCCGCCCCGTTCGATCGCGGGCCGCAGTGCCCGGCGCACCTCGCCCACCAGCCGCGCGGAG
>QWPN01000125.1 GCA_003671185.1 Planctomycetota bacterium
CGGCTGTCGGGCTTCTCCTTCGCGGCCGACCGCTCCACCTGGGCCCGCGTGAAGGGCTTCTCCGACAACGTGGAACTCGAGGTGGCCGCCACCTACGGTTCGAGCGGCTCCACGAACATCGACACGGTGCCCGACACCCGCGGCGCCACCGTCAACGTTCACTACTCGATCAGCCTGCTGCCGCAGAACACCTACCGGCCGCGGCTGGCCGACGACCGGGTGGGCTATTTCGTCACCGCGCTCAAGGACTTCTCGCAGAAGGCCGACGAGGACCGCTTCGTCCGCTTCATCAACCGCTGGAACCTGGAGAAGGCCGATCCCTCGGCCGCCGTGTCGCCCCCCAAGAAGCCGATCGTGTTCTGGATCGAGAAGACGGTGCCCTTCCGCTACCGGCAGCCGATCCGCGAGGGGATCGAGGCCTGGAACGAGGCCTTTGCCAAGGCCGGCTTCGCCAGCGCCATCGAGGTGCGACAGCAGCCCGACGTCACCGACTGGGATCCCGAGGACGTGAACTACAACACGTTCCGCTGGATCACGGCGGGCGCGAGTTTCGCCATGGGTCCAAGCAGGGTCAATCCGCGCACGGGACAGATTCTCGACGCCGACATCATCTTCGACGGCGACTTCCTCCAGTTCTGGCGGCGGGAGTACGAGACGTTCACGCCGCAGTCGATCGCCCTGTTGACGGGGGGCGGCCCGGACGCCCGCGCGCACGGGCGGCCCGCCTGCTGCCCCGAATGCATCCTCTTCGACGGACACGCGCGGGAAACGGCGCTGGCCGCCACGGCGCTGGCTGTGAACGGCGCCGATGGCCTCACCGACGAGCAGCGGGAAAAACTCGTGGTGCAGGGCATCAAGCTCGTGGCCATGCACGAGGTGGGCCACACGCTCGGCCTGCGACACAACTTCAAGGGCAGCGCCTTCCGCTCCCTGGCCGACTTCAACGATGTCGCCAAGACCGCCCGCGGCGGCAGCACGAGCGTGATGGATTACATTCCCGTGAACATCATGCCCAAGGGAAAGACCCAGGGCGACTTCTATGCGGCGGCCCTCGGCCCCTACGACCTGTGGGCCATCGAATACGGCTACCGCCCCATCCCCGGATCGAACCCGGACGCGGAGCGGGCCGAGCTGGAGAAGATCGCGGCCCGCAGCGGCGAGGCCGAGCTGGCCTACGCCACCGACGAGGACACCGAGTGGGGCGATCCCGACCCGCTCTCCAACCGCTTCGACCTGGGCAGTGACCCGCTGGAATTCGCCCGCATGAGAGCGGAGCTGGTGGCCCAGGTGATGCCACAGATCGCGGAGCGGATGACGAAGCGCGAGAAGGATGGCAGCGGAGGCGGGTATGAGCGGGTGCGGCAGGCGTTCGGCGTGCTGCTCTCCTCGCACGGCCAGGCCATGTATGCCGCCTCGCGGCTGGTGGGTGGGCTGTACGGGTCGCGCAGCCACCGTGGCGACCCCAACGCTCCGGCGCCGTTCCGGGTGGTGGAGGCCGCACGGCAGCGGGACGCCCTGACCCTGCTCGAACAGCAGATGTTCAGCGCCAAGCCGTTTACGTTCCCGCCAGAGCTGCTCAACCAACTGGTGGCCACACGCTGGCTGCACTGGGGCGCGAACCCGGTCGATCGCGAGGATTATCCCGTGCACGACGTGATCCTGATGTGGCAGGACCGCGTGTTGGGAAGGCTGCTCGACCCGCTCACGCTCGAGCGCATCGGCGACAGCGAGCTGAAGGTGCCTGCCGATCAGGACGCCTTCACCACGGCCGAGCTGCTCGACCGCCTCACGAAAGCGGTGATGGCGGAGGTCGAGTCCGTCGGCCCCGGCGAGTACACGCCGCGGAAGCCCGCCATCGACAGCCTGCGGCGCGGGCTGCAGCGCGCCTACGTGGCCCGACTGGCGGGCTTGGCGATGAGCGGTGGCGCGGGCAACGCCGACGCCCGATCGCTGGCCGCCGGACAACTGCGGGTGCTCGACGGCCGGATCGGCGCGTTGCTGGCCAAGGGCGAGGTGAAACTCGACGAGCCGTCGCGGGCCCACCTGGCGGAGACACAGGCCCGGATCCGCAAGGTTCTCGAGGCGGGCCTCGAACTCTCGCGTCCCTGACCGTTCGCCGCAGGAGCCCTTCATGCGCCTGGTGATCGCGGTCGTCAAGCCGTCGCAGGTGGAGAGTGTCCGCCAATCACTGGCAGCCGTGCACGTGACGCGGATGACGGTCGCCGACGCCCATAGCTACGGCGGGCTGCCGGACGGCGCGATCGCCCAGGAGGCGGTGATCGAGGTGGCCGTCAACGAGGACTTTCTGTCCCGCACGGTGGAGGCAATTTCGGCCGTGCTCGGTGCCGGCGACGGTGACCTGCGGGGCCGCCTGTTCGTGATGCCGATGCACGACGCCGTGCAGGTCTACCGTGCGGTCCGCGGGCAGGAAGCGGTATGACGTCACGCCCGCGGGGCCATCCCTGCCCCCCGCGGGCTTGCGCGTTCGCGGGGAACGCCGGAGGGTTCCCCGGACCGCGTCCGGCAGCCTTCCTGGCGTCCGTTGCCGCTGATGCGGCGAACGTGCGCAGCGTCGCAGAGCGAGGGGTTGGCCATGCCATGGAGCCGGCCTCGCTGGCAAGCGCAGCCATGGATGGCGAAGCGCAGCCAGCGCGGAGTGAGTGGAGGCCGGGACGGCCGCAACGAACGTCCGGGCGACGTGGCATGGCCAACCCCGTCACGCCCACACGGGGGCACCTCGGCCAACGGCCTGGAACGGCCATCACTCTTGCCGTGAAGAGTGTGCTTGGCATCACTGAGCGAGAGGTCGGCCATGCCATGGAGCCGGCCTCGCTGGCAAGCGCAGCCATGGATGGCGAAGCGCAGCCAGCGCGGAGTGAGTGGAGGCCGGGACGGCCGCAGCGAACGTCCGGGCGACGTGGCATGGCCAACCCCGTCACGCCCATACGGGGGCAGCCCCGCTCCACATTGCCACGAGCATGCCGCCAGCCGTATCCTTGCCACCTATGACCGTCACTCGTCGCATCCTGCTCGCAACGCCCGACCTGATGGCTGGGAGCCAGATCGCCGCGCTGGCACGTGATGCCCACGCCAGCCTGGAGACGCTGCGGTCGCTCGACGCCTCTCCGGCTGGCGGTCCCTACGACCTACTGCTTCTCGACCTGCAGGGGATCGCCGGGGATCCGGCGCTGACGGTGCCGCGGCTGCGACAAATCGCCACGGCCGGCGATGCGGCGACCTCGGCTCCACGACCGGTGCTCGTGGCCTTCGGCCCTCACGTGGCCAAACAGCGGCTCGACGCCGCCCGGGCCGCCGGTGCCGACGATGCCGTCAGCCGCGGCGAACTGCTCGGCGCCTTCGGGGCGCTGGTGCGACGCTGGTGCGAGCCGGGCTGACCTGCGGCTTCCCTCACTGCGCTCCACCAGGCTCGTCGATCACGACCTCGTCCATCTCGGTGCCGTCGACGTCCTGCCGCAGCAGCAGATAGACGGCCGTGGCGATCGCCCAGAAATAGCCCCAGCCGAACGAGGAGAGCAGGGCGGCCAAGCCGCGGGTCCAGAACACCAGAGCCTTTACGCCCCAACTGCCCGCCGTCGGCCCCTGTCCGGCCAAGCCCTCGAGCACAGCCCTGGTTCGCTCCGGGCCCATGCCCAGGCTCGCCGCCCACATGGCCAGCGTGCCAGTGGCGTCGGCGAATACGCCCGCCACGACCAGCGCGGGCACCGCGATGAGCAGGGCCACGAGACCGTAAAACGCGTAGTGCAGCGGCCGTTGGTAGATGTAGGAAAAGGAGGTCGAGATCGCCTGGAAACTGTCGCCACGCTCCACGCCGACGGCGGCCACCATCAGCGGCCAACCAGCCACGACGCCCACGGCGAGGATCGCCAGCACGACCGCTCCCAGCAGGACGAGCGGCCAGACGGCACCGGCAAAGGCCAGGCCCCACTCCGTCCGCATGAGCAGCCCGAGCAGTGCGCCGGGCACGCTCATGGCCATGATCCCCACGAGCACGAAAAGCACCGAGTTGAACGAGGGCAGCCATTTCCGCGACCCATACAGGGTGGCCCCCAGGATGCCCGGCGCCTCTTCGCCCGCCAGCCGCAGGGCGACGTGCCGGCTGATGGCGGTGCCGAAGATCGACCACACGAGCACGAACCAGCCGATCCGGGCCAGCGCGCCGCCCATCTCCTGCAACGTCGCCGTCGGGGAGAAGGGCACGGCCAACAACTGCGACGCGCCGATCAGAGGCTCTGGCAGTCGGGCGGACAGGCCTTCGAGCCACGGCACCGCATCACGACTCGGGGCCAGAACCGCGCCGCCAAACACATCGCCGCCCGCATCGGGCAGCAGGAGCACGGCCCCTTCGTCGACTTGAACCGCGGCCACCGCACCACCCGTGCCGGATATGCCGCCGGCCAGGCCCAACTGGTTGCCTGCCGACCAGCCGGCCCAGGTGGCCGCCGCCCCCAGGGCTCCCAGCACGATCACCGTGGGCGAAAAGGCGGCAGCCGCCGCGCGAAAGATGATCCACCAAGGCAGGGCGTCGCTCCAACGGATTTCGTGGACGACGCCGCCCGATGGCTGGCTCGCATTCGACATCACGCACCTCGGGTCGAGTGGCTGGCGGCGGAAGGGCCACGAGTATACGCGGATCAGGCCGGCGGGCGAACCGGCGGCACGACGCCGGACACCGCCCGGTCAGGACTCCCCATCGCCGCTCTCGCCGCACTCGTCGTCCGCGGCACCGGACGGCGTGCGCCGGGGCAGCCCGTAGGACTCGTTCAGCCAGCGGCCCAGGTCGATTGTCCGGCAGCGATCGCTGCAGAACGGCACCGTCGGCGTCTTCACCAGATCGACGGGCGCGGCACAGACCGGGCAGCGGGGCATGGCGTCAGCCCTCTCCGGAACCCTTGCCACCGGAGGCCGACGCCCCGCCGTCCTTCTTCTTGCCAGCGTCGCCGGAGCCACCGGAATCGGCCGCCGCGCCCTTCTTGTACGACTCGCTGCGGTAGTCCGTCTTGTAGAAGCCCGAGCCCTTGAACACGATCGCGCCGCCGGCACCGATCAGCCGGCGCAACTTTTTCTTGCCGCACTTCGGACAGGTCTTCTTCACGCTGTCCGTCATCGATTGGAAGAGCTCGAAGGCGTGGCCGCAGCCATCGCACACGTAGTCGTACGTCGGCATCGCTCACTCCCCCTTGGCAACAATCACCTGGGCGGGCCGCACGACCCGATCGTGCAGCTTGTATCCGCGGCTGGCGGCCCCCAGGACGGTGCCCGGCGTCGCCCCCGGCACGGCCTGCTGCAGGATCGCGTCGTGCACCGTGGGGTCGAAGGGCACGCCGTCTGTCTCGATCGTCGTGCAGCCGTGACTGGCCAGCAGTTTCTCGATCTGCTGGGCGGTCATGCGGAAGCCGGACCGCAGGCTGTCGATGTCGGTCGTCTTCTCCGAGGCCTCGATGGCCCGCAGCACGTTGTCGAGCACCGGAAGCAGGTCGCGCAGCACGTCGATCTCACGATACCGCTGAGCCTCGTCGTACTCCCGCCGCGACCGCTTGCGGAAATTCTCCAGTTCGGCCTGCACCCTGAGCAGACGCTCACGCAGGTCGTCGGCCTGTGCGCTCGGGGCGGTGTCAGCGGGCGGTGCCGCCTCGTCGACCGGCGGCTGGTCTGCGTCGTCCATACTCATGGGCGCTCCTGGTTGGGGGAATCCGACCCTTCGGTGGCCGGGGAACTGTCCTTGCCCTGGAAATATTCCGCCAGCCGGGCGAAGAAGGACGAGCGTCGCGGGCTCACCGACGCCTGCTCCTCGGCCGCCAACTGCCGGAGCAGATCCTCGGCCTTGGGCGACAGCGTTCGCGGCACCTCCACCTGCACGTGCACGTGCAGGTCGCCGATACCCCGGCCGCGAACTTCGGGCATGCCCAGGCCCCGCACCCTGATCACGTCGCCGCTCTGGATGCCTCGTTCGACCTGCAGCGGCTTGGGGCCATCCAGCGTGGGCACGTCGACGGTGGCCCCCAGCGCGGCCTGCGTGAAACTGACCGGCACCTCGCAGTGCAGGTCGCGGCCATCCCGCTTCAGGAACGGATGCTCTTCGATCTCGATCACGCAATAGCAGTCCCCCGGCGGTCCGCCACTGCCTCCGGGTTCGCCCTCGCCCGCCAGACGCACGCGGACATCCCGGTCGACGCCGGCGGGGATCGTCACCCGCCGCTCGACGTGCTCCTCGGTGATGCCCTCGCCGCCGCACTCCGCACACTTCTCGCGGATCACGCTGCCGGCGCCCCGGCAGGCAGGGCACGTCGTCTGCAGGCGGAACACGCCCGCGGTCTGGATCACCTGCCCCTGGCCGCCGCAATACTCGCAGGTCTGGGGCTTCGTACCCTTCTTCGCGCCGCTGCCGTCGCACGCCCCGCAGGCCTCGTGGCGATCGAACTCCACCGTCCGGGTGACGCCACGGGCGGCCTCGAGCAGAGACAGCGAGACCTGGCAGAACACGTCCCGCCCCTTGCGGGCCCGGGCCCCACGCTTGCGGCCGCCCGCGAACGCGTCTCCGAAGATGCCGCCGCCGAACAGGTCGCCGAAAGCCTCGAAGATGTCCCCCATGTCGTTGAAGTCGTGCTGCCGACCGCCCTGCAGCCCCGCATGGCCGTAGCGATCGTAGCGCGTGCGCAGGTCGGCATCCGACAGCACCTCGAACGCCCGGGCCGCCTCCTTGAACCGCGCCGCAGCGTCGGCGTCACCCGGGTTCTTGTCGGGGTGGAAGCGGATCGCCAACTTGCGGTAGGCGTCGGTGATCTGCGCGGATGTGGCGCGACGTTCAACGCCCAGCACCTCGTAGTAGTCGCGCTGGTCAACCATGTGCCGCACCTCGACCCTCGCGCCGGACGACCACCGGGAGGCAGGCTCGGTTCGCCATTCCCTGCCCGCCGAGGACACGGCGGATTCGCGGTCACTGCGTGCCCGTCAGACCGCCCGCCCGGCATGCCGCCCAGCGGCCCGCCGGAACTGCAGCGACGGGCGTCCGTTCAGCGCACGCTACCCTCGATCTTCCGCTTCTTGGCCTCGTCCTTGTCGAGGTTCGTCACCAACGCCTCCGTGGTGAGCAGCAGCCCGGAAATGCTGGCGGCGTTGGTGAGAGCCACCCGCACCACCTTCACCGGATCGATGATGCCCGCCTTGAGCATGTCGACGTATTCACCCTTGTTGGCGTCATAGCCCACGTTGAGGTCCTTGCCGGCCACCTCGTCGGCCACCACGGCCCCGTCGATGCCGCCGTTCTCGGCGATCTGCCGGATGGGCGCCTCCAAGGCGTGGAGCACGATGTCGACGCCGATCTTCTCGTCACCCTTGGCCTGCGACCGGGCCTTCTCCACGGCCTCGCGGCAGCGGAGCAAGGCCACGCCGCCACCCGGGACGATCCCCTCTTCGACGGCAGCGCGCGTGGCGTGCAGCGCGTCCTCGACCCGGGCCTTCTTCTGCTTCATCTCGGCCTCGGTGCCGGCCCCCACGGAGACGATCGCCACGCCGCCAGTGAGCTTGGCCAGACGCTCCTGCAGTTTCTCGCGGTCATACTCGCTCTCGGTGCCCTCGATCTGCGAGCGGATCTGCTGCACGCGGGCCTGGACCTCGGACTGCTTGCCGGCACCCTGCACGATGGTGGTCTCGTTCTTGTCGACCGTGATCTTCTTGGCCCGTCCCAGATGCGACAGGTCGAGGCTCTCCAGCTTCAGGCCCAGGTCCTCGCTGATCAACGTTCCGCCGGTGAGCGTGGCGATGTCGCCCAGCATCGCCTTGCGGCGGTCGCCGAAGCCGGGCGCCTTGGCGGCACAGATGTTGAGCACGCCGCGCAGTTTGTTGACGACCAGCGCCGTGAGGGCGTCACCGTCGACGTCCTCGGCGATGATCAGCAGCGGCTTGCCCGACTGGGCCACTTTCTCCAGCAGCGGCAGCAGGTCGCGCAGGTTGGAGATCTTCTTCTCGTGGATCAGGATCAGCGCGTCGTCGAGTTGGCAAACCATCTCGGCCGGCTTGTTGATGAAGTAGGGGGACACGAAACCCTTGTCGAACTGCATGCCGTCGACGAACCGCACCGTGGTCTCGGTGGTCTTCCCCTCCTCGACGGTGATCACGCCGTCCTTGCCCACCTTCTGCAGCGCCTCGGCCAGCAGGTCGCCGATCGAGCGGTCGTTGTTGGCGCTGATGGCGCCCACCTGGGCGATCTCCTCCGGCCGTTCGACCTTGCGGGCCAGATCCATGAGCCGCTGCACGGCGGCCGCCACGCCCTTCTCGATGCCGCGCCGCACCGCGGTGGGATTGCTCCCCGCGGCCACGTTCCGCGTGCCCTCACGGAAGATGGCCCGGGCCAGCACGGTGGCCGTCGTGGTGCCGTCGCCCGCCAGATCCGACGTCTTTGAGGCCACCTCGTTGACGAGCTTGGCGCCCATGTTCTCGAAGGCGTCCTCCAGATCGACTTCCTTGCTCACCGTGACGCCGTCCTTGGTCACCGTCGGACCACCGTACGACTTGTCGATGATCACGTTGCGGCCCGTGGGACCCATGGTCACCGCCACGGCGCCGGCCAGCTTCTCGACGCCCTTGAGCAGCTTGGCACGGGCGCTGTCGTCGAACATCAATTGCTTGGGCACGGGTCGTTCTCCTGGTTGATCCGGGTTTGGCTGGCCTCGACGGAGGCCGGGCTCGATGTGGTGGAAGGGGAAACGCGGCGGCAGCACGGCCGCCGATAGGTCAGTTCATCACCTTCGCGAGAATGTCGCTCTCGCGCAGGATCTTCACGTCGTGGCCGTCGACCTCGATGTCGCTGCCCGAGTACTTGCCATAGATCACCTCGTCGCCCACGGCGACCGACAGGGGGGCACGCTGCCCGCTCTCCAGCAACTTGCCCGGGCCCAGCGCCACCACGTGGCCGCGCTGCGGCTTCTCTTTGGCCGAGTCGGGCAGCACGATGCCGCCGGCGGTGCGCTCCTCTGCCTCGACGGGCTCCACCACCACGCGGTCATCGAGCGGACGAATCTTGAGGTTCTTAGCAGCCATGTGCCATGCACTCCGAAAACGTGTGAAGGAAAAACCAGTTCGTGTCAGCGTTCCAAGTCAGTCGCGTGAGCGGGGCGGGCGCCGCTCACATCATGCCCGGCATGCCGCCCATGCCACCCATGCCCGGCATGCCACCCATACCACCACCCATGCCGCCGCCCATGCCGTGATGGTCGTGACCGTCGCCGCCCGACTCCTCCTCGGCCTTGGGAATCTCGGTGATCAGCGAGTCGGTCGTGAGCAACAGGGCCGCCACGCTGGCGGCGTTCTGCAGCGCCGAACGCACCACCTTGGCCGGATCGATCACGCCGGCGCTGACCAGGTCGCAGTATTCACCCTTGTCCGCGTCGTAGCCGTCGTTCTTGCCCTTCATGTGACGCACCCGGTTCACGACCACGGAGCCGTCGGTGCCGGCGTTCTCGGCGATCGCCTCGAGCGGGTAGCGCAGGGCCTGCCTCACGATTGAGGCCCCCATCTTCTCGTCACCCTCGACATCGAGCTTCTCGATGGCCTTCTCGCTGCGCAGCAGGGCCACGCCGCCGCCCGGAACGATACCCTCGGCGAGGGCCGCCTGGACGGCGCTCTTGGCGTCGTCGATGAGCGCCTTGCGTTCCTTCATCTCGGTCTCGGTGGCCGCGCCGACGTTGATCTGGGCCACGCCACCGGCCAACTTCGCCAGCCGCTCCTGGAGCTTCTCGCGATCGTAGTCGCTCGTCGTGGCCTCGATCTCGTCGCGGATCTGCGCCACGCGGCCGTCGATGGCCGACTTCGTGCCCGCCCCGCTCACGATCGTGGTGTTCTCGGCCTCGATGATCACCTTCTTGGCCCGGCCCAGGTCGGCCAGTTTCACGCCGTCGAGGGCGATGCCCAGATCCTTGAAGATCGCCTGCCCGCCCGTGAGCACGGCCAGATCGCCGAGCATGGCCTTGCGGCGGTCGCCGTAGCCGGGAGCCTTCACGGCCACCGACTGCACGATCCCGCGCAGCTTGTTCACGACCAGCGTGGCCAGGGCCTCCCCCTCCACGTCTTCGGCGATCACCACCAGCGGCTTGCCGGCCTTGCTGATCGCCTCCAGCAGCGGCACGAGATTCTTGGCGGACGAGATCTTCTCCTCGTAGATGAGGATATAGGGGTTTTCCAGCTCGCAGACCTGCGACTCGGCATCGGTGACGAAGTGCGGCGAGAGGAAGCCACGGTCGAACTGCATGCCCTCCACCACGTCGACCGTGGTCTCGGCCTGCTTGCCCTCCTCGACCGTGATCACCCCGTCCTTGCCCACCTTGAGAAAGGCGTCGGAGAGGACATTGCCGATCGTGGGGTCGTTGTTCCCCGCGATCGTGGCGATCTGCATCAGTTCCTTCTTGTTCTTTTCGTTGATGGGCGTGGCCATGGCGAGAACCGACTTCGAAACGGCCTCGACCGCCTTGTGGATGCCCCGGGCCAGCGCCATCGGATCGGCACCGGCGGCGATCATCTTGATGCCCTCGCGGAAGATCGCCTCTGCCAGCACCGTGGCCGTCGTGGTGCCGTCACCGGCCACGTCGTTGGTCTTGCTGGCGGCCTCCTTGACGAGCTGGGCGCCGAGGTTTTCGAAGGGGTCCTCGAGGTCGATGTCCTCGGCCACCGTGACGCCGTCCTTGGTGACTTTGGGGGAGCCCCAGCCCTTGTCGAGCACGGCATTGCGGCCGCGGGGCCCCAGCGTGCTCTTCACGGCACGGGCCAGTTTCGACACGCCTGCGAGCAGCGGCTGCCGGGCCTCATCCTCGAACACCATCTGCTTTGCCACGGTTAATCCTCCGGAAGGCGGGGGTCGGTTGTCGGTCTGGAGCCTGGCGTCGGGTCGCCCACGGGGACGACGACGCAACCACTCCTTGATTTGGCAGGCTCGGAACGGGTCGGCCAAGCAGGGTGCAACCCGCGTGCCGGGAGCCCATCCGTTCGCTGGACGGCTGTTTTACCGGAGAAAAACCTGTCCCACCAACCACGGCTCGGAATGTGGCTGGGCCGCCACGTGCCGTTTTGGCAGTGGCTGATCACGGCGCCCATGAGATGGCTCCCTCCAGCCCGCGAACAAACGCCGCCAGCAGGTCGGCCGCCCGGTCGGCATCGGCCAGCGAAACGGTCTCCACGGCCGAGTGCATGTAGCGGTTGGGCACGCTCACCAGCCCCGTGGCCACACCGCTGCGGGTGGTTTGCAGCACGTTGGCGTCGGTGGGCGTTGCCCGGCCGCTGGCGCCGAGTTGCACGGGTATTTCCCGCGCCCTGGCCGCCGCCAACAGCCGGTCGACGACATGCGGATTCATGTTCGGGCCCCGGTACACGACCGGCCCCTTGCCCAGCGACACATCCCCCTCGGACTTCTTGTCGATGGTGGGGCAGTCGGTGGCGTGGGTCACGTCGACCGCGATGGCCACGTGGGGATCGACGCCGTGGGAACTGGTCTGGGCCCCCCGCAGGCCGATCTCCTCCTGGACGGTCGAGGCCACGAACAGGCCGCAGGGCAGGGGACCGGCCGCCAGCGCCCGCCGGAACGCCTCCAACACCACCCACAGGCCGATCTTGTCGTCCATCGCCACCGAACAGACCAGGTCGCGCCGCAGCGACAACACCTTGAGCTCGAACGTCACCGCATCGCCGACCCGCACCACCGACTCGCAGTCGGCCCTGTCGGCGGCGCCGATGTCGATCCACAGGTCCTTCATCTTGGGCACCACCTTCCGCTCCTCCTCGGTAAGCAGGTGGATCGGTTTCCGCGACATCACGCCCGGCACCGGCCCGGACGCCGTCCAGATCACCACGCGGGCGCCGACGAGCTGGATCGGGTCCCAGCCGCCGATCGGCTGCACCGAGATGAAGCCGTCGGAGTCGATGTATTGAACGATCAGCCCGATCTGGTCGCAGTGGCCGGCCAACAGCATGCGAATGGGTGCCGAGGCGTTGGCGGCGCCGATCACATTGCCATGCGAATCGGTCGTCACCGTATCGGCCAACGGGGCCAGGTAGTCGCGGACGAGCCGCTGGATCGGCTGTTCGTAGCCCGACGGGCTGGGTGTCTCCAGGAGACGGACGAGAAAGTCGCGGGCCGCAGGTTCCACGGGTCGTGCTCCGAGGGGAGACCGCCGCGGAGTGCCCGCGACGCAAGACGCAGGTTGTACGTGATCCGCGTTCCCGGCGACAGCGGGCCCGCGGGTATCATCGGGACGATGCGCCGCCGCTCACGTCCCATCACCGCAGTTCTCCGCCGCTTCCTGGTGACCCTGCTCGTGACCTGCGCCTGCTGCACCGCCGGCGCGGCCGAGCAACTGGTGCGGCTCGAGGGCTGCACGCTCGTGCCCACCGAGTGGGCCGATGGCGACAGTTTTCGCATCCGCACCTCCACCGGTGAGGAACACACCATCCGGCTCTACGGGGCCGATTGCCTCGAGCATCACGTGAGCGGTGAGACCGACGCCCGCCGGCTGCGCAGCCAGCGCCGCTATTTCGGGATCACTGCCGCCAAGGCGGACGCCGGCGCCTCGATCGAGTTCGCCAAGGAACTCGCGGCCCGGGCCAGCGCGGAAACGCGGCGCGTTCTGGCCCGACCGTTCACCGTGCACACGAGCTTCGCCGACGGCCGGGGGGACGGCCGCTTCAAGCGCATCTACGGGTTCGTGTTCGACGCCGAGGGCCGCGACCTGGCCGCCCACCTGGTGTCGGCGGGACTGGCCCGGGCCTACGGGGTGAGCCGCAGCACGCCGGCCGGGGAGTCGGGGGACGACTACCGCGCCGTGTTGCAGGATCTGGAACTGCAGGCGGCCCATCACGGCATCGGCATCTGGGCCCACACCGACTGGAACGCGCTGCCGGCCGAGCGGCGGCTGGAACGCGACGAGGAACGGGAACTGCGCCGTGCCATCGACGGTGCAGCGCTGCCCGCCGGACTGGTGCTCGATCCCAACACGGCCACGCGAGACGAACTGATGCGGCTGCCGGGCATCGGCGAGACTCTCGCCGATCGCATCATCGAACGCCGCCCCTACCGGCGGCTCACCGACCTGCTCGAAGTCGACGGCATCGGACCGACCGCCTACCGCAAGCTCAAGCCGCTGCTGAAACTCGGCGCCGACGTGGACGCGGAAACGCCGGCCAAGCCCGCCGAGTGATCGCGGCGACGGTCACTGCTCCAGGCGGTATCCCCGCGCCAGTGACGCGAACGCCGCGGCGGATGCGCTGGCGGCGAACGACGTCCCCAGTTCCTCGGCCATGATCGCCGCCACGGGCCCGGCAGCCGCGGCCGCCCGCGCGGCGTCGAGGAACAGCCAGCGCGACCGCCGCGCCAGCACGTCCTCCACCGTGCGCGCACATTCCGCACGGACCGCGAACCGCACCATCGCCTCCGTCAGCCCCGGCAAGAGTTCGCGGTCGGCGCCGGGCAGGCTCTGCACGACCCCGGCCTCGCTGCCGTAGAGGTGCAGCCCCGGGGCCGCCGTGAGTGGCGGCGTAACGGCGCCGGCCGGCGGAGCGCCCACGAGTCGCAGCGTTCTTGTCACGCCCGCGGGGCGGGTGGGCAGCAGCCCGCTGGAGAAGCAGGCGGCGAGCACGTCCTCCGCCATCGCCCGGTAGGTTGTCCACTTGCCGCCCGTCACCGTGACGAGCCCCTGCGCCGACACCACCACCACGTGTTCCCGCGACAGTCGCTGCGTGTCGGCTCCCGCGCCGCGGGCCGGCTTCACCAGCGGCCGCAGGCCGGCCCAGGCGGAGCGCACGTCGGCGCGGCCCGGCGCCCGGGCCAGATGGCGGCCCGCCTCCGCGAGGATGAAGTCGATCTCGGCCTCGAAGGGCCGCGGTTCGAGCAGCGTGTCGGGGCGCGGCGTGTCGGTCGTGCCGAGGATCACATGGCCCAGCCAGGGCACGGCGAACATCACCCGGCCGTCCGGCGTCCGCGGCACGAGCAGTGCGCGGCTGGAGGGGAAAAACTCGCGATCCACCACCAGGTGCGCCCCCTGGCTGGGAGCCACCAAGTCGCCGGCCTGTGGCTCCTCCAGGCGGCGCACGCCGTCGACCCACACGCCCGCCGCGTTGACGACGCAGCGCGCCCGCACCTGCCGCCGGACGCCGGTCTCCCGATCCTCGACCTCCACCGCGTGCAGGCCGCCGGTGGGCACGAGCGCCGTGACCCGGCAGTGGTTGAGCACGCAGGCCCCCAGACGCAGCGCCGTGCGCGCCAGTGCCACGGCCAGCCTCGCGTCGTCGAACTGTGCGTCCTGGTAGCAGACGCCGCCGCACAGTCCCGCGGTGCGCAGGCCAGGGGCCAGTTCCGCCGTGGCGGCCGCATCGAGCAGCCGCGTGCGGCCCAGGCCGGCGCGACCGGCCAGCGCGTCGTACGCCATCAGCCCCGCGCCGTAGAACCAGCGATCCCAGAGCCGGCCGCGCATGCCATAGGCGGGCAGCACGAACCCCAGCGGCTGTACGAGGTGCGGGGCGTTGTCGAGCAGCAGCCGGCGCTCACGCAGCGCCTCGCGGACGAGCGACACGTCGCCGCGCGCCAGGTAGCGGACGCCGCCGTGAACCAGCTTCGTGGCCCGGCTGGAGGTGCCCTTGGCGAAATCCTCGGCCTCGAAGAGCGCCGTGGAGAATCCACGGGCGGCGGCATCGACCGCCACGCCAAGCCCGCTGGCGCCGCCGCCGACGACGACCACGTCGAACGGCTCCGCGCGGGCATCGAGGCCGCCGAGGAGCGCCTCGCGGCTGGGCTGTTCCAGGTCGGGCATGGTCGGACACCGTGCTTGGGGGGACCGCGGGACTTCGATTTCGGGGCCGCCGCCGGCTCGACACCGCCGGACAGGCCGCACGACCGGCACAGGCGGACGGCGGCCCACGGGAACCGCGGCACCGTCCTTTCGTCTTCACCCTACGCTCATTAGGATCGGGGTTTTCCTCCCCGGATGGAAGGTTGCATGGTCGAACCAGTGCGAGTCGGCGTCGTCGGTCTGGGCACCGTCGGCTCGGGCGTGGTCCGCCTCCTCGTGGAGTCGGCCGACCATATCACCCGTCATGCCGGCCGGCCCATCATCGTGGAACGGGCCGTCGTCCGCGATCCCGCCAAGCCCCGCAGCGTGCACCTGCCGGCGGACCGCATCTCCACCGACATCCGCGACATCTCCCGCGACCCGTCGATCTCCGTGGCGGCCCTGCTCGTGGGCGGCCTGGAGCCGGCCCGGTCGATGATGGTCGAGTTGCTCGAGCAGGGCAAGGACGTCGTCACCGCCAACAAGGCCCTGCTTGCCGAGCACGGCCCGGAGCTGTTTGCCCTGGCCCGCGCGCGGGGCCGCTCGATCGCCTTCGAGGCGGCCGTGGCCGGTGGCATCCCCATCGTGGCCGCCATCGGCGAGTGCCTGGCCGCCAACCGCATCGAGTCGATCCGCGGCATCCTCAACGGCACGAGCAACTTCATCCTCTCCACGATGGAGGAGGACGCCGCCGACTACGCCGAAACACTGGCGCTCGCCCAGGCCAAGGGCTACGCCGAGGCCGATCCCTCCATGGACGTCGACGGCACCGACGCCACGCAGAAGCTCGCCATCCTCGCGCACCTCGCCTTCGGGGCCTGGGTGCCGTGGGCGGACATTCCGCGCACCGGAATCGAGCAGGTCGACCAGTCGTTGATGACCTGCGCCGCCGAACTGGGCTACCGCATCCGGCTCGTGGCGGTGGCGGCCCGCACGGCCGCCGGCCTGCTGGCGTTGCGGGTGGCGCCGGCACTCGTGCGGGTGGGCACGCCGCTGGCCGAGACCCGCGGCGCCTACAACGCCGTGAGCATCGTGGGCGACGCCGTGGGGCCGATGTTCTTCCACGGCCTCGGTGCCGGGCAAATGCCCACGGCCTCCGCGGTGGTCGCCGACATCATCGACACGGTGGTGGGCCGGGCGGCGATCACCTTCCGCACCACGGGCGTGCTCGACGCCGACGGACAGGCCTCGCCGATGGGCGGCGACACGCAGGGCAGGCACTTCCTGCGCCTCCACGTCAGCGACCGGCCCGGCGTGCTGGCCCGGATCACCGGCATCCTCGGCGAACACGGCATCTCGATCGCCTCGGTGATCCAACACGACGCCGATGCCGACTCGGCCGATGCCAGCGTGCCGCTCGTGATCATGACCCATCGTTCGGCCTCGACCGCGATCCGGGCCGCCGTGGAGGCGATCGACCGCTGCGACGCGGTCCGCGGCCCCAGCGTCTGCCTGGGCGTGCTCGACGACTAGCCACGCCGCGCTGCAAACCCCGACCCCATGCCCATGAAATACCTGATCGTGATCCCGGACGGTGCGGCCGACGCCCCCCAGGCGGCGCTCGGCGGCCGCACGCCGTTCCAGGCGGCGCGGACTCCGCACCTCGACGCTCTCGCAACGCGGGGCCGGGTCGGCCTCGTGAACCACGTGCCCCCCAGCCTGCCGCCCGGCTCGGAGGTGGCCTGCATGAGCCTGCTGGGCTACGACCCGCTGGCGTTCTTCACCGGCCGGGCGCCGCTCGAGGCCGCGGCCCAGGGGATCGCGCTGGGGCCCGACGACTGGGCCGTGCGTTGCAACCTGGTAACGATCCGCGACCAGACGATGGAGGACTTCACCGCCGGCCACATCACCACGGAGGAGGCCACGGCGCTCTTGGCCGCGGCGCAGGAGGGCTTGGCCCGCGACCTGCCCGAGGTGGCGGCCACGTGGCGGTTCGTGCCCGGGGTCAGCTACCGCAACCTGCTCCTCCACCGGGGCGGCGGAGCGGCGGCGCCGTTGGCCGCCGACCTGAGGGCCACGCCGCCGCACGACCTGATGGACAAGCCGGTGGTCGACGACTTCCCACGCGGCACCGGCAGCCGCCTACTCACGGAGATCATGGCGCGCAGCGCCGGCTGGCTGGAGGACCACCCCGTCAACCGGGCGCGGCTCGCCGCCGGCCTGCGGCCCGCCACGCACGTCTGGCTGTGGGGCGCCGGTCGGGCCCCCGCCATGGAGCCCTTCCAGACGAAGTACGGCATGTTTGGCACGATGATCACGGCGGTCGACCTGCTGCGCGGGCTGGCGGCGCTGGCCGGCTGGAAGCGGCTGGAGGTGCCCGGCGCCACCGGCTACCTCGACACCGACTACGCCGCCAAGGGTCGGGCCGCGATCGCCGAACTGGCCACGGCCGACCTCGTCTGCGTGCACGTCGAGGCGCCCGACGAGGCCAGCCACCAGGGCGACGCCGCGGCGAAGGTGAAGGCGATCGAGGAGATCGACGAGAAGATCGTGGGTCCGCTCGCGGCGCACCTCGCCGCCGCGGGGCCGCACCGGATCCTCGTCTGCCCCGACCACCCCACCTTCCTGGCCACGAAGACGCACTCCCGCGGCCACGTGCCCTTCGTGATGGCGGGGGCCGGCATCGACGCCTGCGGCGCGACGACCTACGACGAGGTGTCGGCCGCTGGCGGCGGCGCGGCGTTGGAGCCGGGGTGGAAACTGATGGGTGTATTCCTCGATCGCGCGTGAGCGCAGGAGCAGGCGGACGATGGCCCTGGTGGTGCAGAAGTTCGGCGGCACGAGCGTGGCGGATGCCGCCAAGATCAAGGCGGCTGCCGGCAAGGCGATCACGCGACACGCCGCCGGCGACAAGGTCGTGGTGGTGGTAAGTGCGATGGGCCACCAGACCGACATCCTCGTCGACCTGGCGAAGCAGATCTCCGACCGCCCCAGCGCCCGCGAGATGGACATGCTGCTCTCCACGGGCGAGCAGGTGAGCGTGGCCCTGTTCGCCATGGCCATCCAGTCGCTGGGCCACAAGGCGGTGAGCCTGACGGGCGCCCAGATCGGCATCCGCACCGACAGCACCCACACCAAGGCGCGCATCAAGTCGATCTCCACCGATCACGTCCGCGCGCTGCTCGACGACGGGGCCATCGTGATCGCCGCGGGCTTCCAGGGGATCGACCAGCACGGCAACATCACCACGCTGGGCCGGGGCGGCTCCGACACCACCGCCGTGGCGCTGGCAGCCGTGCTCGGCGCCGACGTGTGCGAGATCTACACCGACGTGGACGGCGTCTACACGACCGACCCACGGGTCCTTCCCGCGGCCCGCCGGCTCTCTTCCATCAGCTACGACGAGATGCTGGAGCTGGCCAGCCTGGGCGCCGGCGTGATGCACTCCCGGTCGATCGAATTCGCCAAGAAGTTCGGTGTCCGCGTCATGGTGCGGTCGAGCTTCAAGGACGCCCCGGGCACGATGATCCTCTCCGCCGATCAGGCCACGCCCCGGCCAGCCAGCGGCGTGGCGTTGGCCCGCGACGAGGCCCGCATCACGCTGGAGGCCGTGCCCGACCAGCCGGGCTCGAGCCACGCCGTGTTCTCACGGCTGGCCGCCGCGGGGATCGCCGTCGACATGATCGTGCAGAACGTGGGGCACGAGGGCCGCGCCGACATCTCCTTCACGGTGCCGGCCGACGACCTCGCCGAAGCCCTCGAGGTCTCGGGCGCCGTGGCCGCCGTCCTGGGTGCCACCCGCGTCTCGCACGACCCCGACCTCGCCAAGGTGTCGGTGGTGGGCGTGGGCATGGCCCGCGCGG
The DNA here is from genome assembly GCA_003671185.1 of Planctomycetota bacterium. Taxonomy (GTDB): domain Bacteria; phylum Planctomycetota; class Planctomycetia; order Pirellulales; family UBA1268; genus QWPN01. Next base: position 18,629 of record QWPN01000125.1, read on the forward strand.
AGGGCGTGGCGGGCCGGATGTTCACGGCCCTGGCCCGCGAGGGCATCAACGTGCGCATGATCACCACCAGCGAGATCAAGATCTCGGTGCTCGTCGACCGGGCCTCCGGTCCGGCGGCCGTGCAGGCCGTGCACCGTGCCTTCGGCCTGGAGACGGACGCGGTCGACGGCGATGCCGACGGGACCGCGAGCCGCACGGTGAAGTCGAGCCCGCTCGACGTGGTGCGCCGGCTGGAGGGCATGGAGGACCTGGCGATCGAGGACTGCGTGCTCGACTCGTCGCAGGCGCTGATCACGTTCACCGACCTGCCCGACACCCCGGGGGTGGCGGCGGACGTGTTCGCCGAGGTGGGGGCCGCCGGGCTGTTCGTCGACATGATCGTGCAGAGCCATCCCCGGGACGGCCGCGCCGAACTCTCCTTCACCGTGCCGGCCGGCGATCACGACCGGGCCATCGCCGTGGCCGCCAGGATCGCCGCCGCCCGTGGGGCGCGGGTCGTCGAGGTGCCGCACGTGGCCAAGCTTTCGATCACCGGCGTGGGCATCCGCAGCCACGCCGGCGTGGCCGACAGGCTGTTCAAACCGCTTGCCGACGAGGGCATCAACATCGACCTGGTGAGCACGAGCGAGGTCCGACTCAACGTGGTGGTGGCGGCGGAGCACGGCGAGAAGTCACTGCGCGTGCTGCGCACGGCGTTCGGCCTGTGACGCATCCGGTGACGGACACCCCGCGGCAGCCAGGAGGCCGACGATGAGGCATGAGATCTTCGCGGACGACGACGCCGTGGCCGTGGCCGCGGCGCGGGTGATCGCAACCGAGGCCCGGGAGGCGGTGGCCACCCGGGGCCGGTTTCTCATGGCGGTGAGTGGCGGCAAGACGCCCTGGGCCATGCTCCGGCACCTCTCCACGGAGGACCTGCCCTGGTCCCAGGTGCATGTCTTCCAGGTGGACGAGCGGCTGGCGCCCGATGGCGATCCCGACCGCAACCTCACGCATCTGCGCGCCAGTCTGCTGGGCGCGGCGCCGATCCCGGCGGACAACATCCACGGCATGCCGGTGACCGCCGCCGATGCGGAGCAGGGGGCCCGTGACTACGAGCGGACGCTCCGCGACTGGTGCGGCGCGCCGCCGGTGCTGGACCTCGCGCACCTCGGCCTCGGCGCCGACGGCCACACGGCGTCGCTCGTGCCCGACGACCCGGTGCTCGGCTGCCACGACCGCGACGTGACGCTGACGGGTGTGTATCAGGGACGGCGGCGGATGACGCTCACGTTTCCCATGCTCGATCGCTCGCGCCGCATCCTCTGGCTGGCGACGGGGGCGGCGAAGGTGCCGATGGTGGAGCGGCTCATGCGGGCCGATGCCACGATTCCCGCGGGCCGGGTCGCCCAGGCCCACGCGCTCCTGCTCACCGACACGGCGGCCGCGGGGTAGGGCGGTGGCCCAACGCTGCCGCCGCGGCAGGCATCTGCACGGTAGGCTGGCAGGTTCACCCGGAACCCCGCATGTCCCAGCCATCACACCTTGCCGCACGCACGCCGGTCGTGGGCCCGCTGCTTGCGCTGGCCGCCCCCATGCTGCTCGGCCAGGCTGGGCAGGTGCTGATCCAGCTCACCGACACGGCGATGATCGGCCACCTCGGCCCGCTGCATCTGGCCGGGGCGGCGCTGGCCGGAACGTTCGTGATGTTCGCGCTGTACTTCGCCTACGGCGTGCTGGGCGCGGTGGCCCCGCGTGTGGCACAGGCCTTCGGTGCCGGGGATGACCGGGGCGTGGCCGCCGCCGCGCGGGCCGGCACGGCGCTGGCAGCGATCGTGGGCGTGGCGATCGCCGTGGCGCTCTCGGTGGCAGTGCCGCTGCTGCCCCGGCTCGGCCAGCCGGCCGAAGTGGTGGATGTGGCCGGCGGCTATCTGCTGCTCATCGCCTGGTCGCTGCCGGCGGCGATGGTGGCGGTCGTGCTGGGCCAGACGGCCGAGGCAGTGAACCGACCCTGGCCCGTGTTCGCCGCGATGGCAGCGGCCGTGGTTGCAAACGCCCTGCTCAACTGGCTGCTGATCTTCGGGCACTTCGGCTGCCCGCGGCTGGGACTGGCCGGTGCCGGCTGGGCCACGCTGGCGGCCCGGGTGCTGCAGGCCGTGGCGCTCGCCGTGTGGATCGCCCGCCATCCTGAGTTGGGCCGCTGGTGGCGCGGCGTGGGCACTGAGCCGGGCATGCTCCGCCAACTGTTCCGGCAGGGGCTGCCTGTCGCGGTGCAGGACGTACTCGAGGGGGGCTCGTTCGCCGTCGGCTCGCTGATGGTGGGCTGGGCGGGCACGACGGCGCTGGCGGCCAACCAGGTGACGCTGGGCATCGCCTCGCTGGCCTGGATGGTGCCGATCTCGCTGTCTCTCGCGACCAGCGTGCGCGTGGCTCATGCCGCAGGTGCCGGCGACATGCCGGCGGTGCGCCGCACCGGCATCGCCGCGCTCGCGCTGGGCGTGGCCCTGATGGCCGTCTGTGCGGCGGTGTACACGACTTGCGGCGTCGGGCTGGCCCGAATCTTCAGCACCGACGAGACGGTGGTGAAACTGGCCGGCACGCTGATCACGATCGCCGGGGTCTACCAGATCTCCGACCTCGTGCAGTCGGTGAGCCTGGGCGCGCTCCGCGGTCTGCTCGACAACCGGGTGCCGATGATCGCCAACGCCATCTGCTACTGGGGATTGAGCCTGCCCACGGTGTACCTGCTCACCGTGGTGGCCGACTGGGGCGCTGTGGGCGTGTGGGTGGGCTACCTGCCCTGGATGATGCTCACGGGGATATTTTTTCTGTGCCGCTTCCTGCGGCTCACCGCGGCCCGCCCCAAAAAGGATAGCCCGGTCGATGGCACTTCCGCAACGATCTCCCGGCTGCCGGACCGCTCGTGAGCAGCGAGATCGGACGTTGAGGCCGATCGGAGGCGGTTCGCCAAAACACGACGCCTTCCTGCGGCGGCATTTTTCTTGCATCTGTGCGGACCGCGTCTCAGTTCGCCGTTTCCGGGGCTTCGGCGGCTTGCGGCCGGCAGCGGTCAGAGGCTGTTGATGTCGATCGCGGGCAGCTCGTTGGGCGACGCTTGAAAGACGTCGCGATCGTCATGGGCCTGCACGATCTCATCCCAGTCGGTGGGTGGGCCACGAGCGGGAGAGACGGGAGGCGGCTCGAGCGGCTCGCCTAGCTGTCCGTGGAAAAAGTCATCCTTGACCTTTTTCCACTTGGCCGACCGGTGGAAACGCCGAGGGTTTCCACGGTCGGCTCTCGTCGCATCCTGCTCGGGCAGACTTGTTCCACAGTC
>QWPN01000074.1 GCA_003671185.1 Planctomycetota bacterium
CCCTGGCGGCCGGTACCCGTGGCACTCGTGTTCCTGCCGCCGCTGGCCGTGGCGCCCGCCGCGACGCTGCCGGCAGGTTCATTGCTCTGGCAGATCGCCCTGTTTTTCACGAAGGCCGGGGCGTTCGTGTTCGGCAGCGGGCTGGCCATCGTGCCCTTCCTGTACGGCGGCGTCGTCAAGGAATACGGCTGGCTCAACGACCGGGAATTCCTCGACGCGGTCGCGGTGGCGATGATCACGCCCGGCCCGGTGGTCATCACCGTGGGTTTCATCGGCTATCTGGTGGCCGGCCGGAGCGGGGACGTCCTGGCCGGAGTGAGCGGCGCCAGTGTGGCGGCGCTCGCCACCTTCCTGCCCTGCTGGCTGTTCACGGTGATCCCCGCCCCCTACTTCAAGAAGTATGGAAAGCGGCCTGGCATCGTGGCCTTCGTCGACGGCGTCACCGCGGCGGCCGTGGGGGCCATCGCAGGCGCCTGCGTCGTGCTCGGACGCCGCACCCTGTTCGCCGACGGCTGGATGCCCGACCCCATCAAGGTGGCCATCCTGCTCGTCACGATCGGACTTCTGTACCGGTTCAAAAAACTGCCCGAGCCGGTCCTCGTCCTGGCCGCGGCCTTGGCCGGTCTGCTACTCGCTCCGGCAGCGGGCGGCTGAGTGTCCGGCGGAATCCGCCGACCAACTCCCCGCCCCTCGCGAGAAACCCGCGGAGCGTCCCGCACGCAGAAACCGCCGGCGGCCGTGCGGAACCGTGGTGGAGAGAATTGTCGCGCATCAGTCAGCGTGGCAGCTGCGGACGGCCGGCCACGATGGTCTTCAGCTGTGTGATCGCCCGGAACCGGCGGCGCGAGACCGTTCCCTCGCACACGCCCAGCGACGCCGCGATCGCCGTCTGGGTCATGCCCGCGAGCAGCATGCTGATCAGTGCACGACCGTTGGCGTCGAGCGCATCGACCGCCTCATAGATGGCATCGTGCCGCTCGGCGGCGTTGCGCGCGGCGGCCTGCTGCCGGCCGTCACCCTCGGGGCACGGGCTGCCGTGGCAGGGGCGAACCTCGCGGGCGGTCGGTGACTGGCGGGCCCTCCGGCGCCGTGTGCGCAGGCTGTCCTTGGTGCGCACCTGTGTCAGCCAGACCACGTACCGCGTGCCGGCCTGATGGTCGGCATCGGCCCCGCAGCTGAAACAGGTCACCGGCTTGTCGGCCCCCGAGACACCGGGCAGCCGCCGCAGGTGATCGAGCACGAGCGACGTCACCTCATCGGCCGTGGCCTTGCTTCTGCATCCGGCGCGGTGAAGCAGCGCCGCCGCCGTGGCGTCGACCGTCGGCCGTGCCAGGTTCACGAGCTTCGCGAACACTTCGTGATCGCCGTCGCGCTGCCAATCGTTCAGCAGTTCCGTGATCGATCCGGCGTCACCGTCAGGTTGCGCATCGTCTTCTGCACGAGAAGCCACGAACAACCTCCTGAACAGCTGGGGCGTCGGGCTTCATGGGATTACTCATCGCGGTGCAGGAGCCGACGGCCATCGAAGATCACCGAAACCTCGGAGCGGCCGATAGTGCAGTTTCTAAAACCATCCCTGGTTCGGCACGGATGGTCATGGGTCATGCCGCGAATGGTGCGCGTTCAAGTCGATTCCTGTTCAGGGACTGAGGGCCGCGATCAGGGCGTCGAGGGCGGGGCCGAGCCGAATGCCGGGCAGATACACGCACGCGCCCACGCAGCGGGCCCACACCTCGCCGTCGCGATCGTCGTCGCGGCCGCACACCGCCAGCCGCGTCGCAGGCCGCGAGGCGAACTCCTCGGCGATCCGCAGCGCGTCGCGCTTCCGCCCGGCCAGCGGATGGACGATATCGACGAACGCCAATCGGTAGCTGCCCTCGAGCATGGCGCGCAGCAGCTCGGATGGTTTCGACGGCGCATGGCAACGCACGCCTCCGCGTCGCGCGATCGCCGCGGAGAGGCCGGTGCGAATGCCGCCGTCACCGGACACCACGAGCCAGGCCGGCACCGCGCGGGGTGGGCAGGGAACGACAATATGCCAGGCCACGGCCGGCACTTCCTCTGCCGTGATCCCGTTCGAGCGGACGATCATCTGCGAATCTCCTCCGGTCAGGGGTTCCAGCAACAAAAAAAGCCGCCGTGGTCGGACACCCGTCGGGTGACCTGCCACGTCGGCCTACACTGCGCCGGGGCCGCGCACATTCGCGCCGCCCCAGTGCCACGTCTTCCGAAACCGTTCACCGGGACGCGACACGGGCGGGCGGCCCTTCTCGTCGTCACGGCACCTGAACCGTTCGCGGCGTCGTGCCAGCGCGGCAAGACCCACCGGCCGGCGCCGGCGAAAACGGCCGTGTCGCCGCAGAAAAGCCTCCTGGACACCACGCCACGACCGTCGATCGCAACTCCCTCTGGGGCGCGGGCCGCCGATCCGCGGTACAGTGCCGGCACCGATAGCCACGGAACACCATTCATGCCCGAACAGCACCGACGGTTTTGCATCCCGTCCCTCCTCGCCGCCCTGCTCGTGGCAGTCGCGGCGCTTCTCCACGCGGCGCGGGCGGCCGACCTGCCGCCCACCGTAGGGTCGATCGAGCGGCTCGACGGCCGCATCGATGCCCTGATCCCCGCCGGCGCCTCGATCGAGGTGCTGGCCATGGGTTTCACCTGGTCCGAGGGGCCGGTGTGGATCCCCGCGGGCAGTGCCGGCCTACCGGGCGAATGCCTGCTCTTTTCCGACGTGCCACAGAACCGCGTGCACCGCTGGCGACCCGACAAGGGCGTCGACGTGTTCCTCGCCCCCAGCGGCTACACCGGTCCGGCCGATTACGGCCGGGAGCCCGGCTCCAACGGCCTGTCACTCGACCGCCAGGGACGGCTCATCCTCTGCGAACATGGCGACCGCCGCGTGTCGCGGCTGGAACCAGGCGGCGGCCGGCGCACGCTGGCCGATGCCTGGCAGGGCAAGCGGCTCAACAGCCCCAACGACGTGGCCGTCCATACCTCCGGCGCCATCTACTTCACCGATCCGCCCTACGGCCTCCCCAAGCAACTCGACGACCCGCGCTGCGAACTCGACTTCTGCGGCGTCTACCGCATCGCGCCGGACGGCGTGCTCACGCTCGTCTGCCGCACCATGACCCGCCCCAACGGCATCGCCCTGGCACCCGATGAAAAGACGCTCTACGTGGCCCAGTCCGATCCCGCCGCGCCGCTCATCAAGGCGTTCGCCGTCGCCGCCGACGGCACGCTCGACCAAGGCCGCACCTTCTTCGACGCCACGGCGTTGGCCAAGACTCGGCGGGGGCTGCCCGATGGGCTCAAGGTGGACGCGGCCGGCAACCTGTTCGCCACCGGCCCAGGAGGCGTCCTCGTGCTCGCCGCCGACGGCACGCACCTGGGCACGATCCTCACCGGTCAGGCGACGGCCAACTGCTGCTTCGGCGCGGGCGGCGGCAGCCTGTTCATGACGGCTGATTCGCTGCTCTGCCGCGTCCCGCTCGGCGCCGCGCCGGCTTCCGCGCCCGTCAAATGACCTGCCGCGATTCCAGCAGCTCGAGCAGCGCATCGACGCAGCGGCCCACCGGCCATTCGTGCGTGGGCAGGACGAGGTCCGGGCTCGCAGGCGGCTCGTAGGGCGCCGACACGCCGGGGAAGTTGGCCAACTCGCCCGCATCGGCAAGCGCGTAATGGCCATCGGCATCCCGTGTCCGGCAGACGTCCACCGGTGCCGAGAGGTGCACGACGAGGAACCGGTCGGCGCCGAGGCGTTCGGCCGCCTTGCGGCGCACCGCCTCTTCCGGCGCCACGAAGGCGGCGATGCAGATCAGGCCGGCATCGTTGACGATGCGCGCCACCTCGACGCTGCGCCTGAGGTTCTCGCTGCGCTCGCCGGCACTGAAGCCCAGGTCGCGGCTGATGCCCAGTCGCATCGTCTGCCCGTCGAGCACCGTCACCGCCCGGCCCATGTCGAACAGCCGACGCTCCAGCGCCTGCGCCAGCGTCGTCTTGCCCGCGCCGGTGAGTCCGGTGAGTAGGATCGTGGCCGGCTTCTGTCCGAAGCGGGCCTGGCGCTCCTCCACCGTGACGCCGCTGGCCGCGCCGTGCAGGTGCTCGGCCGCGGGTTCGTCATCCCAATGGTCCTTGCGGCCGTCCTCCGGCTCACGGTCGATGATCATCCCGGCCCCCACCGTGGCGTTGGTGAGCCTGTCGATCATGATGAAGGCGCCGGTGGCCCGGTTCCGCCGGTAGGCGTCGTAGGCGAAGGGGCTCGTGAGCGTGACGGCGCAGCGGCCGATCTCATTGAGCATGAGCGTCGGGGCGGGCTGGCGGTGCAGCGTGTTGACGTCGACGCGGTAGCGCAGCGTGCTCACGCTGCCCGCCGTCACCTTGCTCGTCTGCTTGAACAGGTACTGCTTGCCCGGGACCAGGGATTCCTCCGCCATCCACACCACCATGGCGTCGAACTTGTGGTCGACCTTGGGCATGTTGCCGGGCCGCACGAACATGTCGCCCCGGCTGGAATCGATCTCGTCCTCGAGCGTGAGCGTGACCGACTGCGGCGCGAACGCCTCCTCCAACTCGCCGTCGAACGTGACGATCGACTTGATGCGGCTCTTCTTCCGCGACGGCAGCGACACCACCTCGTCCCCCCTGCGCAGGATGCCCGAGGCGATCGTGCCGGAGAAGCCGCGGAAGTCGAGGTTCGGCCGCACCACCAGCTGCACGGGGAAGCGCAGGTCCTCCATGTTGCGGTCCGATCCGATGTACACGTTCTCCAAGAGCGGCATCAGCGGCGAGCCCGTGTACCACGGCATGTTGGGGCTGGGGCTGACGACATTGTCCCCCTTGAGGGCCGAGATCGGCATGAAGTGCAGATCGGGCAACTCCAGCCGGGCGGCGAAGTCGGCGTACTCGCCCCGGATGCGCTCGAACACCTCCTGGTCGTAGCCCACGATGTCCATCTTGTTGACGGCCACCACGATGTGCTTGATGCCCAGCAGCGAGACGATGAACGAATGTCGCTTGGTCTGCGTGAGCACGCCGTGCCGGGCGTCGACGAGGATGATGGCCAAGTCCGCGGTGGAGGCCCCGGTGGCCATGTTCCGCGTGTACTGCTCGTGCCCCGGCGTGTCGGCGATGATGAACTTGCGCTTCTCGGTGGAGAAGTAGCGGTAGGCCACGTCGATCGTGATCCCCTGCTGCCGCTCGTCCTCCAGGCCGTCGGTGAACAGGGCCAGGTCGACCTCGCCGCCGGTGGTCCCGTAGCGCGAGGAATCCTTGGTGATGGCCGCCAGTTGATCCTCGTAGATCATCTTCGACTCGTAGAAGAGCCGGCCGATGAGCGTGCTCTTGCCGTCGTCGACGCTGCCGCAGGTGATGAAGCGCAGCAACTCCTTGCGCTCGTGCTGCGCCAGGTATTCGTCGATGTTGGTGGCGATCAGGGAGGACTGGTGGGACATGGTGGTGTGGGGTCCGCTACGACGGCCGCGGCGCGGTCAGAAGTATCCTTCCTTCTTCTTTTTTTCCATGCTGCCGGCTTCGTCGCTGTCGATGAGCCGGCCCTGCCGCTCGGAGAACGTGGTCAGCAGCATTTCCTGGATGATCTCCGGCAGCGTCGTGGCGTTCGAGTCGACGGCCCCGGAAAGCGGGTAGCAGCCCAGCGTGCGGAAGCGGACGCGGCGCATCTCGGGTTTCTCGCCAGGCTCGAGCGGCAGCCGGTCGTCGTCGACCATGATCATCACGCCGTCCCGCCGCACGATCGGCCGCTCCTTGGCGAAGTACAGGGGCACGATCGGGATCTGCTCCAGGTGGATGTACTGCCAGACGTCGAGTTCGGTCCAGTTGGAGAGCGGAAACACGCGGATGCTCTCCCCCTTCCTGACCTTCGTGTTGTAGAGGTTCCAGAGTTCGGGCCGCTGGTTCTTGGGGTCCCAGCGGTGGAACTCGTCGCGGAAGGAGAACACCCGCTCCTTGGCGCGGGATTTTTCCTCGTCCCGGCGAGCCCCGCCGAAGGCGGCGTCGAACCGATGCTTGTCGAGGGCCTGCCGCAGGGCCTGCGTCTTCATCACGTCGGTGTGCACCTTGCTGCCGTGCGTGATCGGGTTGATCCCCTGCTTCCGCCCCTCCTCGTTGACGTGCACGATGAGCTTGAAGCCGAGTTCCTTGGCCGCGTAGTTGTCACGCAGGTCGTACATCTCCCGGAACTTCCAGGTCGTGTCGATGTGCATGAGCGGAAAGGGCGGCTTGGCCGGATAGAAGGCCTTCTCCGCGAGCCGCACCATGACCGCCGAGTCCTTGCCGATGGAATAGAGCATGACCGGGTTTTCGAACTCGGCTGCCACCTCGCGGATGATGTGGATGCTCTCGGCTTCGAGCTGGCGGAGGTGGGTGAGGTGGTAGGACGACATCGTTGGCCCGGAGACGTGCTGGGGGCTGTCAATCTAGGGGAAATCGCCTGGCCGCGGCAATCGAAACCCGCGCGCCGGGCGGCTGGCGGCGCGCCCCGGGGATTGGCACTCGCCAGGAGCGGGGCGGCGCGGCGATACTGTCGGACGCAAGGCGAATTGCCGGCTGGTGCCGCATGCGGCCGCGCCGGTCCGATCGCACCCACCGATGATGGAGACGAGCATGCCTACCCTGTCGAGATCTCGCGCCGCGTGTGCATGGATGATGCTTGCGGTCGCGCTCGGGCTGCCCCTTCCCACGGCTCAGGCGGCGCGGCCCCGCGGAGCGCGGCTGACCGAACGGATCGAGCGGCTGGAGCGCCGCGCCGACACCGAGGCGGCA
>QWPN01000058.1 GCA_003671185.1 Planctomycetota bacterium
CGGGCGGCAGCGGGCGGCGGGCGGCGGCGGGCTTCGCGGCGGCCAGCGCCCGGATGAAGTCCTCGAGGAGCACGTCGTGAAAGTGGTGGTGGCTGATGCGCAGGTCCTCGCTGGTGGCGAAGATGCTGCGCGTGGGGTCGAGTTTGGCGGTGAAGATTCCCAGGTCGATGTCGGTGAGGATCGTGCCCAGCAGGATCACGCAGTCGCTCTCCTCCACGAACTCCGTCACCTCCTGCCGGCCCAGCGCTCCCTCGTAGAGACCGATGTAGAGCGGGTGCACCTCGCTGACCACGCTCTTGGCGAGCATCGTGGCCGCCACGGGAATCCCGGCGGCCTCGGCCAAGGCCACGACGTCGGCCTGCAGCCCGAAGCGGTGCAACTCGATGCCGGCGATGATCACCGGCCGGCGGGCCGCCTCGATCCGCGCCACGGCCTCCTTGACCGCCTCGGCGAGCGCTTCCGGGTCGCTGCAGCGCGGCGGATGGGCATACGGACGAATCTGGTCGGGCACCACCTCCACCATGTCGCGGGGCAGCTCCACATACACCGGCCGCTTCAGACGGTGGGCCGTGTCGAGCAGGTAATCGATGTCCCGGAAGGCCGTCGCCGGATCGACGATCTCCAGTGAAGCCGCGCAGATCTTCTCGAACACCTCGAGCTGCGTGCGCCATTCGCGCACGCGGTGGTGGAGCAGCGGATTGCTGGCACGCTCGCCGACGCCCGGCGCACCCGAGATCATCACCACGGGGCTCTTCTCGGCGTAGGCCCCGGCGATCGAGTTGGCCACGCTCAAGCCGCCCACGCCGTAGGTCACGCACACGGCACCCATGCCGTTGACCCTCGCGTAGGCATCGGCAGCGAAGCCGGCGCAGTCCTCGCGGGTGCAGTTGACGAGGTCGAGCGGGCTGTGCTCGAGCATGCTGTAGAAGGTGAGAACGTAGTCGCCGGGCAGGCCGAACACGTGACGGATGCCGTAGTCCGACAGCCGCCGGATCAGGTACTGGCCGATGGACAGGCTGGTGACGCTCTCACTGCGCTGCACCTGGGGACGGGCAGCCGCAGCAACGAGGCCGTTGTCGAGACTCGATCCGAGCACGATGGCCATCGTCACCTCCATGGTTGCAGACCACCTTCATTATTCGGCCCCGGGGTCGGCGCAGGCAACGCGGTCCCCGCTTGGGCAGCCGACTGGCCGCGGATAAAGTCCACCCAACTCATATGCCAGGTGGTTGCGGCGTGGCGCGGCGGCGGGCTTTTTTCCGGGACGGCTAAGGCGTGAGCCGGCGGCGGCGTGCCGCGAGCATCACCAGCCAGAATCCGAGGAACGCGGCCACGCAGCCGAGGACGACGACCGCCCGCCGCGGGTCGTGATTGAAGCGCCAGGCACCGATCGCATGCACACAGCCCCAGGCGACGACGCCGGCCATGACCCAACGCAGGAGTCGCTCGGCACCGGGAGGCGGCTGTGGGTCTGGCATGGCCGCATTGTAGGCCGCCCACGACCTGCGGTAGCGCCGGCGCGCAAAGGCCCCCGGAACGGTCCAGGTCCCAGGGGGGCGGAGAACCTGAACCGTTTCCGGGAGCGATTGGACGGGTCGTGTGCGTTCACCAACCCCGTGGTCGGCGGTCGGCATCCGTGCCTCCGCCGACGACGGGCGGGCTGGATGTGCGATCCAGCCCTTGGCCTTCAGGCGGGGGGACAGTAGGGATCGATTTTTTTGGGGTCAAGGCCGTTCGCAGAGCACTCCGGACAGCAAATCTGGCTGCCCGTTCACGACTAGATCGCCCATCCTGCCACCCCGCGCGGCTCCTGCACCGCTGCACGCTATCATCGAGCACCCGCACTGACCCGATGAGGTCCGGCGCAACACCCGACCCGGAGGTCGCCCATGATGTCCACATCCCTGTCTTCGTCCGCCGCGCCATCCATCAGCGGCGCGGGAACACCGCCCACAGCCGAGGCCTGGGCCGCTGCGTTCGCCGCGGCCCTGCCTTACGCGGACTTCCTGGGGCGGCATGCCACGCCCGACCAGCGTTCGCGCTGGGACGGGTTTCACGACCGCGTCACGCTGACGGCCCACCAGCGTTCCCTGCTGGCAGGATTCACGCGCCGCATGCCGGTGCTCGTGCTGGCCGGCGCCTGGTGCGGCGACTGCGTGAATCAGTGCCCCATCTTCGCCCACTTCGCGTCCGCCAGCACCGCCATCGACCTGCGGCTGCTTGACCGCGACGCGCTGCCCGACATCGCCGCACACCTCAAGGTGTGCGGCGGCCAGCGGGTGCCGGTGGCGGCGTTTCTGAGCGAGGATTTCACCCCGGTCCTGTTCTACGGCGACCGGACGCTCTCCGCCTACCGCGCGGCTGCGGCGGCCCAGTTTGGCTCATCGTGCGCGAGCGGCGCGGTGCCGCCGCCGGCCGATGCCATCGCCGCCGTGGTTGCCGACTGGCTCGACCAGTTCGAGCGGGTGCAGTTGATCCTGCGGCTCTCGGGGCGGTTGCGGGAAAAGCACGGGGATTGAGGAACGCCATGAGCAGCCGCGAGCGTTGGACCGTCTATCCGCTCCTCTTCCTGGCCATTGGCCTGGCCTTGAGGGCGGCGCTGCTGCCGCCGGAATTCGTGGGCGAGGTCGATGCGGCCAAGGTGACCTGCCGCGAATTCCTCGTCGTCGACGAGGCGGGCCACGTGCTCATCCACGCCGGCCGCGTCCGGGAACGCGGCGGCGGTGGCATCGTGATCAGGGACGGCGACAAGGCCGTGACCATCGACGCTGACTCAGAGTACGCCCGGCAGGACTCGAACCTGCAACCCTCGGTTCCGAAGACCGATGCTCTATCCAATTGAGCTACGGACGCGTAAGCGGCTGACCCGCCACCACCTCCGAGTATAGCCGGCCCTCCGGCCGACACTGGCTGCGGCCGTTGCCTGCCCCCGGCCCGCTGGCAGAGCCTTGCACTTCCCGCACGATCTCGCCGCCGGTGGCAAGGTTCGCTCCACCGCCTCGTCACCCCCATCAGCAGCCGTGCCCATGCTCGCCCGAACGATGACGATCGCCCTTGTGTTCAGCTGTGCGACATCGCCGGTGCCGAGCAACCGATTCGCGCCGCAGGCACGCTCAGTACCGTGGCGGGCAGAAAACTCACCATCACGTCTGCCGACGACAACGTGACGACGACCACGGTCGTGGCCTGCGACGATGCCACCCAGGTGACTCGCGACGGCGAGAAGTCGCCCGCCACGGGCGGGGATCGGAAGCCCGGTATGACGGTCCGCGTCTCGTACGCGAAGCCGGACAACGTCGCCAAGGGCATCATCGTCGTCGCGACGACCCCCGCGCCCACGTAGGAATCTCCGGCCGCGACGCGGGCAGTTCGTGCGGATTGTGCGGGGGGCAACCGCCACGCGCCTCCCGGCCCCCGTCCGGACGCGTGCCTGGGGCCGGACCGTCGTGTATCCTTGAGCGGAGGTTTCGTCCGGCCAGATGGCCCGGGGCGAGCGCCGCGGCAAGGCGGCCATTCGCGGACGACTGTTTGCCATGGCTTACATCACGCTGCGTGTCCTGCACGGCGCCGACCGTGGCCGTGTCTTCAGCCGTTTGCCCACGCCGGTTACGATCGGTCGCGAGGAGGGCAACTCGATCCAGCTCAACGACGAGCGGATCAGCCGCTACCACCTCAAACTGCAGGCCGACAACGACAAGATCGTGGTTACCGATCTGGAGAGCACCAACGGCACCAAGGTCAACGGCGAGGATGTCCAAGTGCGGATCGTCCGCGACGGCGACATGATCTCGCTGGGGCGATCCCTGCTCCTGGTGGGATCGCACAGCGAGATCGACCGGCGCATCGCCGCTCTCGCCGCCCGCCAACCTGCCGACGGCGACGGTCACGCCCGGCAGTTGCGTGAGCGGATGCAACGGATCGCGACCCAGCAGTCGGACGTGATCGAGGATGTGTCGGCGGTGCGTTCGCCGCTGTTGCCCGGCGGCCCGCCGCCGCTGCCCGAGCGGCTCAGCCCGGCCCAATCGGCCGAACTGAGCGAATTGCTTGAGTACGTGCAGGGCGTGCTCCGCGACGCCGCCGAGGGGGCCGTGATGCGGCCCGGCGCGGAGAAGGTGGAGCTCGACTTCGCCAACTGGCAGGGCATGCTCGACCTGCAGGCCCGACTGGCGGAGTTGCTGCGCACGATCGGCGAGCCGTCTTCAGACTGAACCAGCCATCCTGGCCTGGTTCAGTCTGCGAAACCTCCGTTTCGTCTCGAGAGCCGGGCCTCCAGCCCGGCGGCCGTGCATCACACCAAGTAACGCAAACCACCAGCCATCCTGGCCTGGTTCAGTCTGCGAAACCTCCGTTTCGTCTCCGCAGCCGTTACAATGCCGCGAATCCCTCGCGAGGCCCACGGATGAGCACGCAGCCGTTCGTCCACCTGCACTGCCACAGTCACTACAGCCTGCTCGACGGCGCCAGTTCCATCGACCGGCTCGTGGCCCGGACGGTGGAGTTGGGGATGAATGCCCTGGCGATCACCGACCACGGCAATCTCCACGGTGCGCTCGAGTTCTACGAGGCCGCCACGTCGGCGGGCCTGAACCCGATCATCGGCTACGAGGCCTACATCGCCCCCGGCAGCCGCTTCCAGAAAGATGCCGGCAGCCAGAAGGACTCCAGCTACCATCTCACGCTGCTGGCCCGCGACCGCACCGGCTTCGACAACCTGCTGCAACTGGCCACAAAGGCCTACCTGGAGGGCTTCTACTTCAAGCCGCGGATCGACCGCGACTTGCTCGAGCAGTTCAACGGCGGGCTGTACTGCCTGTCCGGCTGCCTGTCCGGCGAATTCAGCCGGGCGCTCGTCGGGTCGTCCCGCGAGCAGCGCGAGTCGCTGGCCCAGGCCCGGGACGTGGCCGGCTGGTTCCAGAAGACGTTCGGCGACCGCTACTTCATCGAGATCCAGGACAACGGCCTCGACGTGCAGCGACAGGTCACCGAGGCGGCCCTGGAAATCTCCCGTGAGCTGGGCGTGCCCCCCGTCGCCACCTGCGACTGCCACTACGTCAACCGTGAGGACGCCGAGGCGCAGGACATCCTGCTCTGCGTGAACACGGGCCGCTTCCGCAGCGACGCGTCGCGAAT
The DNA here is from genome assembly GCA_003671185.1 of Planctomycetota bacterium. Lineage (GTDB taxonomy): Bacteria > Planctomycetota > Planctomycetia > Pirellulales > UBA1268 > QWPN01. The sequence goes on from QWPN01000058.1 coordinate 5,131, forward strand.
GCGGATGGATTCCAGCGAGTTCTACCTGAAGAGCCCCGAGGAGATGCACCGGGCCTTCGCGGGCCTCGATCGCGACCTCGTCACCGGTGCCGTGGCCCGCAGCCAGCAGATCGCCGACGGCGTGGCGATCGAACTCGACCTCGGCAAGCGGCACTTCCCCGGCTTCGACGTGCCCGCCGGCCGCACGGCGTCGGACGAGCTCCGGCGCCTCTGCGTGGAGGGGCTCCGCGAGCGTTACGCCGAGGTCGCCAAGCGCTGGGCCGAGGACGTGGTGCCGGAGGGGGATGCGGGCACGCTCCACCCCCAGGTGCTGGAGCGGCTGGAACGCGAACTGGCCGTCATCGACACGCTCGGGTTCGCCAGTTACTTCCTCATCGTCTGGGATTTCGTGCGGCACGCCCGCGAGCAGGGCATCCCGGCCGCGGCGAGGGGCTCGGGCGTGGGCGCACTCGTCGCCTACTCGCTCTACCTGTCCCACGTCTGCCCGCTGGAATACGACCTACTCTTCGAAAGATTTCTCGACGTCAACCGGCGCGAGGCGCCCGATATCGACATCGACTTCTGCAAGGAGCGGCGCGGCGAGGTCATCGACTACGTGAAGCGGAAGTACGGCGCGGAGAACGTGGCCCAGATCGGCACGTTCGGCACGCTCGCCGCCCGGGCCGCGATCCGGGACGTGGGCCGGGCACTGGGGATGCCCATCCCGCGGGTCGACCAGATCGTGGCCCTCGTGCCCGACCAACTCAACATCTCGCTCGACGAGGCGTCGGCGCCGGGCTCGCAACTGGCCGCGGCCTGCGAGGCCGACGCCGACGTGCGGGAGTGGGTCGATCTGGCCCGGCGTATCGAGGGTTTGGCCCGCAACGTGGGCACGCATGCCGCCGCCGTCGTGATCGCCGACCGGCCGCTGGTGGAATACGTGCCGTTGCAGCGCGTCACCGGCAAGGACGAGGTGATCACGCAGTGGGCCATGGGCGACGTCGAGCGGGCGGGCCTGATGAAGATGGACTTCCTCGGCCTCCGCTACCTGACCGTGGTGGCCAAGACGCTCGACATCATCGCCGATACCACGGGCCGGCGCCCCGACCCGCTGGCATTCCCGCTCGACGACGAGGCCACGTTCGCCCTGCTCTGCCGCGGCGAGACGAAGGGCGTGTTCCAGCTGGAGAGCGGTGGCATTCGCGACCTGCTGCAGCGGATGAAGCCCGACCACTTCCTCGACATCGTCGCGGTCAACGCCCTCTACCGGCCCGGCCCCTTGGAGGGCGGCATGGTGGATGACTACGTGGCCGTGAAGCACCGGCGCAAGCGGGCCGAGTACCTCCATCCGGTGATGAAGGAGGTGCTCGAGGAGACCCACGGCGTGATGGTCTACCAAGAGCAGGTGATGCGCATCCTGGAGCGGCTCGGCGGCATCGAGCTGTCCAGCGCCTACACCTGCATCAAGGCCATCAGCAAGAAGAAACTAGAGACGATCGCAGCGTTTCGCGAACGATTCGTGGCGGGTGCCCAGGCCCAGGGGCTCTCCAAGCAGCAGGCCGACGAGGTGTTCGCCCTGATCGAGAAGTTCGCCGGCTACGGGTTCAACAAGAGCCAC
>QWPN01000088.1 GCA_003671185.1 Planctomycetota bacterium
AGCACCAGCCGCAGGCTCTTCGTGCCCTCGACGTCGACAATGGAACCCGTGCAGGCGCCCGCCGCGGACTTGACGGCGAAGTTGGCCGGATCGCCTCCGGGCGGCAGCACGTCCGCCAGCAACTTGGCAAGGTCTTCGGCGGAGATCGGATTCTTGCCGGCCGGCTTGTATTGCCCACCGATCATGAGTCGCGGAGGAACGTTGGGCCCCAGACGGATCTCGGTGGCGTCGTTTTCAGCCGCGAGCTTCAGCAGCCGCTCCAAGAAATTTAACTGAGGCGAAGTGCTGGCGGTTGTTGTCATGGTTGCATCGCGCTGTGAAAAATGACCGGGCGGACGGATGCCCAATGCAGGATCCCCCGACGGCGACAACCATCATTCTGACGGTCGGGAACGGGAGAAAAAAGTTCCCCAGGGGAGGCAAGAAGCCTCCACCTGCAGGCGGCAGACGCCAAGACGGACCCGCTCACGGAAACTGCTCGTTCGACGGACGGCCGAGGGCCCCTGACAGCCGTCAACGTCATTTCCACTATTATGCGCCCCATCGGCAGAAAAGTCTCCCCCGGGCCAGAAAATCCGCCTTCCACACGCGAAATCCTCGGCCCGCCACCCCTGTCGCGGGGCGTTCGGGCGGCCGCAAGCCCCTCCTCGCTACTCGGTCCGCTTCGACACCCGGAACACCTCGTCGAGCGTGGTGATCCCGCGCAGGGCCTTGTAGATGCCGTCGTCGAACATGACCCGCATGCCCTGAGAGACGGCCGCCCTGCGAATCTCGTTGGTGGCCGCCCCCTGGAACGCCAGCTCGCGGATCTTGTTGGACATCACCATCAGTTCGAAGATGCCCAGCCGACCCTTGTACCCGGACTTCTGGCAGTGGGAGCAACCCCGGCCCTTCATGAACGTGGCCCCGGCGAGCATCTCGGGCGTGATGCCGGCGGCCTCGATCTGGGTGTCCAGCGGCTGGTGGGGTTGCTTGCACTTCGGGCAGTTCACGCGCACCAGGCGCTGGGCGAGCACGGCGATCACGCTGGAGGCGACGAGGTAGGCCGGCACGCCCATGTCGATCATGCGGGTGATCGCCCCCGGGGCGTCGTTCGTGTGCAGCGTGCTGAACACGAGATGGCCCGTGAGCGAGGCCTGGATGCCCATCTGCGCGGTTTCAGTGTCGCGCATTTCGCCCACCAGGATGACGTTGGGCGCCTGCCGGAGCATGGCACGGATGACGCGGGCGAAATCGAGCCCGATGGAGTGCCGAATCTCAACCTGGTTGATGCCGGCCAGGTAGTATTCGACAGGGTCCTCCGCCGTGATGATCTTGGTGTCCGGACGATTGAGCTCGTTGAGGGACGCGTAGAGCGTCGTCGTCTTGCCCGAGCCGGTGGGGCCCGTGACCAGGATGATGCCGTTGGGACGGCGGATCAGCGTCTTGAACTGTCGGAAGTCGTTCTCCGACAGCCCCAGCTGGCGGATGCCGACGCGGATGTTGTCCTTGTCGAGGATGCGCATCACCACCGATTGCCCGTGGTTGGTGGGCAGGACGCTGACACGCAGGTCGTAGTCCTTGCCGTCGGCGGTGAGCTTGATGCGGCCGTCCTGCGGCCGGCGCCGCTCGGCGATGTCGAGCTTGGCGAGGATCTTGATGCGCGAGAGGATCGCCCCCAGCAGTCGGCGAGGCGGGTTGTCGCGCTCCACGAGCCGGCCGTCGATGCGGTAGCGGATGCGGACGCGGTCCTCGAACGGCTCCACGTGGATGTCCGAGGCGCGGAGCTGCACCGCCTCCGTGATGATCAGGTTGACCAGTTTCACCACCGGGGCGTCCGACTGGTCCTCGGGACCCTGGGCTGCCGCCTGCTCGAGGGCCGTCTCGGTGAAGTCGATGGCGGTGTCGGTGAACTCCTGGAGCATGGAGTCGGCGCTCTCGCCGTCGGACAGCCCGTAGTGGCGGTTGATCGCCTCCACGATCTGCTCTCGAGCCGCCAGAGCCATCTCGATGTCGCGGTTGAGGATGAACCGCAACTTCTCCTGCGCATCGATGTCGGTGGGGTCGCAGGTGGCGATGCGCAGCGTGGCGCCCGACTCCGCCAGCGGGAAGATCGTGTTCTCCCGGGCCACGCTTTCGGGCAGCAGGCCCACAACCTCCTCGGCCACGGTGAATTCGGCGAGGTTCACGAACTTGAGGCGATGGGCCTTGGCCAGGGCCCGCATCACTTTTTCGCCGGGCGCGTAGCCGAGGCGGACGACCTCGTCGTGGACCTTTTTGCCGGACGACCCGGCCATCCGCACCGCCTCCGCGAGCTGATCGGCGGAGACGATGCCCTCGGAGACGAGGATCGTGGAAAAAGCGTCGGCCATGATTGCGGGGGGGAGGTGTTGGGGAGGGCACGAACCGCACCGGCTCACGGTGTCAGCGTGTCTCTTCCAGGAAGGTGTCGGAATGTTCGTAGCCGGGAGCGCAGGTGCAGAGGAACACCAGTTCGCCGGAGGAACTGTTGCGGATCGTGTGGCGAAGCCCGGGTGGGATCGCGATGGCGTCCCCGGGGCCCACGGGCCGCGTCTCGTCGCCGAGCGTCATCTCCGCCGTGCCGGAGAGGATGTAATAAATCTCCTCGGTCACGGCATGATGGTGCGGGGTCGTCGCGCAGCCCGGGCCGAGCCGGGCCTCCGCCAGGCTCTGGGCCCGGATCGCCGAGTTGCGATGGGCGAGCAACTCACGGATCGTCGAGCCGTCGACGGTCGTGAAAGGCGTCGCGTCGCTGCGGTTGACGATGTCCATGGTCCCGCCCTCGCCTCATCCCCGGCAGCCGCGGGACCGGGATCGACTGGTCCGGCGGCGCCACGAAATCCAAGATAGCAGACCGGCTGGAAAGCGAAACGCGTCCCGGCACCACTTCCGGGGGACATGTGGTGGCATCCCGCCGCCACGACCCGCCGGCGCGATTCCGAGGATGTTCACGTCCGCAGCAGGTGCAGCACGGCCGGCGGCATGGCGCGGCTTCGCCAAGCCGCCGCCTCGGGGAGCAGTTCCGCGGCAAAGGACGTGTCCGATTCGACAACCACCCAGCTGCCGGCCGGCGCCGCGCCGCGCACGGCATCGATCAGGGAGAGCAGGTCGGCACTGCGTTCCGCAAAGAACGACCAGGGAGGCGACACGAACACGATCCACGGGGCGCTGCCGGGAAGTTCAGGCATCCTTTTGCCCCACAGGAGGACGTCCCCCGACCGCACGTCGCAGCGATCGGTGACACCCAAGCCCTTGGCCGAGCGCCGCAGCACGTCGGCCGTGGGGAAGTGTCGTTCCACGAACACGGCCCGATTCGCACCGCGGCTCAGGGCCTCGAAGCCCAAGGCCCCCGTGCCCGCGAACAGGTCGAGGGCCATGCCGCCGCGGAGCGTGTTGCCGAGCAGGTCGAAGAGCGTCTCGCGGACGCGATCCTTCATGGGCCGCGTCCGGCCTCCCGGCTGGTGGGCCAGGCGGCGGCCGCGCAGGTCGCCGCCGATGATCCGCGGGGCGTGAGCCGCCTCGTCCGTTGCGTCCCCGGCCCGGCCCCGGGCCCCGGATGCCGGGCGATCGGATCGACGCTGGGGTGGACGGGGCATGCTGGCGGTTCCCGGGGCGACGGCAGCCGTATCCCGTGGCGGCACACCTGTTCGACCGTCTGCTATCGTACCCGGAGCGAGGAGGCATGTATCGCATGGATGTTCGCACGCACGCACTGACCGTGGCTCTGATCGTTTCGTGGGTCGGCCCGGGATGGGCGGCCGACACGGCCGTCGCGAAAAAGCCCGATCCAGCGGCCGCCAAGGCCGAGTTCGACGCCAGCGCCGGCGAGTGGAAGGCACTGGTCGGCGAACTCCACGTGCTGCAGGCGATGTATCAGCAGCCCAAGGCCGACAAGCCGGCCGTGGAGGCCAAGTTCGAAGCGACCATGGCCAAGGCACAGGCCGTGCGGCAGCGGTTGGAGGGTGCTGCCGTGGCGCTGATCGCCGTGGATCCCGAGCATCAGCGTGCCCGGCAGGTGCTGGGTGAGTCGTTGGCGGAAGCCATGGAACAGGATGATCCGGCACGGGCCCTGGACCTCACGGCGGCGATGGCCGCCGCCGGCGCTGCGGATGGCAACGTGCTGGCCGTGGCGGCCACGGCGGCACTGCTCCTGTCGCGGATCGACGACGCGGACGCGTGGGTCACCAAGGCCGTCGCCGCGGGGCTCCCCGCCGGCCGTGCGGCGGATCTGCAACAGGCGATCGCCCGGGATCGACCCAAGGTCGAGGCGGAGATGGCGCGGCGAAAGGCCGAGGCCCAAGCGGACGACCTGCCGCGGGTGAAACTCGCCACCTCCGCCGGCGACGTCATCGTCGAACTGTTCGAGAACGAGGCCCCCAATACCGTGGCCAACTTCATCGCACTGATCGAGAAGGGCTTCTACGACGGCACTCCCTTCCATCGCGTGATCGGAGGATTCATGGCCCAGGGCGGCGATCCCACCGGCACGGGGAGCGGTGGTCCGGGCCACGCGATCGCCTGCGAATGCTCGGCACCCGGCGCCCGCAAGCACTTCCTGGGCACCCTGTCGATGGCCCATGCCGGCAAGGACACCGGCGGCTCGCAGTTCTTCCTCACCTTCAGGCCCACTGAGCACCTCGATGGCAAGCACACCGTGTTCGGTCGCGTGATCGAGGGGTTCGACGTGCTGCCCAAGCTGACGCGGACGCAGGACGAGCAGGGCCGGCCTGTTCCGGGCGTGAATCCTGATAGAATCGTGAAGGCCGAGGTGGTGCGGAAACGCAACCACCCGTACGAGCCGAAAACGCTGCCCGACCCGCGGAAGCGCTAGGGGGGCGGCACGCACCAGGAGTTCCTGCCATGAGGACGTCGGTCGCGTCGTTGGTGATGGTGGTTGTGGCCCTGGTGGCCGGGGGTGTGCGCAGCGACGAGACGCCGCGAACCGACGCAGCGCCGCAGGCGAAGGGAGGCCGGACGATGGAAGATGACGCCGAGCGGAATCCGGCTTTGACGGGCCGCCTGCCCGATGACCAGATGCCAAAAACCGATGCCGAATGGCGCCAGCGGCTCACTCCGCTGCAGTACGAGATCACGCGCCGCAAAGGCACCGAGCGGGCCTTCACGGGAAAGTACACCGACACCGAAACCCCCGGCACCTACCGGTGCATCTGCTGCGGGGAACCCTTGTTCCGCTCCGGCGAGAAATTCCACAGCGGCTGCGGGTGGCCGAGTTTCTTCGCCCCCATCGACGGCGTGAAGGGGGCGGCGATCGCCGAGCATGAAGACCGGTCGCACTTCATGGTGCGCACGGAGGTCACCTGTCGGCGCTGCGGTGCTCACCTGGGCCACGTGTTCAACGACGGCCCCCCGCCCACGGGGCTGCGCTACTGCATCAACTCCGCCTCGATCACGCTCGACAAGGCGCAACCGGCCGTCGGCGCGAGCAAGCCCACCGCCGACAAGTGACCCGGCGCCACCCGCGCACGGGGCCGGCTACGCGTGTCCCAGCAGCCAGGCGATCAGCCCCTTCTGCACGTGCATGCGGTTGGCGGCCTGCGCCAGCACCACGCTCGCCGGGCCGTCGATGACCTCGTCAGTGACCTCCTCCCCGCGTCGTGCGGGCAGACAGTGCATGAACACCGCGTCGGGACAGTGCGCCATCAGGGCCGAGTTGACCTGGTAGGGGGCGAAGGCCTGCAACCGCTGCTGTCGTTCACCCTCTTGCCCCATGCTCGCCCAGACATCGGTGTACACGGCCGCGGCTCCCGTCACCGCCGCCACGGGGTCGGTGGTTTCCGCGATGTCGGCCTGGGGGAGGATCTTCGCCAGATGCGCGCGGAAGGCGGCGTCGAACTGGTAGGCCTGCGGCGCAGCGAGCACGAACCGCATGCCCAGCAGGCCGCAGAGCACGGCCAGCGAGCGGGCCACGTTGTTGCCGTCGCCCACGAAGGCCATCGTCAGGCCGGTCACGCGGCCCACGTGCTGGCGCAGCGTGTACAGGTCAGCCAGTGCCTGGCAGGGATGGCTGTAGTCGGAAAGGCCGTTGATGACCGGCACTTCGGCCACGTCCGCCAACTGCACGATCGTGTCGTGAGATTTGGAACGGCACACGATCACGTCCACGTATTCGCTGAGCACGCGGCCGAAGTCGGCGACGCTCTCCCGGGACGACGCGAATCCCGAGTCGGCCCCCAGGAACAGGCTGGAGCCGCCCAGGTGCGTCATGGCCGCTTCGAAGCTGACTCGCGTCCGCAGGCTCGGCTTCTCGAAGACCAGCGCCAGAACCCGGCCCGGCAGGAGCGCGTCGCGGCGGCCGGCGACGAACTTTTGTTCCAGGTCGCGCGAGATGGCGAACACGGCCTCTACTTCGGCGGCCGACATGTCTTCAGGAACGATCAGGTGGCGCATGAACGGCGGGCCCGGACCGGGGAAAAAACTCGGATTCTAGCATCGCCGTCGCCGGGAGGCGAAACGGCTTGATCCGCGGGTGCATCGCAGCGGATGACCACGGGTGTGATCGCGCGGAGCCGGGGTCGCACGCGGCTTTTTCCGCGGCCTGTCAGCCGCGAGAAGCCACTTCCATGATCGCCTCGGCGAGCGTCTCACAGCCCTCCTCGACATCGGCTTCGGTGATGGTCATGGCGGG
>QWPN01000060.1 GCA_003671185.1 Planctomycetota bacterium
CGCCGGCCGGTGCAGCGCTTCGCACTGCTATGCTGCACCCGCCCGTGAACGGTTCCTCCTGTCCGTCCTGCCCGGAGATATCAGTCGTGCATGCTCGTCGTACTGGTCGCGGTTCCGGGGCGGCCAGGACGGCCGCCCTGTTGGTTTTCCTGTCTGCCGTTGCGACCACCGCTGTACCGGGCGGTGCCGCTGCCGAGGGCTGGGCCCAATGGCGCGGAGCCGGCCGCGACGGCTTCGTGGCGGGGGCCGACTGGCCGGACGGCCTGGCGGCCGACCGCCTGCAGAAGCGTTGGCGGATCGAGCTCGGCCCCAGCTATTCCGGCCCGGTCGTCGCCGGCGACACGGTGTTCGTCACCGAGACCCGCGACAAGCAGACCGAGCACGTGCGGGCGCTCGACAAGTCCACCGGCCAGGAGCGCTGGCAGGCATCCTGGGAGGGCTCCATGAAGGTGCCCTTCTTTGCCGCCTCCAACGGTTCCTGGATCCGCTCCACGCCCTGCGTCGACGAGGGCCGCGTCTACGTGGCCGGCATGCGCGACGTGCTCGTCTGCCTGGATGCGGCCACGGGCCGTGAGATCTGGCGGACGGACTTCATGCAGGCTTTGGAGAGCCCCTTGCCCTCCTTCGGTTTCGTATCCAGCCCGCTGGTGATCGGCACACACGTCTACGTCCAGGCCGGATCGGGATTCGTCAAACTCGACAAGGCCACGGGCCGCATCGTGTGGCGGGTGCTGGAGGACGGCGGCGGCATGTCGGGGAGCGCCTTCTCGTCGCCGTTTCCGGCCACGCTCGGCGGCGTCCCGCAGATCCTCGTGCAGACCCGCGACGCATTGGCCGGTGTCGATGCCGACAAGGGCACAGTGCTGTGGAAAACGCCCGTGGAGGCGTTTCGCGGCATGAACATCGTCACACCCACGGTGAGCGACGGCCGCGTGTTCACCACCAGTTATGGCGGCGGTTCGTTCCTGTTCACCGTCGACCCCGCGCGGGCGGAGAAGCCGGTGGAACAGGTGTGGCGGAACAAGGTGCAGGGTTACATGTCGACGCCGATCGTGGTCGGCGGCCATGCCTACGTGCACCTGCGCAACCAGCGGTTCGCCTGCCTCGATCTGGCCACCGGCAAGGAGGCCTGGATCACCACGCCGTTCGGCCGCTACTGGAGCATGGTCGCCCAGGGTGACCGCATCCTGGCCCTCGACGAGACCGGTGATCTACGGCTCATCCGCGCCACGTCGGAACGCTACACGCTGCTCGGTGAGGCCAAGGTCGCCGAGCAGGAGAGTTGGGCCCATCTGGCCGTGATCGGGAACGAACTCTACGTGCGCGATCTGGAGGGAATCACGGCCTGGCGCTGGAAGTGAAGGCCGGCCGCGAAGACAGCAGCTTCATGACCTCGATGACGGTCAGCGGCACCAGCGCCAGACCCACCGCAACCAGCCATTCCCAGCCCAGGGCCGCCTCCACACCGAACAGCGGCTGCGCCACCGGCAGCGTGACGACCGCGACCTGCAGCAGCGCCGAGACGGCGATGGCCAGCAGGAGGGCCGGGTTGGCGAAGAATCCCGCCTGGATCGCGGTCAACCGGTCGCTGCGGCAACCGATGGCGAAGAACAACTGGGCGAAGGCGGCCACGCAGAAGCAGAGCGTCTGTGCCCGACCCAGGCGACTCTCATCCCCGCGCCATTCGAGCCAGAATCCGGCCAGCGTTACCGCGGCCACCAACGCCCCGTGAACCAGGATGACGATGCCCCGTCCGCGGGTGACGACCGGCTCCCGGGGCGGCCGAGGTGGTCGGTGCATGACGTCGGATTCCGGCGGCTCCAGCCCCAGGGCCAGGGCCGGCAGACCGTCGGTGACGAGGTTCAGCCAGAGGATCTGGGTGGCCGCCAGCGGCGCGGGCCAACCCGCCACCGCCGCCACGAACATCAGCAGCAATTCGCCCGCATTGCACGACAGCAGGTAGTGGATGAATTTCTGGATGTTGTCGTAGATGCCGCGGCCCTCCTCCACGGCTCCGACGATGGAGGCGAAATTGTCGTCGCTGAGCACCATGTCGGAGGCATCCTTCGTGACGTCAGTGCCGGTGATGCCCATGGCGATGCCGATGTCGGCCGCCCGTATGGCCGGAGCATCGTTGACGCCATCACCCGTCATGGCCACCACCTCGCCGTGCCGTTGCCAGGCCCGCACGACCCGCAGTTTGTGCTCGGCGCCGGCCCTGGCGTACACGGCGATGCCCCGCACCTCCGCGGCCAGCCGCTCGTCATCGATGCCATCCAGATCCGCACCGCTGACCACGCGGTTCGCAGCGCCGTCGGCCAGGCCAAGTTCAGCGGCGATGGCCCGTGCCGTGGCTGGGTGGTCGCCCGTGATCATCACGGTGCGGATGCCGGCCGACCGGCAGCGATCCACCGCCGCCCGCGCCTCATCCCGCGGCGGGTCGATCATCCCCACGAGCCCGGCGTGCACGAGGTCGCGCTCGCAGGCCTGGGGCTGGTCGCCGACCTGTTCCGCCGCCGGTATCGTGCGGAACGCCAGCGACAGCACCCGCAGGGCCCGGTCCGCCATCTCCGCGGCTGCCGCCAGGATCTCGTGCCGTCGACCGTCGTCGAGGGGCACAGCCCGACCGGCTCGCAGTTCGGTGCTGCAGAGCGGCAACACGGCCTCGGGGGCCCCCTTCGTCTCCAAGAGCCGTTGGCCGTCATGGCGGCGCACGACGACGCTCATCCGTCGACGTGCGGAGTCGAACGGGATCTCGTAGACCTTCGTCCCGCCGGCGGTCGCAGCATCGATACCTGCCTTGAGCGCCGCCGCCATGAGCGCCCCCTCCGTGGGGTCGCCGGTCACGGCCCAGCCTGCCTGAGGGCCGACCGGCTGCAGTACGGCGTTCGTGCACCGGGCCGCGACGGACAGCAGCCGCGTTAGGTCTGGGTCGGATGACAATGACGCCTCCGCCTCGCCCGCCCCAGTGGTCTGCACCAGGAACGTGCCCCGGGGTTCGTAGCCGGCGCCGGTCACCCGGTAGCGATTGGCGGCGGTGACGATTTCTCGGACGGTCATCTCGTTGCGCGTCAGCGTGCCGGTCTTATCGGAGCAGATCACGGTCACCGAACCGAGCGTCTCCACGCTTGGCAGACGACGCACAAGTGCGTTCCGCGTCACCAGTCGCTGCAGGCCGACCGCCAGCACGAGCGTGACCACGGCCGGCAGTCCTTCGGGCACGGCGGCCACGGCCAGGCTCACCGCACGAAGCATGACGTCCCCCAGCCCACCGTCATTCCACAGCCGCACGAAGCCTCCGCCGCGCCAGGCGTCGAGGAGGAAGACGACCGCCACCGCGACCAGGCAGACGACGATCAGCAGCCGCCCCAGTTCGGCCAACCGGCGCTGCAGCGGGGTCGTCTCCACAGGCGATTGCTCCAGCAGGCCGGCGATGCGGCCCAGCTCGGTGGCCATCCCCGTAGCCACGACGATCGCGGTGCCACGACCGGCGGCCACGACCGTGCCGGCATGCACCATCGACCGCCGATCACCCAGCGGCGTGGCCGCGGGCAGCACCGCAACGGGCTCCTTCGTCACCGGCGCGCTCTCGCCGGTGAGCACGGCCTCCTGAACCAGCAGCCCGAACGCCTCCACGAGCCGGGCGTCGGCGGGGACTCGGGTTCCGGGTTCCAGTGCCACCACGTCACCGGCCACGACGTCCCGCGCCGCAACCTGTCGCGACAGGCCGTCGCGCACCACGCGAGCCTGGGGGGCGGCCAGCTTCTCCAGTGCCGCCAGCGCCCGCAGCGCCCGATCTTCCTGGAGAAATCCCACGACCGCGTTGACGAGCACGATCGCGGCGATCGCCGTCGCGTCGGCCCAGTCCCCCAGCGTGGCCGCCACTATGGCGGCCACGATCAGGATTCCAATCACCAGTTCGCGGAACTGTCGGAGGAATGCCCACCAGCGGGGCGCCACGGGCGGTCCCGCCAGGGCGTTGGGGCCGTCATGGAGACGTCGTCGTGCGGCCTCGGCAGCAGACAGCCCGTGGTCGCCGCTCGTGCCCAACCGTGCTGCCACGGCGGCGGCCGGCAGCGAGTGCCAGAGAGCGCGGTCGGGGCCGAGATCGTTCATGGCCGCACCTGGCAGACTGGGGACCGAGCCTTCCGGCGCAGGCTGCGGCGACGAGGTGGAACAATGCAGCGTCAACGTCTCCAGGCACGGTCAGGGCACGCGTCGCCTGAGCACGACCAGCGGGTCGGCCTCCGCGCGGGCGCGGCCAATACTCATCGGCTTGGCGAGGATCATACCGGCCACGAAACCGGCCACGTGCGCGGAATAGGCCACACCTCCACCGCCACCCTGGTCGAATAGTCCGCTCACGATCTGGAACAGGAACCAGATGCCGACGGCCACGTAACCCGGCACGTCGACCATCATGCGCATCACGATCACGCTCACGCGTCGATTCGGGTGCAGCACGAGGTAGGCCCCGAGCACGCCGGAGATCGCGCCCGAAGCGCCGAGGCAGGGCGTGAGCGCCGCCTCGCCGGAACTGTTGAGGGCCACGAAGGCCAGCGACGCGATGATCCCCGCGGCCAGATAGAAGGCCAGGTAGCGGGCGTGCCCCATGTCGTCCTCGATGTTGTCGCCGAAGATCCACAGGAACCACATGTTGCCCAGCAGGTGCATGATGCTGCCGTGCATGAAGATGGCGGTCAGCAGCGTCAGCCAGGGGTGGATTGGCGTCGCCCGCAGACCCGGGTCGGGCACCGCGATGTCACCCTGCGGGGTGTGGACCGTCCTCATCGAGGGCGCGGTCTCGACGTCCTGGCCTGTGATGATCTCCCGGGGCACCTGCACGTAGGCCATGGTGAAGGCATCGTTGGCCCCCATCTGCTGGAGGACGACGAACACGAACACGTTCGCCAGCAGCAGGGCGACCGTCACGAACGGAAATGTCCGCCGATCCGAGTTGTCGTCGCCGACAGGAAAGACCATCTGTGTGTCACCCGGACGTTTTCAGGGCAGGACAGCCCGCAAGCCTGCCGAACGAAGGATAGCGGGGGGGCGATCCGGCCGGCGAACGCCGCGGGCAGCTCTGGACAGACACGGGCTCGCACCGTAGGATTCCGCTCGATCAGGGGCCGTGCCGGAATCACGCCCTTGATCGAGAAACCCACGCCGGTTGCGGAACGCTTCCTTGGGATGCGTTCCTGCGGGCACGACCGGCGTCTTTGCAAGGTTGCAACCATGTCACGCTCCCTCCGGCACGGGCGTCGAGTCTCCATCCGCCCTCGGCCCGCTCTCGCGGTCGAATCTTTGGAAGTGCGGGCTTGCCCGACGGCCGACCTGGCCGCCGAGATTGGTCTGCTCGACTGGCGCGGCCAGTCGGTTTCGGTGCGGCAGGATGCGTGGATCGTTCGCTCCGAGGCGTCGCTGACCGCTGCCGGACTGGGGCTGCCGGCGGGCTGGCAATCAACAGACCTCGGTGAGGGATTCCATTCCCTGCACGCCGGCGGCGCCGGCACGCAGGACGTGCTCGGCTGGGCGGCGCGGACGGCTGGCGTGCGCTACGTGGAGCCAGATTTCGCCATCGCCCCCCGAGTCCTGCCCAACGATCCCTCTTTCTCGCAACTCTGGGGACTCCACAACACCGGACAGTCGGGCGGCGTGGCCGACGCCGACATCGATGCCCCGGAAGCGTGGGACACGACCACCGGATCCCGCAGCGTCGTCGTGGCCGTGATCGACACGGGCGTCGATTACACCCACGCCGACCTGGCTGCGAACATCTGGCGGAATGCGGCCGAGATCGCCGGGGACGGCATCGACAACGACCGCAACGGCTTCGTCGACGACGTTCGCGGCTGGGATTTCGCCAACAACGACGCCGACCCGATGGACGACGCCGGGCACGGCACCCACGTGGCGGGCACGATCGGCGCCCTGGGCGGAAATGGCACCGGTGTCGCCGGCGTGAACTGGCAGGTCTCGATCATGCCGCTCAAATTCCTCGGCGCCGACGGCAGCGGCTCCACGAGTGCGGCCATCGCGGCCCTCAACTACGCCACGCGGATGCGTCGCGACTTTGGCGTCAACATCGTGGCCAGCAACAACAGCTGGGGCGGCGGCGGTTTCTCGACGGCGCTGCAGGACGCGATCGATGCCGGTGGCCGGGCCGGCATGCTCTGCGTGGTGGCCGCCGGCAACGACGGCACCAACAACGACACGACGCCGTCCTACCCGGCTTCCTACACCGGCACATCGATCATCACCGTGGCGGCGACGGATCGCAGCAACCGGCTGGCCAGTTTCTCGAATTATGGAACCACGGGCGTCGACCTGGCCGCCCCGGGCGTGAGCATCCTCTCCACCATCCCCGGCAACGCATACGCATCCTACAGTGGCACGTCGATGGCCGCGCCGCACGTGACCGGCGCCGTGGCCTTGCTGGCAGCCGCCAACCCCGGCGCTACGGCTGCCCAAATCCGGGCAGCCATCCTCTCCTCCACAACGCCGGTGACGGCGCTGCGAGGCACGGTGGCGACGGGAGGTCTGCTCAACCTCAACGCGGCGGTGCGCGCCATCACGCCCACGCCCACGCCCACGCCCACGCCCACGCCCACGCCCACGCCCACGCCCACG
>QWPN01000018.1 GCA_003671185.1 Planctomycetota bacterium
CCGCGCTTCTCGACGGCGCGATCGCCGGACTCGACGCGCCGCTGCCCGCCGAGGGCACTGCCACCGTCGAGCCAGTCTTCGCCGGTGACTCCCGGGCGCTCGGCGTGATGCGGCACTCGGCCGCCCACGTCATGGCCCGGGCAGTAATGCGGCTCTTCGAGGGGGTGGAACTCGCCTTCGGACCCACCGTGGGCGACGGCTTCTATTACGACATGCGGGCCAGCCGCCCCATCACCGACGAGGATCTGCCGGCCATCGAGGCCGAGATGAGGAACATCATCGCGGCCGACGAGGCCTTCGAACGGGTCGAAGTCCCCCGGGCCAAGGCGGCGGAGATCGTCGCCGGGCTCAACCAGCCCCTCAAGGTGGAGCACATCGAGACCGGCCTGGCCGCCCACCCCACGCTCTCCTTCTACCGCCAGGGCGAGTTCGTCGACCTCTGCCGCGGGCCCCACGTGCCCAGCCCCGGCTGCATCGGCGCCTTCAAGCTCACGAACATCGCCGGCGCCTACTGGAAGGGGGATGCCAACAACGCCCAACTGCAGCGGCTCTACGGCACCGCCTGGTTTACGCAGGACGACCTCGACGCCCATCTCGCCGCCCTGGAAGAAGCACGCAAACGCGATCACAGGGTGCTGGGCAAGCAGCTCGACCTGTTCACGACGAGCCCTCTCGTGGGCTCGGGCCTCGTGCTCTGGATGCCCAAGGGGGCCACGCTGCGGGCCACGCTCGAGTCGTTCGTGCGCGACGAGCTCGCCGCCCGCGGCTACCAGCCGGTCTACACGCCGCACATCGGCAAGGTCGACCTCTACAAGATCTCCGGCCACTATCCCTACTACGCTGACAGCCAGTTCCGGCCCATCGTCATGGCCGACGACGAGCAGTACCTGCTCAAGCCGATGAACTGCCCGCATCACACGATGATCTACAAGGCCCGCCCGCACAGCTACAAGGACCTGCCGCTGCGGCTCGCCGAGTTCGGCACCGTCTACCGCTACGAGCAGTCGGGTGAACTGGGCGGCATGACGCGGGTGCGCGGCTTCACGCAGGACGACGCCCACATCTTCTGCACGCCCGAGCAGGTGGAGCAGGAGGTGGAGGGCTGCATCGACTTCACGCTCAAGGTTCTGGAGAGCCTGGCCTTCGACAACTTCCGCGTGCGCCTGGGGTTCCGCGACCCGACCAGCGACAAGTACGTGGGCCCGCCGGAGCGCTGGGCCGAGGCCGAGTCCGCCATCGAGCGGGTGGCCCGGCGCATGAACCTGCCCGGCTGCGAGCCGGAGCCGGGCGAGGCGGCCTTCTACGGCCCCAAGATCGACTTCGTGGTCAACGACTCGCTGGGCCGCGAGTGGCAACTGGGCACCGTACAGCTCGACTACAACCTCCCCAGCGGCGAGCGCTTCGACCTCGAATACATCGGCGCCGACAACGCCAAGCACCGGCCGGTGATGATCCACCGGGCCCCTCTGGGCAGCCTGGAGCGGTTCGTGGGCGTGCTCATCGAGCACTTCGCCGGTGCGTTCCCGCTCTGGCTGGCGCCCGAGCAGGTGCGGGTCATCCCGGTGAGCGAGAAGAGCGAGGCCTACGGCCGGGCCGTGCAACAGCGGCTGGAGGCAGCCGGCCTGCGCACGGGCCTCGATCTCGCGGCCGAGAAGCTCGGCGCCAAGATCCGCACCGCGCAGCTCGATCTAATCCCCATGATGGTGGTGTGCGGGCCGCGTGACGAGGCGGCCGGCACCGTCAGCCTGCGTGACCGGCTCGACGGCGATCTGGGCGCCATGAGCCTGGAGGCCGCGGTGGAACGGCTGCGCGACGAGAACGCCCGCCGCGCCGTGCGTCACAAGCCCAAGCCGCTGGCCATGCCCGGCGGCCGAGCCGGCGGTGGTGGCGACGACTACTGAGGCGGACAGCGTCTCTTCTCGGGTGACCGCGGTGCCGGCCACGCCTGGAACTCCCATGCCGCGCTTCGCGCTCCTCGAACACACCGGCGCCCCCGACGATCCGGCCGGCCGACACTTCGACCTGCTGCTGGAAACCGCTGGCGCCTGCCGCACCTGGCGGCTCTACGACGTGCCCCGGGCAGATGCCGGGCCGGTGGCGGCGCTGGAACTGCCGGCCCATCGCCTCGCATGGCTCGAGCGGCTGGAAGGCGCCGTGTCGGGAGGCCGCGGCTTCGCCCGCCGCGTCGATGCGGGCAGCTATGAAACCCTCGCGGCCGACGCCGCCCTCATAAGCGAGGCCACGACGCTCGTGATCGCCGTGGACGGCGCCATGCTCATCGGCCGCCTGAAGCTCGAGACGGTGGGCGAGGGCTGGGCCGCCACCCTGGGTTGACCGACCAGCGCCCGGCACGGCACGCAACCGCGCTCGGCTACGGCTGCGCCGGCTCGAGCTGCAACAGCCCGGCGTCGAGGCACTGCCCGCCGTCAGTCTGCCGGCAGTGGATGGCGATCACGTTGCGGCCCTTGCGCAGCGCCCGGACGGCCTCGGCCGCCACCGGCACGTGCGCATAGTCGGTCGTGAACCCGGGCAGTTCCGCCGCTTTCACGCCGTTCAAATACACCTCGGCATCCTCGTCGTGGAACACAGCCAGCAGCAGCGCGGCATCTCCGGGCAACGCGTCGAGCGTGAACTCGCGGCGCACCCAGATGTCGGACGTGCTCCACGGCGTCCGCAGGAGCGCGGCCCGGGGGATGGCGGCCCCGAAGCCGGCCGTGCCCTCCTGCCAGGCCGCGGCGTCGAACTCGGCCTGCTCCCAGCCGGCGGCCGGCTTCTGCACCGTGTACCGCCAGGGCTGGCCCGCCTCCTCGGCCGTGGGCACGAGCGTCTTCACCCGCGGCGGCGGCCGATAAAAGGGCGCATGCCAGGCGGCCAGCTGCGCCGGGTCGAGCTTGGGGACCCGGTCGTAGGTGAGCAGGCCGTTGACCTCCACCTCCACGTCGGTCGTCTGCGTGTACACCGCCGCGGCCAGGCCCTTGGCCACCAGCGGCGACAGCTTGTCGAGCAGCTGCCGGTAGTTGTCCGCCAGCTCCTCCTTGGTCTTGAAGCTCACGTAGCCCCAGTTCTTGTCTCCCTGCCAGAGATGGCCGGGCACCGCGAGCCCCAGGCCGCCGTATTCGCCGAGCACGCTGGCCCGCTCGGGCATGACCGGAAACATGCCGGGGCCGGGATAGACGTGCATGTCCTTGAGGTCACCCGCGCCGCGGTCGGCCCAGCCGCTGGGCCCGTCCACCAGCCGCGTGGGGTCGTACTCTTTCGTCCAGGCGAGCACCGCGTTCGTGTCGTGCTGACCCCAGCCCTCGTTGAACGGCACCCAGACCACGATGCAGGGGGAGTTGTAGCGGGCGTCGATCAGCGCCTTGAGTTCCTCGCGGAAGCCGATCCGTTCCTGGGCCGTGAAGTCGGCATCCTCGGCCTGGCTGGCGCGGACGTTGTGGCGCTTGCCGCGCACGAGCACCGAAGGCATGTCCTGCCAGACGAGCAGTCCCAGCCGGTCGCACCAGGAATACCAGCGGGCGGGCTCGCTCTTCACATGCTTGCGGGCCATGTTGAAGCCCATCTGCTTCGTGATCTCGATGTCGAACTTGAGCGCCTCGTCGGTGGGCGCCGTGTACAGCCCGTCGGGCCACCAACCCTGATCGAGCGGCCCCATCTGGAACAGCGGCCGGCCGTTGAGAAACATGCGCTGGATGCCGGCTTCGTCCTTCCGCAATTCGATCGACCGCATGCCGAAGTACGACGCCACCGCGTCACCCGAGGCCAGGCGCACGGCGAGGTCGTAGAGGTGCGGCGCGTCGGGCGACCAGGGCTTCGCGTCCGGCACCTCGATCACGATCGGTGCGGCCCCCCTGCCCTTTCCCTGGGCCACGACGCGGCCGGCGTCGCGGACGTCGATGCTCACCTCCTCATCGGCCGGGGCGTCGACGACGACCTCCACCGCCGAGTCGGCGAACCGGGGCGTGATCTTCAGGCCGCGGATGTGGGCCCGGGGCACGGGCTCGAGCCACACCGTCTGCCAGATGCCGGTCACCGGCGTATAGAAGATGCCGCCGGGATCGCTCTTCTGCTTGCCGCGCGGCTGGCCCCCGAAGTCGCTCGGATCCCAGACCCGCACCACGAGCGTCTGCCGGCCCTTGTCCACAAGCGCCGCGGTGATGTCGCAGGAGAACGGGTCGTAGCCACCGCGGTGCTCGGCCACACGCACCCCGTTGACCCACACCTGCGCGTGCCAGTCGACGGCGCCAAAGTGCAGGTGCAACCGCTCGCCGGCCGGCCGCTCGAACGACGTCCGATACCAGAGCGCGGCCTGCGGGCCGACCTGCTTGCCGACGCCGCTCAGCGCCGACTCCACGGCGAAGGGCACGAGAATCTTCCCGTCCCAGGCCTCGGGCACGCCGGCGTCGAGGCCGGTGATCGCGTAGTCCCAGAGGCCGTTGAGGTTCGTCCAGCGTTCGCGCACGAGTTGCGGCCGCGGATACTCGGGCAGGGGCGCGGCGGGCGAGACGTCCTTGGCCCAGGGGGTGAGCAGCCGGGGCTGGGCGGGTGCCCAAGCGGGCTCGGCGGCCGACAGCGGCCGGACCAGCGCCACGAGGATGAGGACGAGTGCCGCTCGATGGCCCATGGCGTGCTCCTTGGTGTCGCGGCCGTGCCCGGCCTGGAAAGCCCACAGGATAGCGACACGAGTGCCGGACGCCAGTTGCGGCGCACCCTCGCCGCCACGGCCACGCGGTCCCGGGGGCGTATGATGTGAAACCCACGCGCCCACCCCGGCCCCGCCGTCCCCGGAGGAACCCATGAAGCCCCGCGAAGTCCTGGCCCTGTGCCGCGAGAAGGAAGTGAAGGCCGTCGACCTGCGCTTCACCGACTTCCTCGGTGCCTGGCAGCACTTCACGATCCCGGTCGCCAAGCTCGAGGAGGACACCTTCGAGGACGGCCTCGGCTTCGACGGCTCGAGCATCCGCGGCTGGCAGGCGATCAACGAGAGCGACATGCTGCTGGTGCCGGTGCCGGGCACCGCGTTCGTCGACCCGTTCGCGGAACTGCCCACGCTGGTGATGATCTCGATGGTGCAGGACCCGATCACCCGCGAGGACTACTCGCGCGATCCGCGCAACATCGCTCGCAAGGCGGTGAACTACCTGAAGAGCACCGGCATCGCCGACACCTGCTTCATCGGCCCCGAGGCCGAGTTCTTTGTGTTCGACGACGTGCGCTTCGACCAGAACGCCCACGAGGGGTATTTCCACATCGACTCGGCGGAGGCGGAGTGGAACCGCGGCCGCGGCGACCGGCCCAACCTCGGCTACACGCTCCGGCACAAGGAGGGCTACTTTCCCTGTCCTCCCTCCGACCAGCTCATGGACCTGCGCAACGAGATGATGCAGACCATGATCCAGTGCGGCATCGACGTCGAGGCGCAGCACCACGAGGTGGCCACGGCCGGGCAGTGCGAGATCGACATGCGCTTCCAGGAGCTGGTGCGCATGGCCGACCAGATGTGCCTCTACAAATACATCGTGCGGAACGTGGCCCGGCGCCGCGGCCGCACGGCCACCTTCATGCCCAAGCCGATCTACGGCGACAACGGCTCCGGCATGCACACCCACATCTCGCTGTGGAAGGAGGGCCACCCGCTGTTCGCCGGCACCGGCTACGCCGGCCTCTCCGACATGGCCCTGCACGCCATCGGCGGCATCCTCCGGCACGCGCCGGCGATCCTCGCCATCTCCAACCCCACGACCAACAGCTACAAGCGGCTCGTGCCCGGCTACGAGGCCCCGGTGAACCTCGCCTACTCGCAGCGCAACCGCTCGGCCAGCTGCCGCATCCCCATGTACTCGGCGAGCCCGAAGACGAAGCGGGTCGAGTTCCGCTGCCCCGATCCCACCTGCAACCCCTATCTCACCTTCGCGGCCATCCTGCTGGCGGCGATCGACGGCATCCAGAACAAGATCCACCCCGGCGAGCCGCTCGACCGCGACATCTACGACATGCCGCCGGAGGAGT
The DNA here is from genome assembly GCA_003671185.1 of Planctomycetota bacterium. Classification (GTDB taxonomy): domain Bacteria; phylum Planctomycetota; class Planctomycetia; order Pirellulales; family UBA1268; genus QWPN01. The sequence goes on from QWPN01000018.1 coordinate 6,007, forward strand.
TGAAGAGCGTGCCCAAGGCGCCTGGTTCGCTCGACGAGGCCCTCGACGCACTGGAGCGCGACTGCGACTTCCTGCTGCGCGGCGACGTGTTCACGCAGGACGTGATCGACACTTGGCTGGCCTGGAAGCGGACCCGGGAGGTGGCCCCGATGCGCCTGCGGCCGCACCCCTACGAGTTCTGTCTGTATTTTGATGCGTGAGCGGCCCTCCGGGCCCGATTGCGCAAAACTCCCGCAACCTCCTTCACCGCGAGGGGCTGCCCATGCCCTCGAGCGGGCTATGGGAGCAAGCGCAGCCAGGATGGCGAAGCGTAGCGGACATGCAGTGCGTCGAGGCCTGGAGGGCAATCCTGTTCGGCACAGGATTTGCGCATTGGCGACCCGGCAATGTGAGGCGTTCAGGAGGAGTTGCGCGCCGACTGGGGTGACGGTATCGTGCCGGTCATGTCCGGACGGACCCAGCGCGAGATCCGTGATCACGACGTCCAGGGACTGAAGTACCTGCGGAAGCTCCGTCCGCTGCTGTCGCGACTGCGCA
>QWPN01000015.1 GCA_003671185.1 Planctomycetota bacterium
GAGGGATCGACGAGCGTGATGCCGGTGCCGAACAGGTTGCCCGTGTAGAGGAGGGCCGCGCCCGTGCCGTCGGTGACCTGGAGGTTGAGGCCGGCGGAGCTGGTCGGAATCCGCATCCTCGTGGCGTCGAAGAGGTCGCGGATCGCCACGTCGAAGGCCCCGTTCACGCCGCTGCCGGTGTTCTCGACCACGATGCAGAACTTGACCAGGTCGTTGCCGAGCACGTTCGAGAGGTTCGAGTTGATCGGCGTGGTGGCGAGGCCGCTCGTCGTGACCGTGCCGGTGAAGGCGGCGCCCGGCTGGCCGGGCTGCGAGAAGGTGACGCCGGCCGGGGCGACCGTGGGCGGCGTGAACACGCCGGCGGTGTTGGAGGTGGAGACCACACCCTTGGTGATGTCGAGCAGCGGCTCGGAGATCTGCACCTGGGCCAGCGCCGTGTTGCTCGTGAGCAGGTTGCCCGTCTCGTTCCGCTCGGTCTGCTCGGCCTGGTTGGTGAGCAGCAGACCGTCGGCGAAGGGGCGGTTGGTGGCCGTGACGGTGAACAGGATGTCGGTCGTCGACGGCAGGTCCAGCCCGTATTGAAAGGTCCCGAAGTCCCAGGTCAGGCTGTTGGCGGCAGCGCTGAAGGACGTCGTGGGGATGATGCGGGAGATCATCGCGTAGTTGTCGCTCGGGCCGAACTTCCACTGCCCGGTCGGCGGGGCGTCGGCCGTCGATCCCCCCCCGGCGAAGGTGAGGGCCTGCGCCGCAAAGATCGGCAGCGGCAGGAAGTCGGTGATCTGGTAATCCTTGATGCTCGAAAACGGCAGGTTGTAGGTGATCCGGAAGGTCACCTCGTCGCCGGCCGTGACCACGGGCGTGCCCGAGCCCGGGGCGGCCCCGTTGACCGCATAGATCTCCTTGGTGGCGTTGCCGCTGACGAGCGTGAACGACTGCGAGCTGCCGTCGGAGACGCTGCTGGAGGTCGGCGACAGGTTCGAGAACGCCAGCACCGTGGCCGTCGTGGTCGCGTCGTCGCTCATCACGTCGCCCTGCACCACGTCGGCACCCGGCCGCGGCGTCTGGCGGTATTGGTCGAGCACCCGTGCGCGGAACTTGATCGTGCCGCGGGTGCCCGGGCCGGAAGGCAGCGGATTGGGTGTCGGGCCGCCCGTGCCCCCCGGCGGGATTGCGGCGCCGAGCAGGTCGCCGTCGGCGCTGCCGCGGAGGGCGGCGAGCTGGTCGGAGACGCTGAACACCACGTCGGTCGTGCCGTTTCCAGGATCGTTCACCGTCACGCTGAAGTTCGCCAGCGCAAACGGGGTCGAATACGACTCCGACCCCGATCGCTGGGTGTAGGTGAGCGTCGGCGTGAAGGAGGCATCGAACTCCTGGCCGTCGGAGATCACGTCGCTGATGTCGAAGTTGCCGAGCGCGAAATAGTCGCTGACCTGGAAGTTGAGCGTGTACTCGATCAGGTCGCCGGCCCGCGGCGAGCCGGGGTTCGTCAGGTCCGCATAACTCTTTTGCAGGGCGACGGTCCGCGCCGTGAGCGTGTGCTGGGCGCTGGCGTCGTCGGGGTCGCTCGCGATCTGCTGCGGGTTCGGGAAGTTGGGGTTCGCGCTTGTCCAGGTGCCGGTGGCGCTCGCGACGTTGGTGGCGATTGCCGTGCCGCCCGTGCCCAGGGGAATCACGTCGATGCCGAGGCTGTTGTCCTGCGGCACGTAGTACGAGAACGTCATCACGACGTCGGACTCGCTGCCCGTGCCGAGGACCTGGTTGAACTGCCGGGTGAGCGTGCCGCCGGGCACGGTGGTGCTCGGCGTGGCGATGGCCGTGGGTGGGGGCGTCGAGCCGTTCCCGGTGGCGGTCACGAGCGACACGAACTGCACGTTGTTCGGCAGCACGTCGGCGAGCTGGAGATTCGTCACCGTCTGGCCCGGGGCCACCGCCATGCTCACGGTGTAGGTGTGCTGGAAGTTGGGGCCCGTCGCCGTCTCGGCCTCGGGGGCGTTCGAGGTCTTCTTGATCCGGAACAGCTGCGGCTGGATCGGGTCGGTCGTGGTCGTGCCGAGCGTGGCGATGTTGACCGTGGGGTTGCCGGCCGTGTCGGTCTGGTATTGGAACCCGCCCGTGGCGGTGACGGGATAGGAGCTGTTGGGCTGGGCGAGCGGGCTGACCACGCCGGTGAAGGTGATGTCCGCCGCCGGCTGGTCGGGGCCGTAGCTGCCGAAGGGGAGTCGCACGACCACGAGCTGGTCGCCCGGCTTCCCGGTGACGACGAGCGACGTGCCGTCGGGGTTCTTGGCGAAGGGATGCGTCGCCTGCCCCTGGGCGTTGAAGGTCAGCACCGTCGTGGCGAGCGAGAGGCCGTTGTAGGTCGCGCTATTGGGCTTGAACGAGATGCCGTCGAATGGCGTCGGGGGCGCGTCGCCCGTGGCAGGCATCACGATGTCGACGAACGGCGAGTAGCCGATGTCGGCGGGGTTCGTGGCCGTGTTGTCGAACGTGACGGTGAGCGGGATCTCCTGGCCGATCAGCGCGGAGAGGTCGGGGCCGTTGATCGTGGCCGTGGGGACGGCGGCCAGGGCCAGCCGTCGCTCGAGTTGCTCGGCGAGCAACTGCCTGCGGCGCGGCTGACGTCGGAGGATCGCCCGGTGCTGCGGGGAATGGCCCCGGCCCTTGAGCTGGAAAGGGTTCGTCGCCAATGAGCCCATCGTCGCCTCTGGAGTGCCTCGGAATTCGAGAATCGCCCTCTTTCTTCGGGCGGGAAAGGTTTGCCGAGCGGCATTTCTTCGCCAGACCGCCCGACCGCCACAACCCGCACGACCTTCTTTTACCCTAACCGAAAATACGGCCGGTTTCAGCCCGCTGGAAAACGGGCAATTTCGGCATGACGTGGCGGCGATGTGCAGGCCCTTGATGGCCGAGTCGTGGCAGCGTCGATGGCAGATCTCGGTTGATATTCGGACGGCATGTCCCAGGGAGGGGGCGATGGGGATGAACGCAGTCGGAGGCGGCCGCCGCCCACGTCACCCCTGCAGCCGTGGGACATCGGTCGCCCTCGGCGCCGGGGCGTGGCTGGTCGCCGCCCTGGTGCTCGTCGTCACTGGTGGCCCGGCCCGCGCCGCCGATGATGCGGCGGCCAGCACCGCCGCCGCGAGCCTGCCCGACATGGCCGAGGCACCGCTGCCCGACGAGGCCTGCATGGAGGCGCTGCGCTGCTTCTGCTGCCCCACCTGGCGGCACTACGCGATCTTCGACGTCCTCTTCCTGCAGCGGAACAACCAGGCCGGCAATCAGCCGCTCGTCTTCAACACCGACACCGGTGCGGCGGCGATGACGGTGCAGGACCTGCAGCCCTCCGTGGCCACGGGCGTGCGGCTGTTCTACGGGGAACTGTTCACCGACACCCTGGGCTGGGAGGTGGGCTACACCGGCATCTACGGCATGTTCGGCAGCACCACGGTCACGGGCCCAGACAACCTCGAGCTTCCTGCTCCGCTGGGACTGGCCGTGAACAACTTCAACGGCGCCGAGCAGGTCACGGCGAGCTACTGGTCGACGCTCAACCTCGCCGAGTTCAACCTCTTCCGCTACGACTGTTGCAGCGAGTGCGGCCCCCGCTGCCGGCGCAGCTGTCACTGCATCAATTGGCTGGGCGGTTTCGTGTGGGCCGGCCTCAACGAGCAGGCCAGCCTGAACGCGATCTGCTGCTCGCCGCCGGAGCCCGCCAGCTACACCGTGCGCACGAGCACGAACTATTTCGGCGCCCAGGTGGGGATGCGTGGCCGGCGGGAGTGGGACCGCTGGGCCGTGGAAGGCTGGTGGAAGACGGCACTATGTGGCACCAGTGCCTACCAGTCGGCGGACCCGATTGTGGGCACGATCTCGGGCTTGGAGCGGCCGGCCGTGTCGTCGAGCGCTACCGGCGTGGGTTTCATCGGCTCGATCAACGCCACGTTGATCTACCGCCTCACCGAAACCTGGGGGCTGCGGGCCGGCTACAACCTCTACTGGCTGACGAACGCCGCGCTGGCCCCGTCACAGTGGGATTTCGGCACCGCCGCCGGGGCCGGCAGCGCCATCAACGACAACGGCGGCCTATTTCTGCACGGCGCCAATCTGGGCGTCGAGGCCCGCTGGTAAGCACCGCCCATGGCGGCGTGATGCGTCCCAGATCCAGGCTGGCCGCTTGTGCGCGGCGGCTCTTTCGACGATTCTGAAGGAGTCCATCGCTCGTCAGGGGGTCTCCACGCGCATGCTCGTGCCCGCGCCACCATCGGCGATCCATGGCGGCGTTGACCCGCCGGCGCGGACGGTTGCTCCCGCGGGGCCACGGCTCGAGCTGCGCCGGGCGATCGTTCTCACCGGGGCGGCGGCCTGGTCGCCAGTCGTCCGCGAACTCGTCTTCTGGCTCGTGCACGTCGCCTTCTGGTTCGTGGCCGCCGTGGCGATGCTGCTCGTCATGGCCGCGTTCCGCCCGGGGATCGCCGATCCGTTGTTCTTCGTGGCCACGCGGGCGGCGAGCGGTCTGGCCGCCACGGCGACGCTGCGCTGGCTTTCCAAGCAGGAGGATCTGCTGGGGCGGCTGGGCGTCTCGAAGATCGGACTCGTCGCCGGCGGCGCACTCTCCATGGCCGTGCTGATCACGTTGGCGATGGCCGCCGTCGACCGGCTGGCCGGCAGGAATCCGGCGCTTCCCGGCCGGCTGGAACTGGTCGCCATGCTCGTCGTCAACCTGGCGCTGCTGGCCAACTGGTGCGCCTTGTATTTCGGCTACCACCTCGTCCGCGAGCGGAACACGACCGAGTTCCGGGCCCTGGAGGCCGAATCGTTGGCCCTCAGGAACGAACTCCAGCACCTGCAGGGTCAGATCAGCCCGCACTTTCTCTTCAATGCCCTGAACACGGTGCTGGCGTGCCGGGACGACCCCGAGGCGATCGACACCGTCACGCAGGCGCTGGCCAACTACCTGCGCTTCCTGCTGCGGCCGGCGGCCGTGCTCGAGCCGCTGTCGTGCGAGATCGACGCCCTCGAGCAATACCTCACCGTGCAGTCGATGCGTTTCGGCGACGGCCTCGTGACACGGATCGACTGCGACCTCGACGTGCGGTCGGTGCGTGTGCCTCCGGTGATGGTGCAACCGCTGGTCGAGAACGCGATCAAGTACGGTGGCGAGACCGCCCCGCCACCGCTGCGGCTGGAGGTGTCGGCCCGCCGCGAGCAGGGCTGGCTCGTGGTGGAGGTGGCCAACACCGGCCGCTGGGTGCCCACGGGCCGCCGGCAGTCGACGGGCACGGGGCTGCACTCGCTGGAACGCCGCCTGCAACTGCTCGTGGGTCCGGCGGCCACGGTGACGCACGGCGAGGCGGACGGATGGGTCCGCGTGCGCATCAGGGTGCCGATCGCAGCCGGCGCGGCGGAGGGCAGGTCATGAATCCGATCACGGTACTGTTGGTCGATGACGAACCGAAGGCCATCGAGCGGCTGGCGGGCCTGCTCGAATCGTTCGCCGGCATCGAGGTGATCGGCACCGCCCGCAGCGTCGACGACGCCGAACGCTTTCTCGCCGGCCGCGTCCCGGACGTCGTCTTTCTCGACGTCAACATGCCCGGGCGGCTGGGCATCGACCTCGTGGCCAGCGTGCCGCGCAGCACCAAGATCGTGTTCGTGACGGCACACGAGGCGCATGCCGTGGAGGCCTTTCGGGCCGGCGCCGTGGACTACCTGCTCAAGCCGTTCGACCGGGACCGACTGGCCGTGACACTGGAGCGACTGGAGCCGCTGGTGCCATCGGCACGCCCTGCCGAGGCGTCCCGCGGTGATGACGAGTCCGTCGAGCGGGGCCGCATCGGCGAGGCCGGGCAGGACACGCACGACGCGGTGACCTTGTCGATGCATCGCGGCCGCACGGTCGACGTGGTGCCCTATGCGGAGATCGCCTGGATCGAGGCCGTGCAGAACTACTCCCGCGTGCAGGCCCGGGGTCGTGAGCCGATCATCGTGCGCCGCACCATGCAGGAGTGGGAGGGCCTGCTGCCGGGTGCCGCGTTTCGGCGCATCAGCCGCTCGCTGATCGTCAACATGCCGGCGATCCGCTCCACGCAGTGGCAATCGCGGGACCAGACGCTGCTGTTCTTCTCCGGGGTGGAGGCGCCGCTGCCCATCGGCCGCACGGCGATGACCCGGCTCAAGGAACTGCTCGCGTCGGGGTAGTCCGGCGCGGGGTGTCCAGGCTGTTTCCGCCGGCAAAAGCCCGTTGTTTGCCGCGAATTGGCCCGGCCGGCTTGCCGCGGTGAGGGCGATCGGCCAAGGGTTCCACGTGCCGGGACTGCCGCGGATAGCGCCCTCGAGCGGGGTCCGCCGTCGGTCACGGCCACATCGATCGGACGACGAGTTGCTGGGGCTTCGCCTCTCTGCGAAGCCGCGGCGCAGCGTAGCCCGGAGGGATGACCGCGCCTGCGGCCATCCGCAACCGACTCGCCCGCGCCGCACCGCACGTCGGCGCGCCACCGTGCAGGGATGCCGCGCACGTCCTCTGCGGAGTTCTTCCCATGTGTCTCACGCGCATCTGCCGATCGTTCGCCGGCGCCGCCCTCGTCACCGCCGTTGCCGTCGCCGCCTTGGCCGCCTCCGCCCGCGGCAGCGTCGTGGTGTCGGTCGCCGGCACGTCGGCGGCCGGCAACCCCGTGTCACTGCAGGCCACGGTGTCGATCGCGGGAAACGCCATGTCGATCGTCCTCGCCAACACGTCCCCCGTGAACTCGACCGCCGCGGCCGACGTGCTTTCCAGTTTCTATTTTGACATCCTGAAGGGGACCAGCCGGCCCACGCTGACCTACACGGCAGCCACGGGCTACCTGTACCTCGTCAAGAACGAGGCCGTCGACGTGCCGTACTTCTACACGCCACAGACGTACACGCAGACCGGCGGCCTGCTCAGCAACATCAGGGCCCTGAACAGCGGCGACAACTCCTGGCAGTTTCGCGTCATGAATGCGACCACGAATCCGTTCCTCGGATTCGGCATCGGCACCGTGGGCAACAACACGCTGACGCCCAACGGATTCACGACGTCGGTCGTGGGCACCGGCAACACGATGATCAATTTCGGCATCTCCAAGGGGGGCGACATCAACCCCGTGGGCGTGCTCGACGGCAAGTACCTCGTGAAGAACACGGCCACGTTCACGTTCACAGGCCTGACCGGCTACAGCGAGGCCGACATCGTCGACAAGTTCACGTTCGGCCTGGGCACGAGCCCCGACTCCACGCTCACGGTGAGCATGCCGGAGCCACCCGCCCTGGGCGGCATGCTCGTGCTTGGAGCGGGGCTCGCGGTGGCGTGGCGGGGCTATGCTCCGGCCAGGCGGCGCACGTCGGCCAGCAGGGCGTCGATATCGGCGTCGGTCGTGGCCCAGGAGCACATCAGCCGGCAGCCACCGGAGCCGATGAAGTCGTAGAAGCGCCAGCCCGCCTGCCGCAGGCCGTCGGCGACGCCGCCCGGGAAGCGCACGAACACGGCGTTGGCCTGCCGCCGGCCGAGCACGTCCACGCCTGGGATGCCGCACAGTTCCCGCTCCAGGCGGGCCGCCGTGGCATTGGCATGCCGGGCGTTGTCGAGCCAGCGGCCCCCTTCGAGCAGCCCCACCCAGGCCGCGGCCATGTGCCGCATCTTCGAGGCCAGTTGTCCGGCCTGCTTGCAACGGTACTCGAACTCGTCGGCCAGGTCGCGGTTGAAGAACACGACTGCCTCGCCCATCCCCATCCCGTTCTTCGTGCCCCCCAGGCAGAGCACGTCGACGCCCACCTCCCAGGTGATGCGCCGCGGCGGCACGTCGAGGGCCGCCAGCGCGTTGGCGAAGCGGGCCCCGTCCATGTGCAGCCGCAGGCCGTGCCGCCGGCAGGTCTCCTGCACGTCGGCCAATTCGGCGCAGGAATAGACCGTGGACAATTCGCTGGCCTGCGTCACGCTCACCACCCGTGGCTTGGGATAGTGGAGGTCGGCGCGGCGCTCCACGGCGTGGGCGATGCCGGCCGGCGTGAGCTTGGCATGCGCCCCGGGCAGGAGCAGGATCTTGGTGCCGTTGGAGAAGAACTCGGGGGCCCCGCACTCGTCGGTCTCGACGTGGGCCAGTTCGTGGCACACGATCGCGTGGTACGACTGGCAGAGGGCCGCCAGGGCCAGCGAGTTGGCCGCGGTGCCGTTGAACACGAAGAACACCTCGGCGGGGTGCTCGAACACCTCGCGGATCAATTCGCAGGCCCGGGCCGTCCAGGCGTCGTTGCCGTAACTGGGGACGCAGCCGGCGTTGGCCCGCTCGATGGCCTCCCAGGCCGCCGGGCAGATGCCGGCCACGTTGTCGCTGGCGAACTGGCAGCCCGGCTCTGCCGGGCGGGGTGGCATGGGCACGAGTTCACCCGCAGTGGTCGCACTGCCCCTTGAGCACGACGTCGGTGACGGAGCGGATTCCGCGCCGGCCTTTGCCGCGGGCCGGTCCGTCGGCGCCGGGTCGGGCCCGGGGACTGATCGCCACCCGCACGTCGTCCAGGCATGACACCTCGCCGCAGGTGGTGCAGACGAAGTGCGGATGATCCTCACGGCCGGCACCGCGCCGGGCCAGCCGCTTGGCTTCGAACCGCCAGACGTGGTCGCCGAGTTCGACGCGAGCCACGAGCCGGGCCTCCGTGAGCTCGGTGAGGTTGCGGTAGATGGTAGCCCGGTCGAAGCCGCGGTCGGCCAGCGCCTCCGAGACCTCGGCGTGGGTGCGGGGGCCGGCGGTCGTCTCCAGATGCTGCAGGACCGCGACCCGCGCGGCGGTGCAACGCAGGCCCGCGCCGCGCACGCGGGCCTGGATCGCGTCGGCGCTCGAGTCGCTGGCACGGGCCATGGAGTCCTGGCAGTCCGGGGACGAAGTCGACGGGGGCCTGACGCGACGCCCGTCGAACGGCATGGCCATCGGCCATCCCGCGTCCCCGCAGTCTACAACGACTCGACCCCCGCCAGTACCTCGAGGGCTGCCGCCATGAATGCCGGCAGATCCGCCGGCTTGCGGCTGGAGACGAAGTGCCGGTCGACGGTGGCCGGCGCGTCCTCCCAGATCGCACCTGCGTTCATCAGGTCATCCTTGATCCCGGGGCTGCCGGTGACGCGGACACCCCGGTAGACACCGGCCGAAATCGGGATCCAACCCCCGTGGCAGATGGCCGCCACGAGTTTGCCGTGGGCGGCGAAGTCACGGACCAATTCCAGCACCTTCTCGTCGCGGCGCAACTTGTCGGGCATCCAGCCGCCGGGGATCACGATGCCGTGGAAGTCCGAGGCCTCCATGTCGCCGATGGCGGCGTCGCTCGTGCAGGGATAGCCGTGCTTGCCCGCGTAGGTGCGGCCCTGCATCGAGCCGGCCACGGTGACGTGGGCGCCGGACTCCTCGAGGCGCAGTTTCGGATACCAGAGTTCGAGATCCTCGTAGTCTTCACCGACGAGCACGAGAATGCGCAGGCCCTCGAGCGGACGGCGGGACAGGAGCGTGTGGGTCATGGGAAGCCTCCTCGGGGTGGGTGCGGCGGAGTCCACGGCTTTCCGCGACGCGGCGTCCTGGCGGGGCATTTTCGCGGGTCGGGGCCGGCCTGGCGACCACGAATCCGCACACCCCCCCTGGGAGCGGTCAGGCCCACGTGGGCCTGACCGGCGCCGGAAGCCCGTCCAGGGGCGGATTCCACGGCGGTTTTGCACCCGGCCAGAAAGTCGCTTGACTCACCAATCGCTCACGCTACATTCACGCCCCGGCCCATAGGAAGGGCTCGGCGGTTCGGCCGCCACAACATCTTGCGATAGCACGCAGAAGGAGCTGCTTTCTGGTAATCGCGTTTGCCCGCCGCCGTGACCGGGGCAAACGATTCATGGATTCCCCCTTCCCGGTCCGATGACCGATTGTATCAGAACTATACGAACGTATACTTTCTCAGATTCGACACTTCCTCGTCCCCAGTTCAGGAGCACGCCCCATGGCAGCCTACGACGCCTCCGCCACCCTGGCCGGCAAGCCGGCCGGATCCCCCCCCACCACGCCGGAGTCGCGGGCCGGGCGGACGGCCGTCGAAATTCGCCCCACGTTCTGCCCCACGGAAGTGGCCAGCCCATTCGACACCACCGAATGGGAGTTGCGCACGGCCGCCATCAAGGGTGAGGACGGCAAGGTGCTCTTCGAGCAGCCGGCCTGCGAGATCCCCGCCGCCTGGAGCCAGCTGGCCACGAACGTCGTGGTGAGCAAGTACTTCTACGGCGAGATCCACACGCCCGAGCGCGAGCACTCCGTGCGGCAGCTCGTCCATCGCGTGGCCCGCACCATCGCCGACTGGGGCATCGCCGACGGGTATTTCAAGTCGCGGCAGGACGGTGAGAACTTCTACCGGGATCTCTCCTGGCTGTGCGTCCACCAGCACGGCGCCTTCAACTCGCCCGTCTGGTTCAACGTCGGCCTCTATCACCAGTACGGCGTCAAGGGCGCTCCGTGCAACTGGCGCTGGGACGAGGCCCGTCGGGACGTGGTAATGCCCGACAACCCCTACGAGTATCCCCAGGGCAGTGCCTGCTTCATCCAGAGCGTGAAGGACAACATGGAAGACATCATGGAGCTCGCGCGAAGCGAGGCCATGCTCTTCAAGTTCGGCTCCGGGACCGGCACCGACCTGTCCACGCTGCGCAGCCAGCGCGAGAAGCTCGCCGGAGGCGGCAAGCCCTCCGGCCCGCTCTCCTTCATGCGGGTCTACGACCAGGTTGCGGCGGTGGTGAAGAGCGGCGGCAAGACCCGCCGTGCCGCCAAGATGCAGTCGCTCAAGGTGACGCACCCGGACATCATGGAATTCATCGAGTGCAAGAGCAAGGAGGAGAAGAAGGCCCGCGTGCTGATCGAGAAGGGGGGCTACGACTCGAACTTCAACGGCGAGGCGTACAGTTCGATCCTGTTTCAGAACGCCAACCTCTCGGTGCGCGTGACCGACGATTTCATGGAGGCGGTCGATCGCAACGACACCTGGACCACGCGCTGGGTCACCGATGCCGCCAAGGCCGGTCCCAGTTTCAAGGCCCGCGAGGTGCTGGGCCGCATGGCGGAATGCGCCTGGCAATGCGGCGATCCGGGCGTGCAATACGACACCACTATCAACCGTTGGCACACCTGCCCCAATTCGGGCCGGATCAACGCCTCGAATCCCTGCTCGGAGTACATGTTCCTCGACGACACGGCCTGCAATCTGGCCAGCATCAACCTGATGAAGTTCCGGCGCCCCGACGGCGCGTTCGACGTGGAGCGGTTCGCTGCCGCCTGTCGCGTCTTCTTCATCGCCCAGGAGATTCTCGTCGACCACGCCAGCTACCCGACGCAGCGGATCGCGCGAAACAGCCACCTCTACCGGCCGCTGGGGCTGGGCTACTCGAACCTGGGCAGCCTGCTGATGGCCGACGGCCTGGCGTACGACAGCGACGCCGGTCGCGGCCTGTGCGGGGCGCTGACGGCGATCCTGCACGGAACCGCGAATCGCACGAGTGCCGAACTCGCTGCGGCGGTCGGGCCCTTCGAGGGCTTCGCCGCCAACCGCGAGCCGATGCTCAATGTCATGCAGATGCACCGTGATGCCGTGGAGAAGATCGACCCTTCCTGCCCGAAGTATCTGCACGACGCCGCCCGCCGAGTGTGGGACGAGGTGCTGGCCGGAGGCCGGCAGCACGGCTTCCGCAACGCCCAAGCCACGGTGCTCGCGCCCACCGGCACGATCTCCTTCCTCATGGATTGCGACACCACGGGCATCGAGCCCGACATCGCGCTGGTGAAGTACAAGCAGCTGGCCGGTGGCGGCATGCTCAAGATCGTCAATCAGACCGTGCCGCTCGCGCTGCGCACGCTGGGCTACGACGAGCCGGCCGTGGAGAGCGTGCTGGCCTTCATCGACAAGAACGACACGATCGAGGGTGCCCCGGGCCTCAAGGACGCGCATCTGCCCGTCTTCGACAGCGCCTTCAAGCCGCGGCTCGGCGTGCGTAGCATCGCCTGGGAGGCGCACGTGAAGATGATGGCGGCGGCCCAGCCATTCATCTCGGGCGCCATCTCCAAGACCGTGAACATGCCCCGCGAAACGACGCCGGCGGACATCGGCGGCGCCTACATGGAGGGCTGGCGGCTGGGGCTCAAGGCGTTGGCCATCTACCGCGATGGCTCCAAGGAGAGCCAGCCGCTCTCCACGAGCACCGAGGGTGACAAGCAGGCCGCCAAGGTCACGGCGGCCCCGCGGCGGGAACGGCTGCCCGACACGCGGCGCAGCGTGACCCACAAGTTCAACGTGGGCGGCCACGAGGGGTACATCACCGTGGGGCTGTACGATGACGGTCGACCGGGCGAACTGTTCATCACGATGGCCAAGGAGGGCAGCACGATCGGTGGCCTGATGGACGCCTTCGGCACCGCGGTGTCGATGAGTCTGCAGTACGGCGTGCCGCTCGAGGTGTACGTGAAGAAGTTCTCGCACACGCGATTCGAGCCCTGGGGCTACACGAAGAACCCCGACATCCCGGTGGCGAAGAGCCTCGTCGACTACTTGTTCCGCTGGATGGGCACGGAATTCATCCCCGGGTACCGCGAGGCGAATCGGCCCGGGGGGCATGGTGGCGAGAGCGGCGGGGAGTCCGCCGCCGGGGGCGACACGGAAACAGAGCGCAAGCCCGCCGCCATGACGGCGAGCGGGCTGGCCGATGGCCAAGGGAAGGCCAAGGCGAACGGTGAGACGACGGCCAGTCGCGGTCGGCATCCGGCTGGTGGCAACGGCCGCACGTCCGGCAACGGGCAGTCGGCAGGGGCGGGCGCCAAGGCAGCGGCGACGGCCGGGTTGCTCGAGCGCGCCGGCTTGAAGATGACGGTCGATCCGGCGGCCAGCCCGGCGGATCGGCAGAGCCAGTTCGCCAAGTTCCAGATCGATGCCCCGGCCTGTGACAACTGCGGGTCGATCACGGTTCGTAACGGCAACTGCTATCTCTGCCACAACTGCGGCAACAGCATGGGTTGCAGTTGAAGGTTCGTGGGGTAACAAATCCGTGCAGACGACTCGTCAGCGTATGGGTCGTGTTCGGAGGGCCTACAAGGATCGCTCGTGCCCGGTGACGGTGCGAGTCGGGCCTTTAGGGCCCCAGGGAACCTCGGTGCGAGGCACCCGGGGCGGGCGGGTGCCTCGAGCGTTGCTGAGAAGGTTTGCGGCCGCTGCGGATCGGGCCGGCGGTGGCGGATCGGGGGCCGGGCAAAAATGCCTGCAGGAGGCGTGGCGGTCGGGTCGAAACCCTAGGCATCGACATTCGACCCGTGGCCGCGTTCCGTCGGAGGTGCCAACCCCTTTGCGTTGACCCGGATCCCCTGAAAGGCCCCGTGCTGGCACGCGGCCCCGGTTCGCGTCAGTTTCGCATTTTTCTACCCCGTTCGCAGGCGGTACACGGGCTCGATACAACGCAGGCCGGGGCGGCACAAGCCGCCCCGGCCCGTCGCGTTTTGCGGCGTGTGCGGATTGGCGCGACTGGTTTGCCGGGTCACAAACGGCGAATTAGCATTGAGGACCTGTGCCACGTTTGCCCGTGGCCGAACCGGTCCCACTCCCGCTGACTCCCGTTCCGAGGTGTCCCGTGCGCCGCTGTCTGCAAGCTTTCCTGGTCGGTGTGCTCACGCTGTCACTGTCGGTAGACAGCGCTCGCGCATGCTGGTACTTGCGGCAAGCGCAGCGGCAACGTGGTTGTCCGCCCATCGCCTGCGGGGCTGCGGGTTGGGACGCGTGCGGACGTCCAGCGGGCTGTTCGTCGGTCGTGATCGTGTCCGACGTGGCGTGCGGGCCGGTGGTCCACGCCGCTGCGGGCTGGATTCCGTGCGAGGAGATTGCCTGCGGAACACCAGTCGAATGCTGCGGTTCGGCGGGCGTGGCGGCAGCCGTCGCCGTGCCGGCAGCGGTGGGTGCGCCGCCTTCCGCGGCTGCGGGAGACCGCGTGCCGCCGCAGGCCGGATCGGTGCTCTCGAATCCAGCCGCGACATCACCCACCGTGGTCGATGCAGTGCCGCCGCCCGCAGCGCCGACGATCGTGCCGGTCGAGCCGCCGCCGGTTCTTGCTCCCGCGGCCGATGTCAGACCGGCCTCGAACGACGTGCCGGTTGCCGGCCAGGCGCCGGCCGTGGTGACCCCGGTCGCCCCCCCCGAGCCGGCGCTGTCCGTCGAACCGGTCTTGCCCGTCGAACCGGCCTTGCCCGTCGAACCGGCCTTGCCCGTCGAACCACCGTCCGGAGATCAGGCCGTGCCGCCAGCCGACGTCGTTGCACCGGCGCCGGCGGAGCCCGAAGACGTGGAACGAAACCCCCTCGATGCCGAGGCCGCGCCGGCCGAACCTGGTGTGGAGGAAGCGGTTGAGCCGGTGTCCCCGCTGCCGACCGACGCCGTGCCGGAAGGTACCGAGCCAGTCGCCGATTCGCCGGTTGAGCCGATGCCCGCTGATGATGTGGCGCCGGCCGAGGAACCTGCCGCCGCCGCGGATCCGGCCGTAACGCCCGCGCCGGACGTCGAGCCCGCGCCGGAGACGCCGCCGCAACCCGAGCCCAGCGCCCCCGCCGAGCCCAAGAATCCGTTCGAGGAAGACGACGAGCCCGCGGCTACCGCCGAGCCAGCCGACCCGTTTGGCGGCGTCGATGAACCCGTGCCGGCACCGGCTGCGGACGATGCGGCCGCCGGGGCCGACGAACCAGGCGTGGCGGACGTGCCCGAGCCTGACGCGGAGGAGGCAACTCCAGCGGCAGCGGACGATGCTGCGGTCGACGCACCCGCCACGGAAGAGCCCGTGGCCACGGTTCCGGCGGTCGACGATGCACCGGCTGCGCCGGCCGACGATGCGCCGGCGAGCGAGGATCCGGGCAGCCAGCCTGCGGACGCTGACGATCCGTTCGAGGTGCCGGCGGCTGACGAGCCCGCCGCAGAGGAGCCGGGTCAGGTTGAGCCCGCCGCACGGCGCAGCCGCGAGCCAAACCGGCGCTGGGTCAACAGCAGTGGGACGTATGCGATCGTGGCGGCGCTCATCGACATCCGCGCCGATGGAGCCTGCGTCCTCGAGACAGCAGGGCATCGGTTCGTGGTGCCGGTGGCGAAGCTGAGCCCTCGAGACGTGGAGTATGTCGTCGCAGCGGGTCCCAGGATTGCGGCGGCCCGCGCCGCGCAGCCTGCGGTTCGCGACACCGCCGGCCTGTGAGCCGGCCGCCAGACCGGGCGGCCGGCCATCAGACCTCGTCGAGCACGGCCACGGTCTCGAAGGCCTTGCCTTCGAGCATCTCCAGTGATGCGCCGCCGCCGGTGGAGACATGGCTCACCCGGTCGGCGTAGCCAAGTTGCTCGACGGCCGCGGCCGAGTCGCCGCCACCGATGATCGTCACGGCACCCGCCACGGTGGCCGCAGCCACGGCGTCGGCCACCGCCTTGGTGCCGGCATCGAAGGGAGGCATCTCGAAGACTCCCATCGGTCCGTTCCAGACCACCGTGCCGGCGGTACGGATGATCTCGCTGTAGCGCCGGGCCGTGTCGGGGCCGATGTCGAGCCCCTCGAAGCCGTCGGGAATCTCGCCCGCCTTCACGATCTGCCGATTGGCGGCGGCGGAGAAATCGTCGGCGCAGTGGGTGTCGACGGGGAGCACGAGTTTCGTCCCCCCCGTGGCCAGCAGTTGCTTCGCCAGTTCGAGCTTGTCGGGCTCGACGAGCGATTTCCCGGTCCGCCCGCCCTGCGCGAGTGAGAAGGTGTAGGCCATGGCCCCGCCGATGAGGACGTGGTCGCAGACCTTCAGTAGGTTCGTGATCACGGCGATTTTGTCGGACACCTTCTTGCCGCCGAGGATCGCCACGAAGGGCCGCTTGGGACGGGCGACGGCGTCGGCCAGGTACTGGATCTCCTTCTCGACGAGAAATCCCACCACGGCCGGTTTGCCCGCCCCCTTCATCGCCACCGGCACGGCATGCATGCTGGCCTCGGTGCGATGGCAGGTGCCGAAGGCGTCGTTGACGTAGACGTCTGCCAGGGCGGCCAGACCGGCCACGTAGCCCGTGTCGTCTCCCTTCTTCTCCCCCTTGTTGAAGCGGACGTTCTCCAGCACGAGCACGCCGCCGGCCGGCAGGGCCCGAGCCTTGGCCTGGGAGTCGGGGCCGCCCGTGTCGCTCGCCAGTGTCACCGGCCGGCCCAGCAGTTCGCCGAGCTTGGCGGCCACCGGGGCCAGCGAGAAGGCCGGTTCGAATCCCTTACCGGCGGGTCTGCCCAGATGCGACATGAGGATCGCCTTGCCGCCGCGGTCGAGAATGGAGCGGATCGTGGGCAGCGCCATGCGGATGCGCCGATCGTCGGTGATCGCCCCCGCGTCATCCTGGGGCACGTTGAAGTCGACCCTCACGAGCACGGCCTTACCGGTGGGATCGATCGCGGAGATGGACTTCTTGGGCATGGCTGCGAACTCCTCAGGATGCGGATGCTCTCGGTCTGATGGCGGCACATTCGACCGCAGGATCAGCGGAACCGCAACCCGGCGGGCCGCTCCAGTGGCGCGACCACGGGCCAGCCGGGATACTGCCGCGGCCTGCCGTCGGGACCGGCCACGGGGAACCGCGGCCAGCACTCGAACGTGAGCGTCTCGGCGGCGAAGTCGAAGCGGGCGATCCCGTAGCCGTCGCCGCGCTGGCGTTCGTCCCTGACGTCGCCGGGGTTGGCGTAGGCGTGCATCGTGATCTTGTTCCCCAGGCCGTCCTCATAGTCGCCGGTCCAGGGCAACGGGCTGGCGGGCACGGCATGGGGCCCGGGCCGTTCGTCGGCCGGGTGCCACCAGCGGCCGTAGACGGTGTTGACGAGCGCCGGGCAGGTGAACGCCCAGGGGCCGTCGCCGTGCCGGTCGATCCCGTGCCGGACGACCGCCGCCAGGTGCTGGTCGCCGCACAGGTGCGCCGCGCCGGCGTCACGCAGGATGCGCAACGCCTCGTTGCGGCCCGACTGGGGCCAGCCGTTGCAGTCGAGGTCGGCGAGCAGCCTGGTGTTCGGGCTGCCGTGCAGGTGCACCGCGCCGCAGAAAGCCGTCTGCGAGAGAACGCACTTGGCACGGACGCCATTCCCGTCCCGCGCCCAGCCGCGCAGCCACGTCATCTGTCGCTCGCCGAGCAGGTGCAGGCCGGGGCGGTCGACGGCAGCGCGGTCATAGGCGCTGTCCGTGATGTGGTCTGGCCGCGGCCCCAGACTGGGGATCACCCCACTGGGGCCGGTCTTGAACTTGCGGTCCTCGAGGATCGCGAAATCGACGCCGCCGAGGAGGAGTCGCGTGAAATACACGCCGATCCCCTGGGCCACCGGCGCGGGATCGACGGGATCGGGCAGGTGCCATGTCTGCTGCCGCTCAACCATGGTCACGTAGGCCGCGGGCAGGACGTAGCCGCCGTCGGCGCCGTCGGCACGCAGGGCCTTCGTACCCCCCGCGCCCCACAGGTTTGGCTGCCCCACGTCGTGGTCGTCGGGGATGGTGACGGTAGGCCGGTCACGGATCAGGTCGCGAAACTGCAGGCCGAACTCGATCCAACCGACGGTGTGCTGCGTGTGCCGGTAGGACTGATCCCCGGCGAAGAACAGGAGGTCGGGGTCGGCGGCCGCGAGGCCGGCCACGATCTCGTAGCGCGGCCCGGGCGTGCTTGAGGAGTTGCACGACAGCACGCCCACGGTGATCGACCGCTGGTCCGCCGGGTCGCGGCGCACGAGGCCCGCGAACATCGCCTCGTCGCCGTGCCGCACGCGGTAGGGCCAGTCGCGCGTGGCGTCCCAGCCGTCGACGCGGAAGTGGGCGTCCCAGCCCGGGTAGCGGATCTCGGCCTGCGCCACCTCGACCCAGCCGCCGCCTTGGCGGATCTCCAGCCGCGCCCGGCGGGGCTCGCCCGGCAGCAGCGGAAAGAGCTGTGCCGTGAGTTTGAGCGTGGCGGCGCCGGAGGGCCGGACGGTGACCGTGTACAGCGCGAAGGCGATCACATCCTGCCGCGGCACGTGGAGTTCGATGGGCCGGCGTGCCGCCTGCTTCGTCCACCAGCCGCCCGTCGCCCACCCGTCGAGGTCGCGATGCGCGACGCCGAAGGGATGCGGATCGGGTTCCTCGTCGGCCCCGGCCGGGGTGCACCAGCCGAGCGCCGTGGCCACGAGGGCTACGACCGTGCACCGGATGCGAAGGAACTCCATACACGGCGTCCCGGGGGTGCCGCACGGGCGTCATGCACCGATGGCACGCGGCCGCGCAGCGTGCCACAATCATCGGCCCCGGCCGACACAGTCGCAAGCAGGAACACGAGGTTTGCATGTCCGCGTCCCGTTCCGTCCCGCACCGCTGCTGCCGGTCCTGCCGTAAGGGCATGCGCCGCCAGGTTGCCCTCGTGATCCTCCTGGTCGCCGCGAGTTGGGCCGGGGCACAGGCCGCCGACCCGGCGCCTCCCGCCCGCAACGTGATCTTCGTCATCTCCGACGACCAGCACTGGCGCGACTATGGGTTCATGGGCCATCCGCACCTGCGCACGCCCCACCTCGACCGGTTGGCGCGGGAAAGCCTGGTGTTCCGCCGCGGTTACGTCCCCTCCAGCCTGTGCTGCCCGAGCCTGGCCTCGATCATCACCGGCCGCTATCCGCACGAGCACCGGATCTGCGGCAACGATCCGCCCGATGGAAACCCGTTCGGCGGCAGTCCGGCGGAACGGGCTGCGTTCCAGGCGGGCCGCGCGCGGATGAACGCCCATTTCGCCGAGTGGCCGACGGTGCCGGCGCTCCTGGCCCGGCACGGGTATGCGAGCCTGCAAACCGGCAAGTGGTGGCAGGGGGACTTCGCGCGGGGAGGCTTCACCGAGGGAATGACAAAGGGCGAGCGGCACGGCGACGCGGGGCTGGCGATCGGCCGCACGACGATGCAGCCGATCTACGACTTCGTCGCCCGCTGCCGCCGCGCCGGCACACCGTTCTTCGTCTGGTACGCGCCCATGCTGCCGCACGACCCGCATGATCCGCCCCGGGACTTGGTTGACCATTACGCGTCGACCGCGGAAAGCATCCATGTGGCCCGCTACTGGGGAAACATTGAGCGCTTCGACCGTACCGTGGGCGACCTGCTCGACCATCTCGACCGCGAGAAAATCGCTGCGGACACGCTCGTCGTCTACGTCACGGACAACGGCTGGCTGCAGAACCCCGCCGACAAGCGCTGCCTGCCGCGGTCGAAGACGTCGCCCTACGAGGGCGGCCTGCGCACGCCGATCATGCTCCGGCAGCCCGGCACAATCGAGCCCGGCACGAGCGATGCCCTGGCCACGTCGCTCGACATCGCGCCCACGGTGCTGGCGGCCTGCGGCGCCCAGATGCCAGCGGGACTGCCCGGCGTCAACCTGCTCGACGCAGCGGCCGTGGCAGCGCGGCGGCAGATCTTCGGCGAATGCTTCACGCACACACTCGTCGACAGCGACGACCCTGGCAGGAGCCTGATGTGGCGCTGGACGATCCGTGATCGCTGGAAGCTCATCGTGCCGGCCCCGGCCGATGGTGCCGGGGCCCCGGCCTGGGAGGGTCGACTACCCGACCCGGAGACGAAGGTCCGCTATGAGCGCGGCGAGGTGGAGCTGTTCGATGTCGTGGCCGACCCCGACGAGACGCGGAACGTGGCCGCCGGTCATGCGGACGTCGTCCGCGACCTCCGCGCCAGCCTCGACGGCTGGTGGAAGCCGGTGGCCGCTGCGGCGCCCGGGCCGGCCGCGGGGGCCGGCCGCAGGCCTGCGAACCTGCTCGTGTTCCTGGCCGACGACCTCGGCGCCCGCGATCTGGGTTGCACCGGCAGCACCTTCTACCGCACGCCCGCCATCGACGCCCTGGGCGCCGCCGGGATGCGCTTCACGCGGGCCTATGCCGCCTGTCCGGTGTGCTCGCCGACCCGCGCGGCGCTCGTCACCGGCCGGCATCCGGCGCGGGTGGGGATCACGAACTTCCTGGTGGGCAACCGGCGCGGAACGCTCCTGCCCGCCGACTATCTCCACGCCTTGCCCGATGCTGAGGTTACCGTGGCGGAGTTGCTGCAGGCCGCTGGTCATGCCACGGGCGTGTTCGGCAAGTGGCACCTCGGTCCGCCACAGGACATTGCCCACCATGGCTTCACGGTGGTGGGCTCCACGAACGTGGCACCCGGCAGCGGCCCGCCCGACGATCCCATGCACGGCCGGGCGATCGCCAGGCAGGCGGCCGCGTTCATCGAGTCACACCGCGCCGGGCCGTTCTTCTGCTACGTGCCCACGCACTCGGTGCACGTGCCGCTCAAGGCCCGCGCCGACCTGCTCGCCGAGGAGCGGCGGCGGGCGGCGGACCTGCCGGCCCGCGCGGGGCCGCGTGACGTGGTGGAAGGCGACCGCACGGCGCGGGCGGTGCAGGATTTGCCGGTCTACGCGGCCATGATCCGTGAACTCGATGAGACCGTGGCCATGGTGCTCGACGCCCTGGACCGGGCCGGCCGCGCGGCCGACACGCTCGTGGTGTTCACCAGCGACAATGGCGGGCTGTCGACCGCTGAGGGTGCGCCGACGTCGAATCGGCCGCTCCGCGCGGGCAAGGGCTACCTCTACGAGGGCGGCATCCGGGTGCCGCTCCTGGTCCGCTGGCCGGGCGTCGTGGCGCCCGGCACGACCTGCGACGTGCCGGTGACGACAGCCGACATTGCGGCCACGCTCCTCGACGCCGGTGGCGTCGCTCGGCCGCCGCACGTGGCACTCGACGGCACGAGCCTGCGGCCGCTGCTCGAGGGTTCGGGCACGATCGAGGCCCGCGACCTGGTCTGGCACTACCCGCACTATTCCAACCAAGGGGGCCGTCCGGCCGCGGCCCTGCTCGCCGGCGACGGCGCCGCACCGGGGAACGACAAGCTCGTGGAGCACTTCGAGGACCAACGGCTGGAACTCTTCGACGTGGCCGCCGATCCGGGGGAAGCCCACGACCTGGCCGCCCTGCGTCCCCAGCGCGTGGCGGACCTGCACGCCCGCCTCGTGGCCTGGCGGAAGGCCGTGGGGGCGCGGCTTCCGCAGGAGAACCCCCGGCCCGTCGACC
>QWPN01000040.1 GCA_003671185.1 Planctomycetota bacterium
ACACGCTCGTCGAGGGCGTCGCGGCGTTGCGGAAATGCGCTACCGACATCGGCGCCAAACTTGCGAGCGGCTCCCGCGACGCCGCCGATGACGCCGTGCACGGACTGGGGCACATGCTCGAAGACCTGCCGGCGCTGGCGGCCAAGGCAAAGTTGTCGGCGGCGGCGGCCGAGACGGCCAATAAGGCCATCGGCGAACTCGAGGAGTGTTTCGGCAAACTCGACGAGGCGCTGCATGCCGCCGAGGGCCAGGGTGAGTCGCCCGCCGAGGTGCATGCCTCGCTGAAGGACAGGATCGAGGTGGCGCTCAAGGCATTGGAGGAGATCAAGGAATGATCGCTGCAAGGATGCAGGGCTGGTCGATGGCGGTGGTGTGTTGTGCGGCGCTGCCGGCGCTGGCCGAGGTCGACGTGGCGAAGGTGCGTGGCACGCTGGTGCTGGCCGAAGAGCCGGCGGGTGCCATGACGCTGGCCGCGGCCAAGGGAAAGCTGACCACGACGCCGCAGCCGGTGGTAATCGCGGGGCGGATCGGGGCCAAGGGGATCGATCCCTTTCTGGCTGACAAGGCGTCGTTTTCGCTGCTCGAGATTCCCACCGACGACCATGCCGCGAAGCCCGGTCACAAGCCTGATGATTGCCCATTCTGCAAGAAGCGGGCGGCCAACTCACCGGTGGCGGCGGTGCGCTTCCTGGGCGCCGACGGCAAGGAGATTCCCCTCGACGCCCGGAAGTTGTTCGGCATCCAGTCCGGGCAGGATGTCGTGATTCGGGGCAGCGGCGTGTTCGATCCCAAACTCGGCGTGCCCATCCTGCAGATCACGGCCGACGGCATCCACGTCCGCAAGCCGGTGAAGTGAGCCAGTCGTGCGCACGGCCTTCAAGGAGTGGGCTGTGGTCTGCCGGGCCCTGGCCATGGGTCGGCAGGACGTGATCCTGCGAAAGGGCGGGATCGTGGAGCCGGGCGGCGAGTTCCGCGTCGAGCAGTCCGAGTTCCTGCTTCTGCCCACGTTCCTGCACCAGTCGCCCGAGAGCCTGATCCCAGAGGCCCGGGACCTGCTCGCCGACATCGAAGCGGATCGTCCGCCCGAGGGCACGGTGGTGTTCCGGCATCGAGCAAAGGTCCGCGCGGCCCAGCGGGTGCAGCGGCTGGAGGATCTGGCCGCGTATCGGCCGCGGCACGTCTGGTCGGACGCGGTGGTGGCCGAGCGGTTTCACCGTTGGAAGGACGAGTTGCACGTGCTGGAGGTGGACGTGGTCGCCCTGTCGGCGCCCGTGAGCCTGCCCTGGCACGGCGACTACGGTGGCTGCCGTTCGTGGGTGGAACTGCGGAATGACGTCGCCACCTTTGTGCCGTAGAGGTCCGAGGTCGAATTCCGCCCTCTCCGTTTGGTGCAGAAGGTCGAATCGAACAGACCTTGTTTCCAAGGCTTCTAGAAAAGCGAGTCATCGTTTACCTCTGTGACTTTGCTGAAACACCACCAGCCCCGCGACCACCGCGGGACGACTTTGCTGAAACTTTGCTGATGCCCTGCCGCCCCCGGGCGGGTTTGGCAGGGTGTGCGGCGGCCTGACGGCGCTCGGCCAACTGCCGCATGGTCATCTGGGCCTGCTCGTCGGCGATGTGGACGTAGATCTTCAGGGCCTCCTCGTCGACGTGGCCGACCCAGCGACGGAGCGTGAAGAAGTCCACCCCAGCGAGCACGGCGATGGTGCAGAAGGAGTGCCGGAACTTGTGGTTCGTGCCCTCGAGGCCGAGCCTCGCGAGCACGGTCTTGAGGTAGGACAGGATGTGGCGGTCGTTGGCGGGCTGATTCGCGGTGGCGGCGGTGCCGTTCATCCGGTCGATCACCCACCTGCGGCGGCGGGGCAGCGTGCTGAGCAGGGCAACGGCCCTGGGCGACAGCGGCACGACCCGCTCCTCGCCGTTCTTTAGCCGCCAGGGCTTCGCCCCGGCCACGACCTCCTTCGCCCTGATATGTGCGACGGGGGCCGGGCCATCGAGCGTCAGGTCGTCGTGCGTTAAGTGGACGACCTCGCCGACCCGCATACCGGTCTCGGACATCAGGAGATATGCCGCCTTGTATGGCCCCCTGGCGGCGTCCACGATCGCGTCGAGCTTGTCCTGCCGCCAGTAATCCCTCGGTGTCGGCTTGGGCTTCACCAGCTTCGTGCCAGCCACGGGGCTGGCGGTGAGCATCCGGCGGGTCACGGCGAAGTTGAGCCACTGGCGGACGATCGTCAGCTTGGTGTAGACCTCTTCGCGGCCATGCCGTCCCGCCGCCGCCGCCGCAGCACGGTGAACTCGTCGATTGTCTGCACCGTGATCGCGTGCATGAGCCGCACGCCGGCATCGCGGCAGTGGGCGGCGAATCGGGTGAGCACGTCGCGGTACTTGACCATGGTCTTCGGGGCCCGGTCGTTGGAGTCCTGCCAGTCGATGTAGGCCTGCACGGCAGCGGCGATGTCGAACGTGCCGGCCTGCCGCGGCACGGCCCCCGACAGTTCGGCCTCGAGCGCCCGGGCCTTCTGCCGCGCCACTTCGTGGTTGCGGGTCCGGAGGCTCTTGCGCTGCTGCTTCGGCCCTTCCTGCCAGTTGCAATACCAGATGCGGCCGTTCACGAAGATCGAAACGCGTTCGCCGATCCGCTCGTATCCGCCGCCGGTACGCTCGCCGTGTTGAGAGTGATTACGCGCCACGTCGCCTCTCCCCCTCGAAGAACCACCGGATGAGGCGGTCTCGATAGAAGCGGAGCACGCGGCCGTAACGACGGCTGCAGCCGTTGAGCCGGCCCGTGGTGCGCCAGAAGCGCAGCGTGCCGACGGGCACCTGCAGCATGTCCGCCGCCTGTGCGATCGTGAGGATGGGCGGAAACTTCTCAGCCCATGGGCCGCTCGCAAAGTTGGTGGTGAGCTCATCCGCCGTGAGCTTCACGCACTCGATCTTCCTGTTGACTGCCATGATCAACCTCCGTGCTCGACCGTGATTCGCCGTCGCATCCGTCGCGACTCGCTCCGAATCAACACTATTCATGGTCTGAAACTCCATGTGTTGGAGGAATCCGCGGAGCGCCCGTGCTGCGCCCGTCCACGGGACGGCGCCGCGGTGCAGCTCTCGCGGAGGGAAAAGAAAAAGCCCGCCGTAATTGCGACGGGCTCACGTGCCCGTGATGCGATTCATCGCGGGCAGATCAGCAAATGGCCGGCGGCGACCGCGGCGATCAACGCCGCTTACGCTTGGCCGTCTTTTTGGCTGCCCGGCGCGGCTTGGCTCGCCACAGGAAGCCGGTGCCATCGCCGTATGCGGAGGGCTCACTCCATAGGCCGTGTTTTTGGAAAATATTTAGGTGGCCCAGAACCGGCCGACCGGTCAGGTCGTTGCTGCTGCGCGCCAACTCCTGACCCGGAAGAAGTGGACGATCAAGAGGTCGCACCACCAACTCGTGACCTCTCAGTACGTGCTCGACGAGGCGACTGACAGTGATTCCGCCGTTGTCGGTCATCTGCACGCCTGAGGAATTGTTAACTGACCTGCCCCCACAGATGAATCCGGTTTCTGTCCGCAGGGCTGCTCTGCCAAGGGATCACCCCTGTACGCTTGGTGAGGCGTAACCAAAGCAAGTGGACAGGGGGCCGCGATAGCGGAACCGGGGGGGCTCGGTTCGGCGAATCAAGAGCCAGTCATAACTTGGGCACCGGTTGAGGAAGTGCCACAGACCGGGCTATCCTTCGACGCAGGAACTTCTTGTTGACTCATCGCGGCAAAAGCGAAACAGTCTGCTTCGGCGGCTTCGCATCCAAATTGATTCGTGAGCGATCCATCCCATGTTTGAATTCATCCAGGCACAGACAAGTGGAATCATCTTTCTGTTCGTATTGAGCATCGCAGCGTCGATAGCCGGCGCGGTGTTGTTGACAACGCGGATGATTGTGAAGCGTCACGTGGACATCCCTTTTTCGGCAATCGTTCCCGCGGTCCTGTCGACTGGACTTATCACCTCGTTGCTGCTTGGGTTCGTCTTTCAACGCGCATGGGAATCCTTCGACGTGGCTTCGAAGAGCCTGAACCAGGAAGTCATACATCTGGGCCACATCGCTTCCGCAAGCAGCTTTCTATCCGACGAGCACTCGGCCAAAGTGCTGGAGGGTGTGAAGATCCACATCCGACACGTGCTCGACACCGAATGGCAACAGATGGCCACGGATCGCGGGCCCGCCCTCACGCGCGCCCCTGGGCTGGCTGCCGTCAAGGCTGCGCTCATGTTTACTCCCGCCGACGAAGGGGAGCGAGTCGGGAAGCAATTCATCATGTCCGCACTGTCGGAGGCGGCAACCGCACGATCGAACCGGATCCGCGCGAGTCATGCTTTGATCGCAGCGGCATTGTGGCTGACGATCACCACGTTATGCATTCTTCTGATCATCGGCATTGCCTTCGCGACGAGCGTGACGTTCGCCACTTCAGCTCTGAGCGTGACGTTGAGCACTCTTGCGATCACCTGCATCCTGACAATCATCATCGGCTTCGATCGGCCATTCAGTGGCGGGGTTGCCGTGTCGAAAGAGCCGATGCAAGAACTGCTCGGTTTCTTGTCACGAGAGAAGTGAGGCGAGACCTACGCTCCTTCAAAGAGGCAAATTTGGGGCCGCGAGAATCCTGGCCGGGCTGCGGGGTCCGGCCCGCTTGCAGACATGTTCGATCTGTTTTCAATTCTCGGGCCTTCTCGCTTCTGATTCTCCCCAGGGGCCATCCCAAGAATGTCCGCGCTGCCCAATCAAGCCATCGCGCCCGCCGCATCCCCGGAGGCCGAACGGCTGTCCGATCTCTCACCTCAGCAATGGAGGAGCGGCATCGCCGCCTGGCTCGGCTGGCTGTTCGACGGCCTCGACATGCACCTCTACACGCTCGTGGCCACCCCCTTCGTAGCCGAACTGCTCGGGGGCCTCGACCAGCGGGATGCCGCGGTAGGCCGCACGGGCTCGATCGTGCAGGCGGGCTTCCTCGTGGGCTGGGCGCTCGGCGGCGGCTTCTTCGGTCGCGTCGGCGACCGAATCGGCCGCACGCGGGCCCTGAACGTGACGATCCTCACGTACGCCCTGTTCACCGGGCTCTCGTTCTTCGCCCAGACGTGGTGGCAACTGCTCGTCTGCCGGTTCCTTGCGGCGTTGGGGATCGGAGGCGAGTGGGCGGTGGGGGCGGCCCTCATCTCTGAAACTTGGCCCCGCCGTTGGCGCCCCTGGATGGCGGCAGTGCTGCAATCGGCCGTCAACGTGGGAGTGGTGCTGGCGATGGTGGCAGGCTTTCTCCTGTCGGGATTCCCGCCGCGGACGGTGTTCCTCGTTGGCGTACTGCCGGCGTTTCTCGTGGTCTGGATCCGACGGGCCGTGCCAGAGCCGGAGGAATGGCATGCCGCACGGTCGGCCGCTGCCGAGTCGTCGCCGGGCGTGGCTGATCTCTTCCGTGGCGATGTGCGGCGCACGACGATCCTCACGACCGTCGTCTGCAGCCTGTCGCTCACCGCCCACTGGGCATTCCTGTACTGGTATCTGCAGCACCTGCGAAACCACCCAGACGTCGGTCCGTGGACCGACGCCGAGAAGACCGCCTTCTGCAGCCAAGCGATGATCCTGGTGATGGTCGCCTCGATCTTCGGCAACTTCCTCGCGGCGTTTTTCGCCCGGTCGCTTGGCTACCGCCGGTCGATCGCCTTCCTCTTCATCGCCTACTTCGCCGCCATGCTCGCCGCCTACGCCACGCCGTTGCCAGAGGCGCGGCTGTTCTGGATGCTTGCGCCGATCGGAGTCTGCCAGGGCGTCTTTGGTCTCTTCACAATGTATCTTCCGCCCCTCTTTCCCACGCTTCTTCGAACCACGGGCGCCGGGTTCTGCTACAACATCGGCAGGTTGGCGGCGGCTGCAGGGACGATCGTGTTCGGCCTCTTTTCGCAGGTCGGCGACCACCGCCTGGCGCTGCTGTACGCAGCTTGGCTGTTCCTCCCAGCAGCGGCCGTCGCCTGGCTCCTGCCGGAACCGCCCGACGAGATCGCCGCCCATCGGCGATAGCGTGCGACGCCGAAGACCGCGCTGCCCGGCCACACTCTCATACCCGGGGAACGCGAACTCCGGATGTTGCCATAGCCCGGGACCATATGGATTCACCGAAAGTCCTTGGTGATGATGCCCCCCTTCATCACGAATTCGACCCGCTCCGTGACGGTGATGTCATCGAATGGGTCGCCCGGCATGGCGATGATGTCGGCTGCCTTGCCGACCGCCAAAATGCCGATGTCGTCTCGCATCAGCAGTTCGGCGGCCACGCTTGTTCCGGCACGCAAGGCGCGGGGGATCGAAAGCCCGTTGTTCA
>QWPN01000075.1 GCA_003671185.1 Planctomycetota bacterium
CCGATCTCCGCCGAAGACCTTGCCAAGTTGCTGGCGGACGTGCTGCCGCCCGGAGGCGATCCGGCCAACTTCGCCGTCAAGTCCGCGGCGGGCGCCTGCACGGGTTCCATTGTCGACGTCGAGGGCACGAAGAGCCTGCGGCTGGTGCTCCGGGCCGCGGCGACACCGCCCCCGCTGGAGCTCGACCTGCAGACGGACACCGTCCCCAAGTCGGACGACGACGGGGCCGCCGGCAGTTCGGCTGCCGACGTGTACGCGATGCCGCAACAGTCCGGCAGCGGCACGATTCAGATCGACAAGTTGCTGACGGCGGCGGTCAAGGGGGGCGTCAGCGATATCCACATCACCACCGGGCTGCCCCCGGTGTTTCGCATCGACGGCGGCATGAAGCCGCAGGCCACGAAAGTGCTCACCGCGGAGGACACGAACGGCCTCATGAAGGCCATCACGCCCGAACGCTGCCAGCGAGAACTGGCCGAGCATGGCGGCACGGACTTCGGCTTCGCCTTCAAGGATTTGGCCCGGTTCCGCGTCAGCGTGTTCAAGCAGCGCGGCAGCGTGGCCATGGTCCTGCGGCAGATCCCCAACAAGCTGCTCACGCCCGAACAACTGGGCCTGCCGGAGGTGTGCAAGAAGCTGGTCACCCGGCCGCGCGGCTTGTTCCTCGTCACCGGCCCCACCGGCTCCGGCAAGAGCACCTCGCTGGCGGCGCTCATCGACTACATCAACCACACCTACGATCACCACATCATCACGATCGAGGACCCGATCGAGTTCTACCACTACTCGAAAAAGAGCACGGTCAACCAGCGCGAGATCGGCACCGATGTGCCCTCCTTCTCCGAGGCCCTGCGGCGGGCCCTGCGGCAGGATCCCGACGTGATCCTGGTGGGCGAGCTCCGCGACCTGGAGACGATCGAGGCGGCCATCTCGGCGGCCGAAACGGGCCACGTCGTGTTCGGCACGCTGCACACCACGGGCGCCCAGGGCACGGTCAACCGCATCATCGACGCCTTCCCCACCAACCAGCAGGAGCAGGTGCGCACGCAGCTTTCCACCGCCATCCTTGGCGTGCTGTCGCAGACGCTGTTGCCCAAGATCGGCGGCGGCCGCTGCGCCGCCTACGAGGTGCTGGTGGTCACACCCGGCATCGGCAACCTGATCCGCGAGAACAAGACCTTCCGCATCAACTCGGCGATCCAGACCGGCGCCAAGCTGGGCATGCAGCTCCTCGACGACCACTTGTTCCGGCTTTGGAGCGAGAAGAAGGTCACGGAGGAGGACGTGCTCTCCAAGGCACAGAACTACGACGAGCTGGTGCGCCGCATCACCAACGCCAAGCAGGGCATCTTCGACGACGACGAGACCGTGACCCGCAAGGCGGGCAAGGATATGGACCGCTGACCCGGACCCCCGACCTGGAGGCGGCGTCGCCGCACCCCCCATCATGGCACTGAAGAGACTCGGGCAAATCCTGGTCGATCTCGGGCTCATCGACGAGCAGCAACTGGCGACCATGCTGGAGGAACAGGCCTCGCGCGGTGGCGAATTGATCGGCAAGGTGGGCGTCGCGCTCGGCTTTTTCACCGATGAGCAGCTGGGCGAGGCTCTCGCCGAGCAGTGGGGCACGACGTTCGTCACGCTCTACGACCGGCAGATCCCCCCGCAGGTCACCACGCTGATCAGCGAACCGATGGCCCAGTTGTACCGCGTGGTGCCGCTGGAACTGACGGGCAACCGGCTCACGGTGGCCTCGGCCGATCCGCAAAAGATCCAGATCGCGGACGAGCTCCGCACGCTCCTCGGCCACGACATCCACGTCTGCGTGGCCACAGAACCGGAAATCCAGAAGGCCATCGAGAAGCTCTACGCGTCCGATTCGGAGAGCGTGGAGTCACTCGTCGAGGACCTGGAGGCCGACGATGAACTGGCCGCCCAGGCAGCCGCAGCCGCCGGCCGTGAAGGCCCCACCGATCTGACCAGCGTCGAAGCGCTGGCGGAGAGCGCTCCCGTGCGCAAGTTGCTCAACATGGTGCTGCTGCTCGCCATTCGTGACGGCGCCAGCGACATCCACTTCGAACCCTTCGAGACAGAGTTTCGCATCCGCCTCAAGGCCGACGGCGTGCTCCAGGAGATGGTGCCCCCACCCAAGCACCTGGCCTTCGCCATCACCACGCGCATCAAGGTCATGGCCAACCTCGACATCGCCGAGCGCCGGCTGCCGCAGGACGGCCGCATCGAACTCACCGTGGGCGGCCACCCGGTCGACCTGCGGGTCAGCGTGCTGCCCACGCTGTTCGGCGAGAGCGTCGTGATGCGGGTCCTCGACCGGGGCGTGGTCTCGCTCGACCTGCAAAAGGTGGGCATGCACGAGGCGATGCTGCGGAAGTTCCGCGAAGTGATCAAGCGGCCCAACGGCATCGTGCTGGTGACGGGCCCCACCGGCTCCGGCAAGACCACCACGCTCTATTCGGCGCTCTCCGAACTCAACGAGGTCGAGGACAAGCTGATCACCACCGAGGATCCGGTGGAGTACGACATCGACGGCATCGTGCAGGTGCCGATCGACGCCGAGATCGGCAACACCTTCGCCGCCTGCCTGCGGGCCATCCTCCGGCAGGATCCAGACCGCATCCTGGTGGGCGAGATTCGCGACGTGGAGACCGCCGAAATCGCGGTCCAGGCTTCGCTCACCGGCCACATGGTGTTCTCCACGCTGCACACCAACGACGCGCCGTCCACCGTGACCCGCCTGCGGGACATGGGCGTGCCGCCGTTCCTGATCACGGCCACCGTGGAGGCGATCCTCGCCCAGCGACTGGTGCGCCGCATCTGCACCGGCTGCCGTGAGGAGATCGTGCCGGGGTCCGACGTGCTCGCCGACCTGGAATTGACGACCGACCAGATCGCGGGCCGTAGTTTCTATCGGGGCCGCGGCTGCGATCGCTGCAACCGCACGGGATACAAGGGCCGGTTGGGACTCTTCGAGCTGCTGATCATGAACGACGAGATCCGCGACATGGTGATGCGGAACGCGTCCACGGAGGACCTGCGCGAGGCCGCCCGCCGGGCCGGCATGGTCACCCTGCGCGAGTCGGGCGTGGAGGGCATGTTCGCCGGGTTGACGACGGCCGACGAAGTGATTCGCGAAACCATCATGGAAGCCTGATCATGCCCACCTTCCAGTACGAAGCCATCGACGCGGCCACCGGCAAGGAGATCCGCGACACCGTGGATGCGGCCAACGAGGCTGAGGCCCAGGCCACGATCCGCTCGCTCGGCTACATGGTGACGAAGCTCAAGGCCCGCAAGGCCAAGGCGGCCGGGGCGGGCGGAGCGAGCAAGAAGAAGCCGGGGCGCAGCTTCGCGCTGGGCGGCGTGAGCACCAAGGAACTCACGCTCTTCACCCGGCAACTCTCCATCCTCCAGGATGCAGGCCTGCCGATCCTGCGCAGCCTCAAACTGCTGGCCGACATGCAGAAACCAGGCCGCCTCAAGAACTGCCTGCTGGACGTGTGCGACGAGATCGAGGGCGGATCCACGCTCTCGGAGGCGATGGCCAAGAGCCCCAAGGCCTTCGACCGCCTGTACTGCAACATGATCCGGGCCGGCGAAGCCGGCGGCGCCCTGGAGGTGATCCTGCGCCGCCTGGCGGAGTTCATGGAACGCAGCCAGTCGCTGAAGCGCAAGGTGAAGGGGGCGCTGGTCTACCCGATCGTGGTGGTGCTGGTGGCAGTCGGCATCCTGGCGTTCATCATGATCAAGATCGTGCCGCAGTTCCAGAAAATCTTCGACGATTTCGACAGTGCCCTGCCCGCGATGACGCAGATGCTGATCAACATCTCCGAGGCCACCGTCAATTATTGGTATCTGCTGCCGCTCATCCCCTTCGGGTTCGTGCTGATGGTCAAGGGCATCAAGCTCATTCCCTACGGCCGCTTCGGCTGGGACCTGTTCATCCTCAAGGTGGTGATCTTCGGCCAGCTCGTGGAAAAGAACATCCTTTCACGGAGTTCGCGCACGCTGGGCACGCTGCTCGCCAGCGGCGTGCCGATCCTGGAGGCCCTCAACATCACCAAGGAAACCTCCGGCAACATGATGTTCGAGCGGCTGTTCGCCAAGGTGTCCGATTCAATCCGCGACGGCGAGGCGATCGCCAAGCCGCTCAAGAACTTCGCCATTCCGCCGTTCAACGCCGTGGCCCTGTTCTTCTGGATGCTGTTCGTCCCCGTCGTCGGGGCGCTGCTCTACCTGTTCCGCTACAGGAAACCGGTCGTCGACGACCTGGTGGTGAACATGGTCGACGTGGGCGAGGAATCGGGCGAACTCGACACCATGCTCTACAAGGTTGCCGACACCTACGACGAGGAGGTGGCGGTGCTCACCGAGAGCCTGACGAGCCTGATGGAGCCGCTCTTGATCATCTTTCTGGGCGGCGCCGTGGGCTTCATCGTCGTGGCCCTGTTCATGCCGCTCATCAAGCTGATCAACGACCTGTCATGAGAGGAAGGGAGCCGGCCGTGGAAAACCGGGAGACCTCCGCAGCGACTGTCGTGCCGCTCGGTGCGGGCCGGCCCGTCCGCGCACCGGTGCGGCCCGCTGGATTCACGCTCGTCGAACTCCTGGTCGTGATCGTGATCATCCTGATCCTTGTGAGCCTGACGGGCGCGGCCGTGTCCTCGGCCCGCAGCAGTGTCAAGCGGCAGCAGACGCAGGCGCTGATCGCCAAGATCGACGCCGTCGTCTCGGCGCACTTCGCCACGGTCGGCGGCCGCAGCATGCCGGCGGGCGCCGCGGGCATGGGCCGGGACGCGTTGATTCGCCGGCAGATCACCGCCGACCTGCCCGACCGGTTGGCCGACGCCAGGGCCGCGGCAGCGAATCCCTCCGAATTCCCATCTACTCCGGCCCGGGCCTATGCGGGTGTCCTTGCGGCCAACAGCCCCTCCGATGATTTCGGCGACGCGGAATGTCTGTTCATGATCGTGATGCAGGGAGGCGTCGCCGGCTGCCTCGATTGCACCGATCTGATGGGCAGCGACGTGGGCGACAAGGATGGCGACAAGGCGCCTGAGTTCCAGGATGCGTGGGGGAACCCCATCCGCTACATCCTCTGGCCCGGGGGCCTCGAACTGCCGGTGGGCACCAGGTTCTTCCAGCAGGCGCCGCCCTTGCTGAAGCCCTTGCAGCCGCTGATCTGGTCGGCCGGCCCCGACGGCAAGGGCAGCCTCGAGGTGGGCACCGCGTCAAATCTCGCCATGGGCGCTGACTGCGGCAATCCCGCCAATGCCACGGTGCTCACATTCGGTGCCTGGGACAAGAAGCAACCCGACTGCCGTGCCGACAACATCACGAACCTCGACGCGCAGGCCGTGCGATGAACGCCATCCGCCGCCGCTGCGGCTTCACCCTCGTCGAATTGCTGGTGGTGGCATCGATCTTCGCCATGCTGTTCGGCATGATCGCACTGGGAGCCCGCCCCAATGCCCGCGGTCAGGTTCGCCTCGCCGCCCAGCAGCTGGCCTCCGTGCTCCTGGCCACCCAGACCAGGGCCCTGGGCAGCGGTGCCGGTGCCGGGCTGATTTTTGAGTCCTCGGGTGTGGGTAACAGGCAGTGCATCACGATCTTCAACGGCGACATTCCCCCCTACCTCGAAGGCACCGCCACCGGCATGCCGCCCGCCACGCTCAGCGCCACCACGGCGGCGGTGACCGTGACCCCCACCAACGGCGCGGCGGCCGATCTGCAAAATGGCTACCGCATCCAGTTCTACAAGAAGGGGCAGAACGCGCAGCCCGCCGGCGCCTGGATGGGCTTCACGCCCCCGGGGACGGTGACGCTCCGCACTCTCGACGGCCAGACCGACAAGAACACGATCTGGCCCAGGCCGGCCGGCGGCACGAGCATGGATGTCCGGGTGGCCTGCTACCCCACGCCGAGCACCGCCGCCCTCGTCCTCCCCAAGACGGCAGCCGTCGACCTGAGGTTCTCCGGCGTCGGCGACAACCCGGCGACCACGTGGGGCACCTTGGCGAACAAGGGCAACATCGGGCTCGTGTTTGACACCGTGGGCGGGCTCGACACGCTCATGCAGCAGGTCACGAGCGCCCCTGCCCTGCGCACCATCCAGCCGTACCAGCCGACGAGTCCCCTTTTCCTGTTCGTCGTCTCACGGAGCGAGTTGAACGACGCCGCCATCAACACGCTCGCCAGCGAGCAGTCGTTGTGGGTCGTGGTCCATCATCAGACTGGCCGCGTGACCGTGTCCTCGAACCTTCCGCAAAACGGCACCAGTGCCACCGCCGTTAACCTGGC